>JABISF010000016.1 GCA_018699935.1 Flavobacteriaceae bacterium | reverse complement strand
CCCCCGACGGGCGATGGTTTGCTTATCTTTTTAGAGATTATGGAGCCGTGGGAAGGATTCCCTATTGGGTGCCGGTGCAATGGAAAAACGGTTGGCCCATTTTAGGCAACAATGGCAAAGTGCCCGATCGTTTGGAGCTTCCTGCCGCACAAGGACTCATTCCCGGATTGGTGGCTTCCGATGAATTTGAACGGACAACAGCTTCCGAGCCGCTTCCTTTGGTGTGGCAGTGGAATCACAATCTGGTGGCTTCGTTGTGGTCACTGACAGAGCGCAAAAGCTTTTTACGTCTAAAAACGGGACGGGTGGATCACCATTTGGTGGATGCCCGGAATACATTGACCCAACGCACTATAGGCCCCTATTCAACCGCAAAAACTGCCCTCTCGTTTTCGAAGATGAAAGATGGCGATGTGGCTGGATTGTGTTTGCTTCAAAAATTTTATGGCTATGTAGGCATTCAAAAAGAAAAGGGGCAAAACTATGTGGTGATGGTTTTGGGGGAGGAAAACAAGGAAACGGTTCAGGAAAAAATCGCTGTTGAAGGAGAAACGGTTTTTTTAAAGGCTCAATGCAACTTCATGGATCGCGCAGACACGGCTTCCTTTTTCTACAGTTTGGATGCTCAAACTTGGCATCCCTTGGGTGTGGAGCTTGCCATGAAATATACATTGCCCCACTTTATGGGCTATCGATTTGGCTTGTTTAATTTTGCCACCCAAGAAGCGGGAGGACAGGCTGATTTTGACTATTTCAGAATTTCCGATACGTTGGATTAACGGTCGTGGAATCCTTTTCCTTGTAGGATCTGCGCTTTGTATTTTTCAATTCGAGCCCGTTGGGTTTGTGGTTGTTTAGCGGCTGAAAAATAGAGCAGATAGCCACGCTGTCTGCCGGGAGTCAAGGCCTCAAAAGCCGTTTTGAATGCAGCATCTTCATCAAATTGGTGTTGGAGTTCCAAGGGAACATCCGTTGCCGAGGAGGGCACTATCGGCACCTTCAACCCAGCTTTTTCAATTTCAACCGCTTCGTAGATATACCTTTTGATGGAGTCGGCTAAATTCATGATATTTGTTTCCTCGGTGCAGCGAATTTGACGCACCGAATTCGAATTTTCTCCAGGATTTGTCAATAATTTTTCGGGATCCTTGAGCAAGGCGCCTTTAAAAAAACTCACTGAACAGTAATTCTTAAATACAGCAAGCATCAGTATGTTTTTATTTTTCAAGGTGTAACAAGGAAATCCCCATTTGCGGTCTTCGTTCAAACCCGTTTCCAAAATGATTTGTCTCAACAAACGGGCTTCTTTTTGCCAAGTGTGAATTTTACAAGCCGGTGTCCCTCCCATTCGGCAACGACCACAACCTTCCTCAAAAAAGACATCTACTTCGGTATTCATCGTTAGGTTTTAATTTATTTGCCTTCAAATGTAATCCCAAATTTAATTTTTTATCCCTTCCCGTTTTTTATTTATTCATTTCTTGAAAATCATCGTATGGATCAAAAATCATTTCTTGGGGCATTTCTAAAAGTTGCTTACATTTAGTAACAATTCTATTTTTATTTAGCAGCACCATGAAGCAGCCATTTCACTTTTTAATCGTTCTTTTTTTGGGGCTAAGTCTTGGATTCCATTCAACCATAAAAGCACAAGGAGAAGCCTTAGATGTTTTGACCCAAGATTGGAAAGCCTACTGGATTTCAGTTCCCGACATCGATCCTCAAGGTTATGGGGTCTATTATTTCCGTAAATCTTTTGAATTATCCACCATTCCGACCACTTTTCCGGTACATGTTTCGGGGGATAATCGTTATAAATTATACATCAATAACAATTTGATTTCGACCGGTCCTGCCCGATCGGATTTGTTGCATTGGAATTACGAAACGGTTGATTTGGCACCTTTTTTAGTGGCTGGAAAAAATGTGGTGGCGGCACAAGTTTGGAACGAAGGAAAAGAAACACCTCTAGCCAATGTTTCCGCCCAAACAGCTTTTATACTCATGGGGGGTGTGGAAGAATCTCAAGTGGTGAATACCAACAGTAGTTGGAAATGTATAGAAGATAAAAGTTATGCGCCGCTTCCCGTTAAAATGAGAACCTACTATGTGGCAGGGCCCGGAGAACGGGTGGACATGCAGCAGCATATTGCCGCATGGAATGGAACCGCTTATGATGACTCCCAATGGGGGGCAAGCCGACGGGTGGGTATTGGCTATCCGAAATACAGAACAGGTTTTGGAAGTCCCAACGATTGGATGTTGGTGCCTTCGACACTGCCACAAATGGAAATGAAAGACGAGCGTTTTCATGCCCTTCGCAAAGCCGTTGGGGTGGAGGTGCCCAAAACCTTTCCCCAAAAACTCACGCAAATTGTTTTTCCAGCGAACAGTGAAAGTACCCTGATTTTGGATCAGTCCTATTTGACCAATGCCTATTTGAATATGCGCTTTAGCGGTGGAAAGGAAAGTGTAATTACATTGGATTATGCGGAAGCATTATTTACTGAAAATTACCCCGAAAAAGGAAATCGGGATGCAATTGAAGGGAAGGTGTTTTTGGGCAGAAGCGATCAAATCCTTCCTAATGGAAAGGAAAATCAAAGCTTTACAAGCCTTGCTTTTCGCACCTATCGCTATGTTCAAGTCAAGGTGCAAACACAAGCGATGCCCTTGGTGCTCAACGATATTTATGGAACCTTTACGGGCTATCCGTTTCAGTTGAATGCCACCTTAAAAACGGAAGACAAGACCCTGCAAAAGATCGTTGAGATTGGGTGGCGAACCGCCCGTTTGTGTGCTTTTGAAACCTATATGGACTGTCCCTACTACGAGCAATTGCAGTATGTGGGAGATGCCCGCATACAGGCTTTGGTGTCCTTGTACAACAGCGGTGACGATCGATTGGTAAAAAACCTGATCCGTCAAATTGATTATTCTCGAGAGGCAGAGGGCATAACCATGAGTCGCTATCCCTCGGCGCAATCCCAATACATCCCTCCTTTTTCGCTTTGGTATATTGGAATTTTATACGATTATATGATGTATGGTGCAGATTTGGAATTTACGCAATCCAAACTTTTGGGGGTTCGAAGTATATTGGATTATTTTTCTCGTTTTCAGCAAGAAGATGGACGGGTAAAGCAATTGCCCTGGTGGAATTTTTCGGACTGGGTAGAGGAAGATCCCAACTGGAGAATAGGCGTCCGCAGTGCCGGTGCCGATGGGAGCTCTGCCTTGATTGATTTGCAGTTGTTGGGAGCCTATCAAGCCGCCGCCGCTTTGGAGGCTGCCTTGGGCATTCAAGAACTTGCCGACCGCTATCAAAAAGAAGCCGACCGTTTAAAACAAAGCATTCATCACAGCTATTGGGACGCGCGCCAAAACCGTTATGCCGACAATAGCGAAAAGACCTTGTTTTCCCAGCACACCAATGCACTTGCGCTGCTGAACGGAGTAGCTCCCGAGGACAAAAAAGCCTTGATTGGCCAACAACTGCTGACCGCCACCGACCTGGCTCCGGCCTCCATTTATTTCAAATATTATTTACATCAAGCACTGACTCAAGCCGGCTATGGAGAGGATTATTTGAAGTGGTTGGACAAGTGGAAGGAAAATATCGATATGGGAATGACCACGTGGTCGGAAGATTCGAATATCAACACCACACGCTCGGACTGCCATGCTTGGGGATCCAGTCCAAATATTGAGTTTTTTAGAATCGTTCTGGGGATTGACAGTGCCGCTCCCGGTTTTGCCAAGGTTAAAGTAGAACCCCATTTGGGTACATTAACTGCCATTGGAGGGCAAATGCCCCATCCCAAAGGTGAAATTCAGGTTCACTACGAACGGAAGGCAGGAAAATGGAGTGCTCTTATCGTGCTTCCAGAAACAATTTCGGGCGACTTTATTTGGAAAGGAAAAACCCATGTCCTAAACGCGGGAGAAAACCGTTTTTCGTTATGACCCTTAACCCCTTTGCGATGTACTTTGATTTATAGATAAATGCTTACATTTATACGAAACAAGAATAACCATGAATAAACTTTGCGCCCTCCTTTTTTTTCTAACGCTCTCCACAATCTGGGGACAAAATTTGCCCACTCGATGGGATGAATTGACCGCAAGCGATTGGGAAGCCGCCCTTGAAAAATCGAATTACACCTGTATTCTGCCCATTGGAATTTTGGAAAAACACGGCCCCCATGGCCCCATAGGTTCTGATCTTATCAAAGTACGGGAATGGTCGGCAAGAGCCACAAAACAGGAATATGCCGTGGTATTTCCCGATTATTTTTATGGACAAATCAACGAAGCCAAACAGCAATACGGTACTTTTTCCATCCCCAGTACATTGGCAATGGAACTGCTGGAAGCCACTTGTCAAGAAATGGGGCGTAATGGTTTTAAGCGCATTATCATCGTCAATGGACACGGAGGAAATCCTCAAATGATTCGCTATTTTATTCAAAATCAATTGGAGAAAAAACGAGATTATGTTGTTTATTTTTTCGATCCCAAAACTCCTCCGGAAGTGGCGGAACAAGTAAACGCCATGCGCAAGTCTCCCGCCAGTACGGATATGCATGGTGGGGAAAACGAAACTTCTTCGCTATTGTATTTGCGCCCCGATGTAGTACGTCTGGAGCGGAGCAATCAAGAATCGGGTGACAACCAACAACGCTTGGACTTGTCTTCTGATTTGTATACGGCCATTTGGTGGTATGCAGCCTATCCCAACCATTATGCCGGACAAGGTGCAGTGGCTACTGCTGCTTTGGGTAAAATACTTACCGATTCGAAGGTTGCTTCTTTGGTTAAGGCGATAAAAGCGGTTAAAGAGGACACGACCAGCCTCCGTTTACAAAGTGAATATTTTGAACGTGTAAAACAATAATCAACCCTACCATAAAAATGAAACGAACACTAATGAGATCACTATTATTAAGTTCCCTTTTGAGTTTTTCAATATTTTTTACCGCCTGCAAGGAACCGCCTCAGGGACTGAAAGATTTAAGTTCCTATCCGATTGGCACGGCCCTAGATTTAAAGAGCACTTTGGCCGATACGCTGAAATTGGCCCTTACGTTATCGGAGTTCAATAGCATTACGGCGGATCGGAAAATGAAGATGTACAGCGTCCACCCCGAAGCGGGACAATATCATTGGGAAGATGCAGATGCTTTGGTGGAATTTTCTCAAAAAAACCAGCTTCGCCTTTTTGGCCACACCTTGGTTTGGCATAGTGGTACGCCGAATTGGGTTCAGGAAAAAGCTGCAAAAGACAGCCTTTGGCTACGTTCTTTTTTGGCGGATTATATCAGCACCTATGTGGGTCGTTATAAAGGCAAAGTGGCGGCTTGGGATGTCGTCAATGAGCCTATGGAAACCAAGGGAGGTGCCCTACGGGAAACCGTTTGGAAAAAAGCTATGGGAATCTCCTATGTCGCCGATGCGTTCCGTTGGGCGCATCAAGCCGATCCCGAGGCCGACTTGTTTTTGAATGATTTTAACTTAGAACGTGACACCCTAAAATTAAATGGCTTTTTAGCCTTGGTAGAGCAACTTCAAAAAGAAGAGGTACCCATCAGTGGGATTGGTTTTCAAATGCATTATCGGATGGATATCCCGGATGCCTTGATCTATAAAACCTTAAAAAAAGCAGCTGCTACTGGGCTGAAAATACATCTTTCTGAAGTGGATTTGATTTTTAATAAACACGACGATAACCGTGATGGAGGGCAGCAGACCTTCAATGAACTTACAGCGGAGATGGCTGCGGCACAAGCTGAAAAATACGAAACCTTGGTACGGGTGTACAACAGTGCTGTTCCGCCGGCACAGCGCTATGGCATTACCTTTTGGGGATTTAACGATCGCGACACTTGGATCAAACCTTTTTTTAAGTTGAACGACTGGCCCACTTTATACGATGAAAATTTGCAACCCAAACCAGCCTATGCCGGATTTCGAAAAGGATTGATGGAAAACAGACCCTACACCGCCGAGTAGGCTCAGATTTTTTTTCGATTTGTCCAGCAATAAATGTGTCCTGAAAGGGAAACTAATAGATTAATTAAACTAAACTTTAATGAATAATTCCAAACTTTTTTCTCTGAGTATTGTCCTTTTTTCCCAATTTTTATTGGGGCAACAGCGCGAACCCATCATCGATGTTCATGTCCATGCCATGCAAATCAACAGCAATTTTGCCAATGAAATGTGTCCCTGGTTTTTAAGCAATATGCCGGGGGGCGATCCGCAGCTCCCGCCGCCAAGCTTTATGCGTCAGGACTGTGTTGCACCCTTACAACCGGCTACATCTACAGCAGATTTTCAGGAGCAGTTGATTCAAAAGATTAATGACTTAAACGTTTATATGGTTGCCAGTGGTGATGCGGGTGTCCTTCACGATTGGCACAAAGCCGCCCCCGATCGGATTATTCCTTCTCTAGGCATTAGTAATGCTTCTGGCCTTTCGGTGGAGGCGTTTAAAGATTCACTTTCCGGAGGCTTTTACAAAGTCATGGGGGAGGTGGCTCCTCAATACCAAGGCATGTCCCCCAGTGATATGTCTTTGGACGCTTACTTTGCAGTGGCTGAGGAATTAGGAATTCCTGTAGGCATTCACATGGGTACAGGAGGGAATGGTATGGCTAATATCACTGCTCCCAAATACAGAGCTTCTTTGGGACGACCTTTTTTATTAGAAGACATGTTGGAACGCCATCCAAAACTTAAGATTTGGGTTATGCATGCCGGCTATCCAATGATAGATGAGATGATTGGTTTGATGGGAGCACATGCCTATGTTTATGTTGATTTGGCAGGATTTATTTGGAGTTATCCCTTAGAAGAAATTCACCGCTACCTCAATCGTCTGGTACAGGCTGGATTTGGAAAACGAATTCTCTATGGGACCGATTTGATGGTTTGGCCCGATTTGTTTGAAACCTCAGTGGGCGTGATTCAGAATGCAAATTATTTATCATACGAACAGAAGCGAGACATTTTCTTTAATAATGCCATTCGATTCTTTAATTGGGATCCCAAAGATTTTCAATAGGTCAATCCATCACCGAACGAAAACAAAGGATGTGGCGTGTCAAAAGGCACGTCCTCTAGCTGTTGTTCCACGGCTTCCATAGATTCCGGAAGGTCAAAGGGAAGTTTGCCCTGAGGAGCAAACTTTCCGTTGACCAGGTCAAGGATGATGTCATTCTCTACATTGAATTCGGCGA
Organism: Flavobacteriaceae bacterium; assembly: GCA_018699935.1. Classification (GTDB taxonomy): domain Bacteria; phylum Bacteroidota; class Bacteroidia; order Flavobacteriales; family Flavobacteriaceae; genus MS024-2A. Next base: position 24,351 of record JABISF010000016.1, on the reverse strand, counting down.
TAAATGCTGTGACGGTTTCCACCAATTCTGGAATGACGGCCGGTCTTTTTAAATTCATCACCAACAAGGTGGGTTTGGATTTGAATAAGGGAAGCATTTTGTCTAATTCCTCTTTTGAAAAGTCCAAAGGACCTCCCCCCAACATTTTTTCCATCATATATTCCGACTCAAAACGTCCGCTGGGAGCCGCTAATTTAGCAAGGATGACATCAGCTTCTTCAACAGGCACACCAGCATGCTGTTCTGCAAAATCCTCATCAAAGCCATAAAAATGTATTTTTTGGGAGGACTTTAAAGGAAGTATATTTCCCTTATTTTTAAGTAATACCAAGGATTTTTGCTGGGCTTCAATGCCTTTTTGTCGATGCACTGGATTATTGAAAAGTTTACTATTGGAGGGGTCCAAATAGGTGTTTTCAAAAAGACCTAATTTAAATTTAAGAGCAAGAATACGGCGCAGGGATTGATCGATACGTGCCTCGCTGATACGCCCGGAACGAATCAATCGCGCCAGTTCTTCACTGAGGATTTCACCGCCAATCATATCGGCTCCAGCCTCCACAATTTTGATGATTCGCTCGTCCACGGACAAATGCTCTACCCCATGCGCCGAGGCAGGTTTGAATTTCATACCCAAAATTGTAGCATCGGAGATGATGCCCCAATCCGTACAAATGAGACCCTCAAATCCGTATTTTTCTCTCAACATTCCGGTGATGATTCCTTTGTTGTATCCGGCAGCTACATCCTCATCGGTAACCCCTTTGGGAACACTGTAGTAGGGCATCACCGCAGCCACATTGGAAGTAAAAGCGGCCTCGAAGGGAGCGAGGTGATACTCCAACATGCCTCCGCGATAGGATTGTGTCCCGGGGGGGAAATGATTGTCTTTACCGCCGTCGAGCGGGCCCGATCCAGGAAAGTGTTTCACCATGGCAGCAACAGATTGCGTTCCTAGAGAGTCTCCTTGAATGCCTTGAATATAGGCCGCAGTCATTTGGGCATTGAGTGCTGCATCTTCTCCAAAGGTGCCGTCTATTCGGGTCCAACGGGGTTCGGTGGCAACATCACTTTGGGGGCTCAATGCCAATCGGATGCCCAAGGCGAGGTATTCTTTGCGAACCATCTCGGCAAATGTTTTTACAAGTGCCGTATCTCGGGTAGCACCCAATCCTATGGCCGAAGGCCAACGCGAAAAATAGGGCGTGAACAAGCTCACTCCAACCGTTTGAGCAAAGCCATGACGAGGGTCGGAAGCAATAGTGATGGGAATTCCCAAGCGGGAACGCTCCGCCAACTTTTGGATGCGATTGTGCCAAAGGATCATTTTGTCCGGATCTGGAGAGTCCATGATGTTGAAATGATTCATTTTCTTTTGTATAATCAATTCTGTATTGGCGGGAAACAAAAAGCTGAAAAGATTATCGAATTCGGGTCGCTCCATCAAATTGCCGTCTTGCCCTACACCGATGAGGGTGATAAACATGGCTCCGGCTTTTTCCTCGATGGTCATTTGGCGGACTAAGTCCTCCACACGATCCTCCAGCGCAGCACGCGCATCTTCATAGGGATCCAGTTTTCCATTCTTGTTTAAATCTCTAAAGGTATAACCGTTCTCCGTGACCCTTTGAGCAGCTTCTCCCAATTGCGCCAAATTGTTTTGACTTGCACGGTTCCATTGAAACATCTTAAAACCCAGAGATATAACTAACAATAGGAACAGTAGGGAAAAACCATAGCCGATGATTTTAACTATTTTTTTCATGAATTTGTTTTATAGTGTGATAGGATAGCGTTTTATAAAGCTTATGTAAGCTTACTAAATTAGTAATTTTTTTAATTTCACTTTTTTTTAATAACAAAGCGCACTTGCCCTTCTTGGAGTGTTTTGGGGTCAGTTTTTTTTCATCGTGGATAGCATCAAATCTATGGGATTCCAACAGTAGGAAGTTAAACAAAAGGGTAAAATTTTAACTCTTTATTGTTTTTAACAAGTAAAAGGATGCATTGCATTGGGGGAGTAGTTTCTATAAAATTGATTGCAATTACTGCGCTTGCTTGGAGGTTTCGTTGGGAGCGACGGCTATTCTTTAAAATAAGCTTGTTTGATGGATCGTTAAACTGTTAAAGAAATGTTATATAATAGTGAGTTAATTTAACAAATTTTTATAATTTTGTTCCATTATTAACACTTATACAAAAAATAGGTTATGAATTACATTAAGAAAACAATGCTCTTGTGCATCATGGGTCTGGCGACTGCATTTGCACAAGAAACCATTTCTGGTGTTGTCACCGATGATCAAGGCGTAGCCTTGCCCGGTGCTACAATCCTAGAAGTTGGCACCAACAATGGAGTCACTACAGACTTTGATGGGAATTTTACCATCACTGTTGGCAGTGGGGCGTCTATTGAAGTAAGTTTTGTGGGTTATGCATCTTCAGTGCTAGATGTAAGCCAAGGAGGTTCGTTTACCATCGCACTTTCGGCGGGGAACGAACTTACCGAAGTAGTAGTTACTGGACTTGGTGTTGCCAGAGAGAAGAAATCTCTCGGGTATTCTTCTCAAGAGATACAAGGGTCTGAAGTTTCTACCGTTAAAGTTGACAACGTGGTGAATTCACTTTCTGGAAAGATCAGTGGTGTTCAAATTAAAGCCAACAACAACTTTGGAGGTTCTGCAAACTTTTTGATTCGTGGAAACAGTTCCTTGACAGGAAACAACCAACCCCTATTTGTGGTGGATGGAATCCCAGTATCCAACCGTCTGAACAACAGTTCAAACCAAACAAGAGGAAGTACCGGTTATGATTATGGTAACGCTGCTTCTGACATTAACCCCGACGATATTGAATCGATCAACGTTTTGAAAGGTTCTGCTGCATCGGCCATCTATGGTTCTCGTGGTGCGAATGGGGTAATTGTAATTACTACCAAAAAAGGAAAAGCTGGAAAATCCAAAATGACCTTAAGCTCTAATGTAACGGTAGGTCAAATTGACAAATCTACCTTCTTGACGTATCAAGACGGATACGGAGCAGGTTACGGTCGTTATTACGGGTCAACAGGCTATTTTGAAGATGTGGATGTGAATGGAGATGGTGTAGACGATTTAGTTGTGCCTACCTACGATGATGCTTCTTATGGAGCGCCTTTGGATGGTACTTTGGTGTATCAGTGGGATGCTTTTGTGCCAGAGCACAGAAACTATAAGACAGCGACACCATACGTAGCTGCAGCAAACGGTCCTGCTACATTTTTTGAAACAGCGATCACCTACAACAACTCCGTCAATTTTTCTGGAGGAAATGAAAATTCTACCTATCGTGTTGGTTATACCAATTTCGATACTTCAGGGATGCTTCCCAATTCAAAGTTGAACAAGAACACGATCAGCATGAATGGAACCATCAATGCTACTGATCGTTTGACTGTAGGCTCTAGTGCCAACATCAACTTTCAAAGAACAACAGGAAGAAACTCTACCGGATATAATGATAACATTATGACCATGTATAGACAATGGTGGCAAGTGAACGTAGATGTTGCTGATCAAAAAGACATCTATGAGCAAACCGGAATGAACTATTCTTGGAACCACTTGGCCAGTGTTGGCGACTCTGTATTGACTCCCTTATATTGGGACAACCCATACTGGACGCGTTTTGAAAACTTCCAAACCGATAACCGTAATCGTTTATTTGGAAATGTTTTTGCTACCTATAACCTTACTGATGGTTTAGACTTTACAGTAAAAGCATCTGTGGATACTTACAACGAACTTAGAGAAGAGCGAAGAGCCAACGGTTCTGTAGCCAACTATTTTGGTGTATTAAATGCTCAGGAATCTTCAGGATATGATCGTACGGACATTCAATCGAGTGAATACAACTACGATTTTATGTTGAACTACGACAACTATATCACCGAAGACCTAAGCATTGCTGCGATTGCAGGTTTGAACATTCGTAAAAACGACTATTCTTTCTATCGTCAGTCTACTTCAGGAGGTCTTAAAGTGCCGAACTTATTTTCTTTGAGTAACTCAGCGAATTCTGTTCCACTTCCTATTGAAGGAATTAGTAGCAAACAAGTAAATGGTATTTACGCGCAAGCGTCTTTAGGATATAAAAACTTCTTGTATCTTGAATTGACCGATCGTTATGATATTTCTTCTGCACTTCCTGTAGATAACAATTCATACAACTATTATGCAGCAAGTACCAGTTTGATTTTCTCCAGTTTATTGGATGATTTAACTTGGTTGCAGTTTGGTAAGATTCGTGGAGGCTATGCTGAGGTTGGAAATGACCTAGGTGCCAACAACGTATACGACACTTTTGGCGTTGTAAACAACTTTGGTAGTGCATCCTTATTTACCTATCCTTCTACAAAACAAAATTCAAACTTGGTTCCTGAAAAAACCAAAGAAATTGAATTTGGTTTGGAAACTAGAATGTTTGACAACCGCGTAGGTTTGGATTTAACATGGTATACTAAAAACACCGAAAATCAGTTGATGCCTGTAGCAGTAACTTCTGCCACAGGATTCTCTAACAAATGGGTGAATGCCGGTGAAATTCAAAACAAAGGGATAGAAGTAGGATTAAATGTTACTCCTATTCGTTCTCAAGATTTGAACTGGGATGTTAATGTCAACTGGGCACAAAACAAAAACCTAGTAGTTTCTCTTTATGGAGATACCGAAAACATTGTTTTAGGTTCATACCAAGGAGGAATCACTGTTAATGCCACCTTAGGTCAACCTTACGGTACCATTCGTGGAACTGGATTTGAATTCGATTCAAACGGAAACAAAGTAATTAACTCTAGTGGTTATTACAAAGCTGTTCCAGATCAAGTTATTGGAGACGTAAACCCAGAGTGGAACGGAGGTATCAACAACCGTATTACTTACAAAGATGTAGCGTTGAGCTTCTTGATTGACATGCAAAAAGGAGGAGATGTTTATTCTCTGGATATGCACTACGGTCAAGGTACAGGGTTACCTGACTACACCGGTGGTTTGAACGATCTAGGAAATCCTGTTCGTGACGCTGTTGCCGATGGTGGGGGTGTATTGAATGAAGGTGTAACAGAAGACGGAGCGGTGAACACCGTACGTGCTCGTGCAGACTACTACGGTGGTGCATACTACTGGGGGAACTCTAGCAGAAACCCAGGTGTACTTACAGTATACGATGCTTCTTACATCAAACTTCGTGAATTGTCCTTGTCCTACAAACTTCCAAACAATGCCTTTGGTAGTTCTGTAACTGCAGCCAACCTTTCGTTGACAGGAAGAAACTTGTGGATCATCCACAAAAATGTTCCTTTTGCTGATCCTGAATCAGGTCTAGGTGCCGGTAACGCACAAGGGTACCTATCAGGTTCATATCCTACACTACGTACCGTAGGTTTGAGCTTAAATATTGAATTTTAATAATTATGAAGATGAAAAAATATATATTACTTTTCAGTATTATTTTCGCGGTCACCTCATGTGATGTTGACGAAACCCTTAATATTGATAAAAAAAATCCCACCGTGGTACCAGCAAGTGGATTGTTTTCCAATGCTGCAATTAACATGTTTGATTTGTTAAATGGTTGGCATGCAAACCGTCTCTATGCTCAATATTGGGCACAGACGACCTATCCTGAAACAAGTCAGTACACGCAATCCGGTCTTCGGAATAACATTTGGAGCGCCGTTTATCGCAATGTATTGCAAGACTTGAAAGGAGCTCGTGAAATTATAACTGAAGAAGGTGGAGCTGATAGCGCTGCCCAATTGGGAATCATCAATTTCATGGAGGTTTTTGCCTTTAGTGTTCTTGTAGATACTTACGGAAATGTTCCTTACTCTGAAGCTTTGGATACTGACAACGCAAGTCCCGTATATGACGATGCATCGACTATTTACGCAGATTTGTTGACGCGCATCGATGCTGCCATTTCAAGTATGGGAAGTGGAAGCGGTTTTTCTGCCGGTCAAGATCCTATCTATGGGGGCGATATGTCACAATGGAAAAAAGCAGCCAACGCGCTTAAATTGCGTTTGGCCATGCGTTTGGCCGATGTGAATACTTCCGTGGCAGGGCAAAAAGCAGCCGAAGCTGCTGCTGGCGCAATCGCTGACAATGCAGATAACTTTGGTTTGAACTACCTTCCCGATGCACCCAATACCAACCCAGTTTGGGTAGATTTGGTACAAAGTGGACGTATCGACTACGTTGGAGCGAATACTTTCATCGATGTTTTAAATGACTTGAATGACCCACGTCGTCCTGCATTTTTTGAAACTCGTGATGGGGTTTATTCCGGAGGTGTCTATGGTACTGCCAATGCAGCGTCTAGCTTTAGTGCAATCTCTAACTTGATGAAAAAGCCTGATTTAAAAGGAAATATCATCTCTGCTGCAGAAGTTCATTTCTTACTTGCCGAAGCAGCGGCTAGAGGATTCAATGTTCCGGGCACAGAAGCCGATCACTATCATGCAGGAATTGCTGCTTCTATTGAAGAATGGGGTGGTTCTGCAACGGATGTGGCCGACTATCTTGCGCAAGAATCGGTTGCTTATGAAACCGCTACTGGAGATTGGAAAACCAAAATTGCTACGCAAAAGTGGATCGCTATGTACAACATTCCTTACGAAGGTTGGACAACTTGGAGATTGCTTGACAAGCCGATACTTAATGTAGTAGAAGGATTGACTTACGGAGATATCCCTACGCGTATATTGTATCCAACAGATGAAGCACAGTTGAACGGAACTTCTTTAAATGCAGCTATTTCTGCCATTGGAGGAGATTTGAAAACCGTGAAGATTTTCTGGGATGTAAACTAATTTATATCCAATATAATAGAAAAAGGCTGGCGTCATAGCCGGCCTTTTTTATTTACCTTTATTTGATTTAAATTCTACTTGCTATGAAAAAAATAATACTCAGTCTCGCGATATTGATGTCCTCCTATACCTTTGGGCAAGGCAAATTTGTGGCCTCAGAGTCATCCAATGTTTTTAGCAACAATCTCAATGTATTTGCACTACAAAAAATTGATCAGGTCTATAGCAATCAATACATCAGCGGTCTAAAAGGGTCGGTATATTATAAAGAGGATTTTGCTGAGGGTGCTTTGTATAGAAAGAAAGATGCGGAACGCTTTTTTCAAGTGGAAGCCAATTATAATTTGTTTACCGATCAATTTGAGTTATTGTTTGAAGACGAGCTCTATCTGATTAATGCAGAAGGGATTTCCAAAATTGTTTTGGACGGACATGTATTTATCCCTACCAATAAGTTGTTGCAAGGAAAGGCCTATTTTGAAGAATTAGCCGCTAATGCGCGTGTGCAGTTCGTCAAAACCCACGAGGTACGTTTGTTAGAAGTGCCTTCCAAAACAATGGGTCTTATTGAAACAAAGATCAAACGTTTTGAAAAAAAGTATTTGATCGTAAATGGAGCGTTGATGGAAATGCCCAAAAACCGGAAGGAATTCTTTGCCGTTTTAGAGCTGTCGGAGACACAAAAAAAACAGTTTTCCAAAGCCCATATAAAGAATGATGCCGAGGTGATAAAAATCATTCAAGCACTTTAATCCTTCTTAGCATAAATTTAACTTCTTTGGGATTAAATTATTTTTAATTTTCATAAAACGTAAACTCTAAAGTCTTTTTTTTAGGGCTTTATGTTTTTCAATACGAATATCTTTTAGTTGTTCCCTTCGAAAGGATTTGAATAGGGAATAACAAATCACAAAAAGTACCAACAAGAAAAGTAATCCTGTACTTACGGAGGCTGCTTGCATTGCTTTTAGTCCTCCTCCAATCAGTAAAGCTATAGCCACGGCACCTTCTGTGAGCGCCCAGAGTATGCGCTGTCCTACAGGTGCATTGAGTTTCCCCCCCGAGGTGATACTGTCAATTACAAGAGAGCCACTATCAGATGAGGTCACAAAGAAAATGGAGACCATTAGGATGCCAATGATACTGGTAAAGCTACTCAAGGGGAATTGTTTTAAAAACACAAATAAGGAGGTAGCGCTATCTTCCAAAACAGCTGTCGAAATCACACCTGAGTTTTGCAATTCCAACAGCAATGCAGATCCGCCAAAGGCAGCGATCCAAAAAAAGGTCATTAATGTTGGAACAAATAATACGCCCAATACAAATTCACGGATTGTTCTTCCTTTGGATACTCGCGCAATGAACATCCCTACAAAAGGGGACCATGCAATCCACCAAGCCCAATAAAAAATGGTCCAATTGTTTTGCCATTCTGAAAATTCAAAAGAGGAGGACCAGGTACTGAGTTCAAAAAAACGTTGAAAGTACATCCCAGTGCTTTCGATGAAAATTTGGAATACGGCAATGGTGTCGGATAAGAAAAGCACAAAAATTAAAAATAGCATTGCGATAACCATATTCAATCGGCTTAAAAACAGCACCCCTTTTTTGAGTCCAGTAATCACCGAAAGTGTAGCAATAAGTGTGATAAAAATTATAATTGCAATTTGCGTAAATACACCCGCATCAATTCCAAAAAGAAAATTAATCCCTGAGGCAATTTGACGGGCTCCAAAACCAAGCGAGGTAGCCAAACCAAACAGAGTGGCAACAACAGCGATGATGTCTATTATATCGCCATAAATGGTATTTATTTTCCGACCTAAAAAAGGAAAAAAAATGGAGCGTAATGAAAAAGGTAGATTTTTATTAAAGGTGTAATACGCCAATGCTAAGCCCACAATACAATAGATTGCCCAAGCATGGAGCCCGTAATGGAGGAAAGTGAAATCTAGTGCTTGTATGGCTCGTTTTGTGACGCTGAGTTGTTCCATAGGTGGCTTCATAAAGTGAGTAATGGGCTCGGATACACTGAAGTATAAAAGACCAATACCCATACCCGCTGAAAACAGCATTGAAAACCATGAAAACACAGAAAACTCTGGCTTTGCCTGTGCTCCTCCAAGACGTTTGTTGCCGAATTTTCCAAATGCGGCCCATAAACAGAAGAGTACAAAAAAATTGACCCCGAGGATAAATATCCATCCGGTAGTAGCAGTGACCTCGTGCGCTACTCGCTCAAAAAATAATTTAACAGGCTCACCTCCAAAAACAGAAAGAAGGACAAACAGCAGAATAAAAATAAATGAAGGGTAGAAAACCCTGGGGTAGATTGCAAAGTACTTTTTCATAAAAAAACAAATTAATCACTCACAATCCACATTTTACCATTAATCAATGTAGCAGTGTTATAATTAGCATTGGCTTGCTTGTAATTGTCTTCATTTAAACTTTGCTCTTGACCGGGATACAAAAACCGCATAGGCAGTTCGTAGTTGTTGAAGTTATTTCCAATTGGTGCATTGAGGAACGGCAAACCGTCCCAACCCCCTACGGTAGTGTACCATCGTCGCACTTCAAAATAAGGGTCTAGGGCAGAGAAGTATAGACTCAACCATTTTTGTTCCCAAACATCCATGGGCGTGGTATAGGCAACGCTAGAGTTTTCATAAAAATCGGAAAAATCCTGCCATCCAAAAGGAGTATAGGATACTTGATAATAGTCATGTGACGCTTGGATTCCTTTTTTGTAATGCGCAGCAACATCTCCTTGAATCCAACCTTTGAGGACACCCTCTGCCAGCAGAAATTCAATTTCGGCATACGTCATCAATATTCCTTCTGCCGTTTGAAGTCCTTTTTCTGATGCAGTAATTTGTCCCGGATAGTCATAATAGGCTAAACCAAGACGTGAGCCGGTTTGCCCACCAACACCATTTTCAACACCTGTAAAAATAGGGGTATCAAAATTTTCGTTATCAGGTCGTGCATAGCGACTTAAACGTGGGTCTTGTGTTTTTTGAAGCGCCGTTACTGCCGATTTTGAAATCGCTACGGCATCAAAATCACCTTGTTTTAGCGGACGTGTAGGAAATTGGTTGGGAAAAGCACTTAAAAAAGTTAGACTGGCTTGTTCTTCATTTGAAGTGAACAGTTCACCGCCTGAAACAACCTCTGCAAATTCAGCAGCTACATCTTGCTGAGCTGAGGCATACATTAGTAATCTAAGTTTTAAACCATTCGCAAATTTTTTCCAATGATTTGCCTGACCGTTATATAGTATGTCTCCAGAGATCGTGCCGGAACCGTTCAAAGCACTGATTGCAACATCCAATTCCGCCATCATCCCTTTGTAGATGTCCACCTGTTGATCGTATTTTGGGGTAAACAAAGATTGATCGCCATTAATGGCTTCGCTGTAGGGGATGTCTCCATAAGCATTGGTAAGTTGAGAGAAAATCCAAGTCTGTAATACTTTTGCAGCACCCACGGCTTGCAAATTTCCTTCTTCGGTTCCTACACGAACAACCTCCTTGAGGTCTGCTAGGCTTTCATAAAGCCCCTCCCAAACCGTAGGAAATGCATTCCAATTGTAGAAATCTACCTCGGCACGAAGCGTTTTCGCGGTGAGTTGTGCAATATTATTTGATAGTAAAAAAGCCTCATTGGATGTGGTTTGAACACTTTTTCTTAATGCCGATGAAAATAAAACACCTGTAGATATTGATGTTGGCTCATTGGGATTGATGTTTAATGCTTCAAAGTCATTACAGCTCAAAAGGCTAATGAGCAATAGGGATGAGATACGTTTATTTAATTTCATAATGATCAATTAAAAGGTGAGGTTGAAATTTAAACCCACACTTCTGAGCGATGGGATAGAGGTGCTTTCAAAACCATTGACAAACAATCCATTTCGTATGGAGTAAGTTTCTGGATCGATGGTAGGGACAGCCGTAAAGAGGAGTAGGTTCCTTCCAACTAGAGAAAGTACGGCAGATTGTACACCAAGGCGTTCCGTTAAACTTTCGGTGAAGGAATAACTTACACTGAGTTCTCTAAGTTTAAAATAGGTGGCATCATAAGTAGCTGCTTCAATATTGTCACGATTGAAACCATTGCCGTAATAGTTATAAAAATACCCGGTATATCCCGCGCCCCCCGCAGGTACCCCTACCGTGTTGGGTACCAAATTACCGCTGCTGTCATACATATACCCGGGACCTACCACGCTCCCCTCTTGTTCCAAGGTGTAAACAGGTTGTCCTACATTGTCATAAGACACTGCATAGGTGGTTCTTCCTTCGGTGGTGGTGAGTGCCAAGTTGGGGTCATCGTCATTGATAATGGCTCCTCCTGTTCCGTAAAGGGCATGTGAACGAGAATATATTTTCCCGCCTACTTGGCCGTCAAACAAAAAAGAGAGATTGATGTTTTTATAACTAAAATTGTTTAGCATACTCAAACGAAAATCGGGCTGATAGGTTCCTGCCGAGACTTTTTCGGTGGTATGCAATGGGAGACCATTTTCATGTATAATTTGTCCGTCAGGGGCTCTTTGGAACCCAAGGCCTACCAGCTGCCCTAGCAATTCTCCTTCTTGTGCCACCAATTCAAGGTCTGAGCCTCCTTCGTCTCCCGGAAATACGTCAGCAATGATGGAATACTTACCGCTTTTAATGACATCGGGAAGGGATTCAACAACGGTTCTATTTTTCCCATAATTGATTTGACTCGTCCAGTTAAAATCATCTTGTTTTATCCAGTGAAATTTTGCAGCAATTTCGATTCCTTTATTACTGATTTCACCACCATTGGTGAGCGTGTAGTCAAAACCACTCGTTTTGGCGATGGGGAGCGAAATGATTTGATCAAAACTATTCATCGAGTAATAGGTAAAATCAATATTGAATCTTCCTTTGAGGGTTCGTAAATCGATTCCAAATTCGTTGGCGGTGGTTCTTTCATTTCTCAAATTAGGATCGGAAATAGTGTTTGCCATCGTAAATACTGGATTATTTCCGTAGGGAGCTTGTGGAGTATAGGTGTTGCCAAAGGAATAGGCGGGGGCTCCATTACCCACTTCCGCATAGGAGGCTCTTAGTTTTAAAAAATCAATGGAACTGGGCAAATTAATCACTTCGTCCAGCAGCACACTTCCCGAGACGGAGGGATATCCATAACTAAAATTGGAATTGTCAATTCCCACAATCGGATTCACCAAAGTACTCGACCAATCATTGCGATAAGTGATGTCTAAATAAGCCCAATTGTTGTAGTCTAGAGAGAGGAGTCCAAAGACGCTGTTTTTTTTCACATTTGTTTTTTGCGACTCTACCAATACTCCTGAGCGTGCGTTGGAGAGGCTGTAGATGGAGGGACCCGTTCCAAAAATTTGTAATTCAGGATTGTTAGCTACCCCAAAATTGGCTTTTTGAGACATGAGATTTCCCCCGATTCTTATGTCTATATCAATCGTATTTTCCTCTTCCGGCGTAGGGTTGAAATTAAATAGAAATTCGGCATTACTTTCACGAAAAGAAATCTCATCCTCTCGGTAACTTCCATTCAGAACTCCTTTGGTGGAAGGAGCTCTGCTGTATTGACGTTGTTCATCAACATAATCCACACCGTAGCGAAATCTAAAATTTAATTTATTATTGAAATTATAGGTTAGTTGGGTGCTGCTTATGAGTCGATTGCTTTGGAAGGCATTGGTGTTTTCAAAGGCGATAAACCAAGGGTTGTTCACCCATAAGTTTTCGGCATATCGTTGTTGCACACCTTCTTTACCGGGTTCCCAATAATCTTTCAAATCATTGATCTCTACTTGTCTGGGGAGCCATAACCAACCGTACATTACAGAAGAGGATTCGTCATAACCTGAATTGGGAATATTGTCGGAGGTGGAACGAACAAACATTGAATTGAATTGCACGTCCAGCTTTTCATCCCACAATGATTTGCCGATGCTTGTTTGAAATGTATTTCTTTCTAATCCTGTATTTGGAACTAATCCTTTGTTTTCGAGATGTGTGTAGGAGAAACGGCTTTGTCCAGTGGCTGAACTATTATTTATGGCGACATTGGTGCTCTGTAAAATTCCCGTTTGATAAAAATCACGGACATTGTTAGGTGCCGGTGTAAAAGGAACGGCCTCGCCATTAGAATTAAATTGTTTGATCAACTGTCCATTCATTCGAGGACCCCAGTTTTCGCCATAAGCGTCATAATTTTGGTTTGCTCCTATGTAAGTAGAACCATTGAGATAACTGTATTTTCCACCTCCTCCGGATCCGTACTCATTTTGATAATGGGGAAGTTTAAGCGGATTGGAAAATTGTATGCTTGTGTTGAGTTCCACACCAAAACCTTCTTTTTGAAAAGTTCCATTTTTGGTTTCAATGAGAATGACCCCATTGGCCGCTCGAGAACCATATAGAGCCGAGGCAGCAGGACCTTTCAAGACGCTAATGGCGTCAATGTCATCCGTATTGATGATTTGAACGGCGTTACCAAAATCAATGGTAGATGACCCATTGAGCCCGTCGTCAAAACTGTAAAGTTCATTGGTTATCGGCATGCCGTTGACCACAAACAAAGGTTGATTGTTGCCCATCAAGGAGGAAGCTCCCCGGATGTTGATATTGGAGGATGCGGAAGGTCCAGCAGCAGAACCGGTGATACTGACTCCAGCAATTTTTCCGGCCAATGAGTTGACCACATTTGAGGCCTTGACCTTTGATATTTCACTGGCTTTTATTCCTTGAACGGAATATCCCAAGGCTTTTTCAGCGCGTTTAATCCCCAAGGCGGTTATAACGACCTCTTCCAACTCACTATCTGGAATCAGCTGAAATGAAGTTCCGTTTTGGAAGGTGTTCTTTATCAAAAGTGCTTGGTATCCTACATAGGAAACTTCAATGACATCTCCTTCTTTTGTTTCTATAGAAAATTCTCCATCAAAATTGGTAATGACCCCCTTGTCTTGAGTAATATTAACTACAGACGCACCAGGGAGTGGCATTTTGTATTCGTCTAAAATCATTCCATTAGATGAATATTGCCCAAAAGAAAGGAAGGATTGAAAAAAAATGAATAGGGTAATAATAGTATTGCGCATAAAATATTTATTTCAGCGCGAAATTACTATTTTTATTTTCTATAGAAAGTAATTATTCATTAAATTTCAGTTTGTCCACTTATTATGGGAGATGCATCAAGATCTTTTATGTCAAATAGTTCTATTATTGTTTCCAATGAAACTATTATTTGAGAAAATTCTTCTTCATTGAACTTTTGGGTACTATTGGACATTCTTTCGTGGAGCGATTCATTGGTTTTATTTACCAATTCATCTCCTTTTGAAGTTAGTATAATGGGTGTGGAGCGTTTGTCATTGGGATTGGGTAAACGAGCAACCAAACCCTTATTTTCCAATCTTGTGATAATTCCTGTTACAGTGCTCGCATTGAGGGAGAGATATTCTTTTAAAAGTTTCATGGTACTTTTATATTCTGTGTTTTCCTTTAAAAACTTTAAAGTTAACACCTGAGCAATACTCAGCCCAAAATCCTTTTCTATTCGTTTTGATTCCAGATTCACAGCTCTGACAATTTTGCGAATACTAATCATCAATTCTGAATATTTATTTCTATTACTCATAAATTTAATCGTTAGAGATTTCCTTCAAAGGTTTAACGTTTCTTCTCCGTTCATCAGTTTTATTAAAAACGAAGTTAACGTATTATTTTTTTAAGTCTTCTTAAAGTATTTTGTAATACCGTCAATTGTACTTCACTAAGGATTTAGAAAATTAGTTGTGCAGGGTTTTATGGAAGAGTGAAGCATTGATTAGTTCCTTTGCTTTGATGAAAATTTAACACAGCAGTGTGGTTAAAACAAAAAGAGTTTGAAAAGCAACCATACTTAACAAACCCTTTAAGGCACTCCGTTGCGTGAACAACGTTCGGCAAAAGTAGTTTAAAAAATTGAATTGAGAAGATTTTAATTTTTATTACCACTAGTAATTATTGAGTCCAATTCGTACATTTAAAAAAATTAAAGCTTTGATTATGAAAAAATTAATCGTTTTCCTTACACTTTCTCTTGTTGGGATGGGCTGTCAAAATGCCCATCAGGAGGTTCGCACATCGGATTATTTGGACTACAGCAATTCACCCTCCAAATCCACAGGGGGTACAACAATGATCGATGTCTCGACAGCCCTAGGCACCTTCAAGGTTTGGACAAAGCGGGTGGGTAATAATCCCCAACTAAAAGTTTTATTATTACATGGCGGGCCTGGCTCCACCAGTGAGTATTTTGAAGCTGCAGATTCTTATTTTCCTCAGGCTGAAATAGAATATTATTATTACGATCAATTGGGCTCCGGCAGAAGTGATCATCCCGAAGACGAACGTCTTTGGGAGGTGGATCGATTTGTGGAAGAAGTGGAGCAAGTACGGATTGGGTTGGGATTGGATGCTTCCAATTTTGTGGTCCTAGGACATTCGTGGGGAGGTATCTTGGCGATTGAATACGCTTTAAAATACCAGCAACATCTCAAAGGAATGATTATCTCCAATATGGTGTCTTCCATCCCAGAATATGTGGTCTACGCCAACGAAGTGTTGGGACCTCAATTACCTGCTGAAGTTTTGGCAAAAATCAGAAATTACGAAGCCCAAGAGGAGTATACCCATCCCGAATATTTGGGTTTGATAGAAGAGTTTTATTATCCCAAGCATGTGCTTCGCAGGAATCCTGCCGAATGGCCGAATCCGGTGGTTCGCGCTTTTGGGAATATGAATTATGGACTGTATCTAAAAATGCAAGGACCCAGTGAATTTGGGGTGGTGGGCGATGCGGTTTTAAAAGATTGGGATCGTACAGCGGATTTAAAAAACATCAAGGTGCCTGCACTCACAATTGGAGCACAGTACGACACCATGGATCCCCAAGCGATGAAAAAAATGAGTACGCTTTTGCCTCAAGGACAATACCTCTACTGCCCCGAAGGAAGTCATATGAGTATGTACGACGACCAAGAAACCTATTTTAATGGAATTATTGCATTTTTAAAACAATTGTAAGGTTTTTTGAAGATAAATTTATGTCAAGTCCTTAATGCGGTATGTATTGACAAAGTCTGATTTGCTTATCCATTAGATGCTACTGCAGTTATATTTTTAAATTTTTAGTATGAAAAAATTTTTGTTTTTGGGGTTGTTTTCACTGTTTTGGGCTTGTAGTCTGGAAGAAGACTTACAGCCGACCAATCTTCAAGATCCACTGATTGGTTTGTGGGCTTACAGTAGCAGCAGGGATGAGGGCGCTATGCAGATCTATGAGGATGGCACTTGGTTGAATGAGGATCGGAATGAAGGTACTTGGCGGAATATCAGTACAGATCCCGATTTTGATGCGACTGACCAAATCTATGAATGGTTTAATCCTGCGACCCAAGTTTTGGTTGAATTAACCGCCGAATACAACGAAGATTTTAGCAATGTCAATTTCATCAACGGGGAGAATATTTTATATCTCTATCGCTTGGAGGAATATGAGTTTTTCACCTCTTTAGAAGCACTTAATCAATAGACGATTCCATCCGAAGGAAGTTTGGGAAGGAGCTCTTCGCCAAAATCAAAAAGTTGGATTTTGTCTTGTGGGAGGTTTGATTTTTCAATTTCTTTTGCGGCAGGAGTGTCCCAAAGAAAGACTTTTTCAAGCGTTTGAAAGGAGTATAATTTTGATAAATTTTCCACAGCAAATGCCGAGCTGACCAAATTGATGCTTTCCAAATAGGCATGTTGCTCAAGTACTTCCATCGAATTTCCTTTAACCAACGTGTGATCTAATTTTAAGTCCACCAAATTTTCAAAGGTTTGCAGCGTTTCAAAAACGGCATCCGTTATTTGCGTATTTCCCAAATCTAGGAGGACAATATTTTTCGCCAAAGAGGCAAGGGCATTGATGTCTTTATCGGTAAAAGCATTCCAATTGATCGCGGATATTTTAAGCCCATTGCTGTTTTTGAAAAGCGGCGCAATCAACAGACCTTGGTTTTGGAGGTTTTGAATCACTGTTGCAGAGGGGCTGGGGAGCTCGGCAAATCGCATCAAATGGTTTTGTGTTGGGGGATAAAAAGCCTGTAAAATTTCGGGACTTACGGCAGCCTCCGCCAGGGTTTTTGCCACAGGAGCACCGATGCCCATCCAAGCTTGCAGCAAAGCGATTTCTTCAGCACTTAATTGGGTTTTGGATTTGGGCGGCATGTGTTTTTTGTCGGTGATTGGCAAATGAATGCGCGTCCAAAGAAGACTTTTTTCTGGATTTTCAACATCGATCAAAGCCCCGTTTTTTCCTCCTTTTTGAAAACTTTCGAGCCTATGGAGGGCTAGTTTTCCTTTTTGCTTTTCAGCGTTATGACAGCTCACACATTTTTGTTGTAAGAGGGGTTGTACTACATCGTCAAACCACATGCTGGCTTCCAGCTTTTCGGGATCGATCAACAGTGGGGCGTCGGGCGGGGAGGAAATTCCCAAAGCAGTTTTGAGTGCAGTGGGCAAAGGTTCAGTCAGGTGGTCTTCACCGTGTGTCAAATTGCCACCAAAATGACCGGTGGCCACTAGGCTGACAAACAACGCCCATCCCCACCATCGAGGAGCAATTTTTTCCAACCACGTTGCCCCTTTAAGTTTAATATAAAAAAGCATGCACAAAAGCGTGGTCAGTAGTCCAAAGACCAAATGAAGACGCACGTCGTCAAGGCTTAAGCCCTCTTGTAAGTATTGAATAATCCCTGTAAGGAAGGATGCTACTGAAGCGATACTGGCCCAGAAAAAAACATAGGGAAGGACTTTTTCTGCCCCAGTGTTTTTGGGTACATAATGGATTAACAACAAACCCAACAGAATAAATCCGATGGGTAAATGAACCACCAAAGGATGCAAACGTCCTATAAGATCAAAAAGGTTTTGCATCTTATTTCAGTCCCAGTCTTTCTTTAATACGTTGCATCATATAGGTATTGGCTTTCCATTGATCGCTCACCGGCATTTGGGTGAAAGGCAGCGCCGGCATATAGTGTGGAGGACCAAACTCTGTAGTTACCGTAATGGGTTGTTGGGCTTCCCAACGAGCTTTGATGATGGCTTCCCAAATATCCAAGTGTCGATCCACGGCCGCTTTCCATTCGGGGGCATTGGGATCGTTGACCTGAGGTCCTTCTTGATACCCTATCCGAGCGTGAATGTGTCGTGTTTTATCTATGATCGGTTCCAAAAGTGCATCTCTGCCCTCCAATAAGGATTCGTGAACCACCATCCAATGGCTGATGTCCAAAGTAAGCCGTAGCTGATCCTCGGCGGCGACATGCTCCAGGCAATTAAGTAAAGAATACGAAAAGCGACCCCGATGGGTTTCGTGGTAAATAGGGATATTTGCTGTCTTGCTCAATCCCTCGGCGATACGAATGTATTCGAGATTTTCTTCTACTGTAAAAAATTCACTCCCCGTATGGCTATTGATCAAATCGGGTTTCCAAGCTAAAGCCGTTTTTAAGTCGTTGGTATATTGTGCTATCCGTTCAGATTTTGAAAGCTGATTGGCGGTTCCACACATCAGGACCAGTCTGAGTTGATGTTTTTCTATGGCCTTTTTGAGGGCGGCTTGTTCTTCTTCCGAACGGGGTGTCCAAACTTCAATACCATCATAGCCCGAAGCTTTTGCTTTTTCACAAAAAGCATCCCAAGAGGCGGTATTTCCCCAATTGGTTTGATAAAAATGAAGTGTGTTTTGTGCTTTTAGAGTGCCTATTTGTGTCATAATAAGTAGGATTAAAAAATTTGTAAGAATTGTTTTCATGCTAATATTTGTTTAATTACAGATCCGTGTACATCGGTGAGGCGAAAAGGGCGACCCTGAAAATCATAAGTAAAGGTTTCGTGATCAAACCCTAATAGGTGTAGTATGGTGGCTTGTACATCGTGTACAGACACACTTCCCGAAATGCTTTGATAGCCAATAGGATCGGTTTCGCCATATACCGCTCCTTTTTTAATACCCCCGCCAGCCATCCACATGGTGAAAGCTTCACCGTGGTGATCGCGTCCTTTGTAGCGCATGGTTTTTCCTTCACGGGTTTCCTGCATGGGGGTTCGCCCAAATTCTCCCCCCCAAACGACGAGTGTTTCTTCCAAAAGCCCCCGCTGTTTTAAGTCCATCAGCAGTGCCGTGATGGGGCGGTCAATTTCTCGGCATTTGTTACGGAGTCCCAAATCCACAGCGGTGGAATGATCGGTGCCATGGCTGTCCCATCCCCAGTCGTACAATTGGACAAAACGAACACCTTGTTCGACCATTTTCCGTGCCAATAAACAATTGTTGGCAAAGGATTCTTTCCCAGGAGCCACGCCATAGAGTTCCTTGATGTGTTCGGGTTCGGTATTGATATCCATTACTTCCGGAACTGTAAGTTGCATCCGGTAGGCCATTTCGTACTGGTTAATACGGGTTAATATTTCTGGATCTTTTTGCTGCGCATAGGTTTTAAAGTTGATGTCGTTGATGGCGGTTATTAGTTGCTTTTTTAAGTTCCGATCGATACCCTTAGGGTCTTTTAAATAAAGCACAGGATCGCCCTTGGATCGACATTGCACCCCTTGATAGACCGAGGGTAAAAAGCCACTGCCCCAAACACTTTTTCCGGCATCGGGTGTTCCGCCGGAGCTGAGGACAACAAAGCCCGGCAAGTTTTGATTTTCCGACCCCAAACCATAAGTAACCCAAGACCCCAAACTGGGACGACCAAAACGCGGGCTGCCTGTGTGCATCAGCAATTGGGCAGGACCGTGATTAAATTGATCTGTTTTTACGGCTTTTAAAAAAGCCACTTCGTCCACCACTTTTTGAAAATGAGGTAAATAATCCGACACCCAATTTCCGGACTGTCCCGCACGAACAAAATTTGCTTGCGGGCCTAACATAGTGGGGCGCCCTCGGATAAAAGCGAATTTTTTTCCTTCCAACAGTGAATCTGGGCAAAGTTGGTTGTGCAATTTTTTCAACTCGGGTTTATAATCGAACATCTCCAATTGTGATGGGGCTCCTACCATGTGGAGATAAATGACGCTTTTTACTTTGGGAGCAAAGGGTGCCGGGAGTACCGACAAGGGATTCAGTGCTCTGTTGGGGGTATACCAAGGGGCTTGAGCAACACCCCGATCGCAGCCATGCACCAATGAACCCAATGCGATGCCTCCCAGACCTAAGGTGCAATTGCGCAAAAAATGCCGCCGCGAATGATCTTCGGCATTTTTAAGTTGATATTCTTTCAATAAGCGTTCTAGAGAATCCATAAGTTTAAGAATGCGTTAAAAAGGCGTCTAAATTCATAATGGCATTAGCGACCAAGGTGAGCGCAGCAAGCTTTATTTGAGTGGGGGTTTCCCGATCTAAAAATTGTTCCAGCTGTTCGGGTCGTGTCTCATAGGTTCGAAGTGCTTGCTGATACAAATCCAAAAGTACTGTCTGAGTAGCAGCATCGGGCTTTATATACAAAGCTTTTTGGTACATATTGTCAATGGCTACTGCGGGTGAAGGATTGTTTTCCTCTTGCTGAGCCAATGCCAAAGCTGCTTCCATATAGACCGGATCATTGAGCGTGACCAGGGCTTGAAGGGGGGTGTTTGTCGAAATTCTGTTGATCAAACAAACCTCTCTACTTCCGGCATCAAAAGTAATCAGGGACGGGTAGGGACTGGTTCGTTTAAAATAGGTGTAAATAGCTCTTCGATAGCGGTCTTCGCCTTTGCTTTCTTTCCACAAATCCCCGAGGTAAGGGTGTGCCCATATTCCTTTGGGCTGGGGAGGCATAACTCCCTGACCGCCCATTTTTCGACTCATCAACCCGGAAACAAACAAGGCTTGATCCCGAATTTCTTCTGCAGTAAGACGAAGTTTAGGCCCTCTTACATAGAGGTAATTTTCGGGGTCGAGTGCCAATTTCTCTTCGTCTATTGCAGCACTTTGGCGATAGGTGCCGGATAAAACAATTTGACGGATGAGGGGTTTTAACTGCCACTGGAATTCGGTCATGAATTGGACCGCCAAATTATCCAAAAGTGCCGGGTGCGTGGGGGCAGTGGATTGACTTCCGATATCCTCTATGGTGGGCACCAGTCCAATGCCAAAAATTTGATTCCAAACGCGATTTACGAGGGTTCTTGCAGTGAGTGGGTTTTCTTCACTCACCAACCATTGCGCCAAGCCAAGCCGATTTTTCTCCCATTTTTCTTGCCAAGGATTGAGATATACAGGAGTATGGGGCGGGATTGTATCTGCTTTGACTTGCCAATTGCCGCGTTCAAACAATTGGGTGCTGCGCTGCATATAGGGTGGATTTTCGATCAAAATAGGCGTTTGATCCACCGGGCTATTCAACAGCGTGTTGAGCCGTTGTTGCATTTTGGTATAACCCTTTTGATCGGCTCCCGGGAGGTTGGGAAGAAAGGCAAACCATGACAAATAACTAGTGGTGGTTTGAGGGGCGAGACCCTCGTTGTGGGTTTCGATATAAAGATCGGTTTTCCCTTCCAAAATTTTGAAAGGAACCCGACGAATCGCACCATTGCTTTTGTTTATAGTAAACTCCGCTAAGATGCGACCAGAAGCATTTTTTTCTCGCAAAGTCATCCTCGTTCCATTCAATCGTGAAAAATAATTGAAATACAAGCTGCCGGATTGTTGCGTATCTACATTTCTTAAATAGGCAGAACCTTTGTCCCAAAGGGCGAGCCATTTGCCATCTGCCATGGCTCCATTGGTAAAATCCTCACAATTGTGCAACTGATATTTGGGTTCCAGAAAATACAGGAAGTCTTTAAAGGTTTCATATTCCGCAGCAGTTCCATAACTTTTTATCCATTGCAGCAATTCTTCTACTTTGAGGGCGTCTTCTTTGGAATAGTTTCGGTAATTGGGAGCTTCATCGGGCGTATCTTCATCACGAGTATTGTTGAAAAAAGCCATCAACCCATAATACTCTTGGTGTTTAAAGGGGTCGTAGGGATGACTGTGGCATTGCACACATTCCATGGTAGTGTTTTGCCAAACAGAAAAAGTGGTATTGACACGATCGATGACGGAAGCGGTACGGAACTCTTCGTCGGAAGTTCCTCCTTCGTCGTTGTTCATGGTATTGCGGTGAAAGCCGGTGGCTATGAATTGCTCCGGGCTGGGATCGGGCAAAAGGTCTCCCGCCAATTGATCGATGGTAAATTGATCGTAGGGCAGGTCTTGGTTCAGTGCATTGATTACCCAATCTCTGTAAAGCCAAATCGATCTTCCCGGATCTTTTTCATATCCTTTGGTATCGGCATAACGCGCCAAATCCAACCACCAACTCGCCCATTTTTCGCCATAGGCTGTATCGTTGAGTAAGCTATCCACATAGGTCGCATAGCTGATTCGGTTGTTGGTGTAGGCCTCAAACAACTCCTTGTTGGGAGGTAAACCAGTAAGGTCAAAGGCGACTCTTCGCGCCAGTGTAAGGGCTGGAGCGGGAGGATTGGGAGTAAGGTTTTGATCTTCCATCCGAGCGGCAATAAAGGCATCTACGTGAGTTTGAAAAAAATGCTCAAAGGACGGAGCTGCTTTATTGTTGAGTTTGGGGAGTTCCGATTTTTTGGGAGGGATATAGGCCCAATGCGTTCCCCATTCAGCACCTTGATCAATCCAGTCGGAAAGAATTTTTATTTCGGCAGCATCAAGCGGTGGTTTTTTATAGGGCATTCGTTCCTCTGGATCTGCTGCGCTAAGCCTTTGAATCAATGGACTGTTTTTTGCATCGCCTTTCACAATGGCAGGGACACCGCTTTCCGTGGGTTGGAAGGCTTCCGAGGCAAAGAGTACACTAAAGCCCCCGTTTTTCTTTACTCCTCCATGACAATTGATACAATGTTTGTTGAGGATGGGTTTTACGTGGGCATTAAAATCAATTTGGGTTTGGGGACGATTGTTGTAGAGCAACAAAAGGAACAGTCCCAGAAAAATAGGGACACTGATGAGCAAGGGTTTGGAAAATTTACTTTTCATACGCTACAAAAGAAGCTTCAAGGTAGTAAAATTATTATTCAAGTAAAATTTTAACATTTTTTGTCCTCAAAGCCTTCAATAGAGGTACTGCAAGAGGCAGGGGCAAATGAAAATCCAAAAAGTTGTAGATGAGAAGATGAATGAGGAGCCCCCTAAATGAATATATTAGCAATTATTCTTTAAGAATCTGAATGAATATACGTTTGTGAAAGATTCACGTTGACTGTTATTATGAAAAAATAGACTTACATAGGGATGTTTCTTTCCCTTTTAAAAAATTATCTTTGAGCATGGGATTATCAAATAACGATATTTTTAAGAAACTCCGCGTAGCGCACCAATTACGCGATGAACAAATTGTTGAGATCTGCCGCTTGGTTGATTTTAAGATTTCTAAGTCGGAGTTGGGTGCTTTTTTTAGAAATGAAAATCATGCCAAGTATATGGAATGCGGCGATCAGGTGTTGCGCAATTTTCTAAACGGTTTGATCATTCACTTGAGAGGGCCCAAAAAAGAGGAACCTTAGAGTTGAAATTTTTGAATTTAAAAAAGAAAACAGAGCCCTATTCAAAATAGAACCGCTAGTTTCGCCAAATGATTATTAAGGCATTCCGAATTTTTTCAGGACTTTCTCATCTTACTTATGGTATTCTGACCCTTTCGCTTCCCTATTATATAGAGGAGTTTGAACGTTTTGGTTTTTCAAAATTTAGAGTTTTGATTGCTCTTGTTCAAATAATATGTGGGATAGGACTTTTACTCCCGCTGAATAATCCAAAAATTATTTTGTTGAGTGCAGCTGTACTAGCACTAATGATGGGGGGTGCGCTATTTACAAGGATGTCAATAAACGATAATTTTGTCCAGTCCATGCCGGCTTTAATTTACTTTTTAGTAAATTCATGGATATTTATGAAAACATTAAAAAAACCACTATGAAATACATTCAATATCTTTTAATGCTCATCGTTTCCTCAGTGGTGCTCAACGTTTGGTTTTTCCGATTTAACAAAGCAACCCTCTACCGTGGCGGAGGGGCTTCCAATATGGTTGAAGAATTTGCCGTCTATGGACTGAATGAAACGATGGTATATTTGGTGGGGGGATTAAAAATTTTGGCGGCTTTGGGCTTACTTCTCGGTTTTATCACCCAAAAAACCATTCGCCCTTCGGCAGGGGTGATGGCACTGCTTATGGCGGGTGCAATTGGGATGCATTTCAAAGTGAGCGATCCGGCAATTGCCTATTTGCCCGCTGCGCTGATGCTGCTTTCGAGTCTTTTGATTTTGTTTTTGGACAAAAAGACGGCAGCGTCAAAATAGACTTAGGATTGGATTTTTTTTTTGAGTTAACGGTTCTTCAACGAGCCATAATATCCCATAGAAGTGGTTTAAAGTGT
>JABISF010000015.1 GCA_018699935.1 Flavobacteriaceae bacterium | reverse complement strand
TATAAAAGAATAGGGGGAAGCCGCTTTTTGAACGGTATGAAAATTTTGATGTTTGGGAGAAAAATCCAATAAAATATTGTTGTACACTTTGGCGACCTCAGTCCCTTCAAAAATCATAAGAAAAGTCCCAGAATGGTGGTTGGGATCTTTTTTTTCAATGATGTCAATCAACGGTAAAGACTTCCCGGTTTTGTCGCTCAATACAAAATGTGAGGAAACGTAGGCTTTCAGTACCGCCATATATGCTTCGCGGGTTTTGGCTTCCTTGAGTGCTGGTTGAAAAGCCATCATTGCATTGCGCAACAACCATGGAAATTCTGCAGTGACCTCAGTTGTAGAGCTGTACTCGCTAAAAGTATAAATGGCAGTATGAGGATCATGCGCCCACAATCCTGTGCCAAGGCAGAGGAAGAGGAGGATGAAAGAATAGTTTAGAGTTAATCGATTAGGAAGGACCAATTTTAAAATCTTTAGAAGGTGTTGCTCTAAAGTAACGAGGAATCCAAGGATAGGTGTCCGTGATGACATAATAATAAGTTCCGTTAGGATATTCTGGAGTTACTCCTGTTCTACCATTGGCTTCATCCAATTCGCTCAAGCTTTCTATGTATTCATGATCATTGCCATAAACACCTGTGTAGGCACCGCAGGGAGCAGTAACACCGTCACCTGGACGTTCTCCAGTTTTCAACTGATAGCTGGAACTGATCGCAACCACTTCAGAACTGGCATCCGAGGCATCGGAGTACACATATTTGTAATAGATCGGATAACCATCACCCGCATAGCCTACTAGCGTCATTTGTGAATCACTAATATCAATCGACTCCAAGTATAAGGCTGACATCCCATGATAATGATATTTTCCGGTGGGTTGTACATGGGCAATATTACAATCCATTCCGATATTTACGTTAGGAGCTTCTAAATTCCAATCCCAATTGGCATTCGGACTCATTAAGCCTTCATGGGGCCAGGGCTCGGCAGGAACTGGGTCTAGTTCAACGCCATTCAACAGTACTCCAAAACTGTATTGGTTTCCATTTTCATTTACCAAATTCGTAAAATTTTCATCCGCAATAGGGTTCAGGCTTATGGTGTAAGTCGAATTTTGCTCACTAATTGAATTGGGATTCAATGAGCCTATACCGCCACCAAACAATCCAACTTTGTGTTCAGGGATGTTGTTGGAGGTAATGATTCGATTACTGTTTTGTGTTCTTATGGAAACTTCGTTAGACAAGCTAAGGGTCACTGCACAATCGGGTCTTTCCGTATACAATTCATACAATACACAACCATCGTCCGTGCTAGTCGTACTACTATCGGTTGTATTGTCTGTTGTACTGTCTGAGCTGGAATCCGTGCTTGAGTCTGTAGTATTGGCAGGTGGGTTTTGATTTTTGATAGAGGGAGCTGATGTGTCAACAGCTTCCATACCGCTTTCCTCGGTTTGACAAGAAAATAGCAACAGGACAGTGAATATTGAAAGTAAAAATTTAATCATGTGCGGAGTTAATAACTTAATTTATGGTTTTCAATAAGAGGGTTTTTCAAAGATATTAAAAAAAAACATTAACTGTTTTCTTAGTCTACAAAGGAGGAAAAGTTTGTCAATTTTTATTTACTTTGGTGTTCTATACTAAATTACACGATGAAAAATATACTCACTCTTTTTACTCTTTCTTTGTTAGGATGTGGAACATCTGAACCACAACCCACGCAAAAGGGATTAGTGACCCATGCTTTGCCTTTGCTTGAATCCAATGGACTTACTTTTAAAGATCACAATCGCAATGGGGTATTAGACCCCTATGAAGATTGGCGATTAGAAGCCACCCAGCGTGCCGAAGATTTGGTGGGACAGATGAATCTAGCGCAAAAAGCGGGGTTTATGATGATCAGTACAACCCGTCTTGAAAACGATTGGTCCTTTGAAAGAAGAAGGAGTGAGGAACCCATTACGAGTAATTTCAATGAGGAGGATTTAATCATGGTCAATAATGTATTTACCAAAGTGCCGTTGGCGCATCCTATGTTGAGTTCAGCAGGAACTACCAAAGGGGTTGCGGAACTAAACGAGCGTCATTTTATACTTCGTGTCAATACCAGCGCTGACATCCTCGCTACTTGGCAAAACAATTTGCAAGACTTGTGTGAAAAACAAGCCTTGGCGATTCCCGCTTTGGTGGCTTCCAATCCGAGAAATCATGTGGTGTCCAGTGCAGCTCAAGGGCTGAGTTTAGGGGCGGGTAAATTTACAGCTTGGCCCGGTGAATTGGGTCTTGCTGCAGCAAGAGATGAAGCCATGGTCTATCAATTTGCCGATTATTCCCGTCAAGAATGGCTTTCCATAGGTTTGCGCAAAGGCTATATGTATATGGCTGATTTGGCCACAGAGCCCCGTTGGATGCGGATTGAAGGCACCTTTGGCGAGTCCGCCGAACTTGCGGCTTCAGTAATGAAACAAATTGTTTTAGGCTTTCAGGGGCCAAAACTCAACCCCAGCTCAATTGCATTAACCACAAAACACTTTCCGGGAGGTGGTGCCGTAGAAAACGGTCATGATCCCCATTTTGAATGGGGCAAAAGAGAACTCTTTGAAGGCGGAAAATTTGAAAACAACCTCATCCCCTTCAAGGCAGCTATAGATGCCGGTACCAGTGCTATTATGCCCTATTATTCGTTTCCTGTTTTTACTGAATTCGAGGAAGTGGCGTATGCTTATAACAAGAAAATTTTACAAGAAGTATTGCGTCAACAGTTGGGCTTTCAGGGAATCATTAATTCTGATACCGGACCCATTCACATGATGCCTTGGGGGGTGGAACAATTGAGCTTGGTCGAGCGTTATAAATTAGCCCTTGAAGCGGGAATCAATATTTTTTCGGGTACAGCTGATCCCGCTATATTGATTGAAACCCTTCAAACCTACCCCGAGCTAATGCCCCTAGTGGATGATTCTGTAACCCGCCTTCTGATTGAAAAATTTGAACTTGGCTTGTTTGAAAATCCCTTTGTTTCGGTGGAAAACGCCTTGGCTACTGTGGGAAAAGTGGAATTTCAAAAAGCAGCACAATTGGCGCATAGAAAAGCCATAGTGTTGTTGCGAAATGAAGATCACGACAATGAAAAAATACTCCCGCTAAAAAAAGGAACCAAAATCTATTTTTATTCGAATCAAAAAAACTTCGAAGCTACTTCACTTGCTTTGCCCGAAGGCTATGAACAAGTTACGAAGCCGGAAGCCGCAGATGTCGTAGTTTCATGGATCATTCCCAAAGCCAAGTCGCTTTTTGATTCCGATGGCACGCCCATCTCTTTGCAATTGAGTGACAATGCCATTGCTGTTGAGGAACTCCAACAGCTCCAAAAAATCAAACCCATGGTTGTCGTTATAAATTACACCAGTCCATGGGTGATTGATGAAATTTACAACGAAAACAGCTCGGGAATCAAAGCTGTTTTGGCCACATTTGGAGCAACATCGGACGCCCTTTTCGATGTGTTGACGGGGGGCTTTGCACCCACCGCAAAAATGCCTTTTTCTACACCCAAATCCTCGGAAGCTGTTTTGCAACAAAAAGCCGATGTGCCGGGTTATGAAGAAGACTTTGATTATGCGTTATTTCATTTCGACGAGGGAATGACCTATTAATTTATTTTGGAGCTTCAACAAAGGGCAAAGCGGCTCCCATTTTGGGGGTAACTAGATCTTCTGCACCTAAAAACCTTAATAGACTTGCTGCAATTTGGTTGTTGTACCACTGTTGTTTTTCTTTCATTTCGCCTCTGGGGGCAATGCCCTTTCCATAAGCCATCAGCCACGTTTGTTGGGTTTCTGGAAAGGCTGCTCCGTGACTCCTCCAACTGTCAAGGGTATTCATTCCCCGCCCGTGATCGGTGGTCACCAAAAAAAGCGTGTTGTTTTTGTACAACGGATGCTTTTGGGTAAACGCCCATAAGTCTTTTAAAAAGTCGTCCGTGGTATGCGCCGACTCTAGATAGGCATCGTATTCACCGTCATGGGCAAAATCATCGGTTTCTCCGTAGGCGATATAGGTCAAAAGGGGTGTTTTTTTTTGGAGATATTCCAGTGCAAAATGGTGGGTAAAAGCATCCAAACGCACCGAGCCCCAGGGACTTGGAATTTGCTCTTGGAGGGTGTTTAAAAATGCTTCGCGTTCACTCAAAGGGAGTGTGTGGGCTATTTCAAATCCAGCATTAACAGGAATTTTTGATCGTTCTTCATTAATTATAAATGGAAAAACATCCCAGCTTCCAAAGGCAGCCACCCTTTCTTGTTGGGGGTATAGGGAGGCTATTTTTTCTAAAAAAGTGATGTTGGGGTTGTTGATTTTGTCGTTGGAATGGATGCGTTTGTCGTCGGCAGTTCCGGTTAAAATTTCGTTATAACCCGGATAGGAAAAAAAATGTTGATTAGTCAAATCTACCTTATTGTCGTATTCTCGATTCCCATAAAGTTGACCAAAAGTGGCAATGGAATCCCACACAAAGGGCATCAATGCTTTTCGACGCGCTTGCGGATCCGCTCGCCAAAATTTACTTTTTAAGGCGGCACTATCCTGCACATATTGGGCATGGGCAATGAGCAGCGAATCAGCTCCCGTGAAAAGTTCTTTCCAACGAAGCCCATCCATAGTAATTAATATAACCCGCGCTTCTTTGGGGGTTTCTTCCTCAGTTTGACAACTCACATTCAGCAGGGTAAGGCACCCGAAAAAACTCATAGAAAGGACAAATTTTCTCATGATCTGATTTTTGATGGAAGGTATATGATTTTTGGAGAATTTTAAAATTTCATGCTAAAGCTGCTCCATGGCTTGATCCATCCATGCTAGACGATCTTGAATCCATTCTTTCAAAAAAAGCACCTCATCGGAAAAACTTTCCCCCACAAAACTGTTCGGCCAAATATAGGTGCCCAAGATGGGCCAACGGTTGTAATTCCTTGCCACGGCATTGTTGGCTTCCAAAACATCAATATTTTCCTGCAGTCTATTGAGTATTGAATTTGTGGATAAAGCTTCATTTCGAAGGGTGTTCCAGCGTGTTTTTAATTGTTCGGTAAAGTTGGAGTCTTGCATAAGTCTATTCCACCAAAATGGCACGAGCCAGAAATCGTTGGGGCAAGAGTCATTGAACTTATAGCTCCATCCCTCGGGCGATGCACCATCGCAGTAGTTGACATTGCCAAAAGCAATATTGAAATCCCAAATGGGTCCCATATTGAGCAAACCGCCCCGATCTTTATGCATGAAGGTACTTAGGCAGTAGGCATCGGGGTTTTTTGAAATTTCATTTAAAATAAAGAAATCGATAAAGCTCCCAACATCAATATATTTGGCGTAGCCCAGTGCTGGGTCGCTAAAGTTTTCTGAAAGCAGTTGCGTTTCAAATTCGTGGATATATTGCTGTATATAGGTTTTTTGTTCGTCGGTGATGTCATCCTCATCGGGGTATTCATAAAGAAATTGGATCTTTCCCGCCGAGGAAGGGTTGCCATTCGGGTCGAATTGAGAGGGAAAGGAAATCGCGGAATTATAGGTATCCCCATCTCCAGTAGTTTTATCAATTTTTAAAATATAACCGCCACTAATGTCTTCTTCTTTATTTTTTTTAATGTCCACGCGATGCTTATCCCGTTTGATTTTTTCCATCAATACAAAGGTTCCCAAAAAGTCATCGTTGATTTTCAGTTCATAAAAATCAGTTCGGGTGGCGTAACGTCCGATGGCATTGGAAAGTTGATAGATCAACACATTACGAACTAAAGTTTTATCGGAATAGGGGCCATACAAAATCCAATCTTCCTCTTCCGGATAACCGCCTAAAGGAACATTAAGGTCTTCATTGTTTTCGTCACGGGTTTCAAAACCATAGGACTTTTTGTCAAACAAAGCTTGTGAGCTGGATCCGCGATATTCAATACCAATGGCATGGGCTTCGAGAATGCTGTCGGCTTTAAAAATTTCAAGAAAAGCATTGTTTTTGGGCTCATCCACTATGGTGTTTCCCAAAGTATTGATCAAAATCAAAGGGAGGGTGGGTCCGTCTGTTGTTGCTTCAGAGGTCTCAAGCGCGTCCGACAGCGCTGCCTCGGTTTGGCAGCCGGCAAAAAGAAGACTCATAAAGAGTAGCAAAGCAGCAATGTGTCTGTACTCCATAAGCGTTATTTTAGGATTTAAGATGCACTAATTTGAAGGATTGATTTTGTAAAAACAACTACAAAGAGGCGTGAATTTCGTCCGCTTCTTTAATTTTATTCTTTTGTTTTTTTGAAGTCACTTCCATTTCTGAATCCTGAGCGCTTCTTTTTTCAGAAGTTGTTTGGGAGGAAGCAGCATCCGACTTTTTCCAATAGGTTTGACAGGTTCCATCAAATTTTGCTCCTGCTTCGACGGACAATTTTCCGGTTTTAATATCTCCTTGAAACCGAGCAGTGGCAGTCAATTGTAGTCGATTTTCAACCTCTACATCACCTTCCACAGTACCTAAAATATCCATGTCTTTACAAATCGCATTACCGATCAGTCGCCCATTTTCACCGATACATATTTTACGATCGGATTTTAATATCCCCCGAACGGTTCCATCAATACGAATATCAATGGCAGAAGTTATGGTTCCAACAATGGAAGTGTCTTTGTCGATACGAGTAAGTACAACTCGGTTGGCTATTTTATTATTATCTTTATTAAACATAAAATCTTTAAGGATTTTTAATTCAAATCAATTGAAAATTAAAACTACGGCTTTCTTATCATAAAACGGCAACAATTTTAAGCTATTTTGACTAAAAAGCGAAGAAACAAGACTTAAAATCGAGTTTTATGCATAAAAAAGTCAGCTTTTTTCATTTTCACTATGGATCTCATTTGCCAAGTGTTCCAATATGTTTTTTATCTTTAACTAAAAACATATCTCCATGGTCAGTGCACTCTTTTTTTTATTTCTGTTCTTTATGAATGTGGAACCCCAGCCTCCTATTCAGGTGTTGTCCTATAACATCCGATACAAAAACAATAATGATGGGTTGGATATTTGGGAAAATAGAAAAGCGCGTGTGACTGAATTTATTACCGCATCCGCTCCTTCGTTTTTGGGCATGCAGGAGGTGGTACACGAACAATTGCAAGATTTAAAACAAGCACTTCCTCAATACACAGCCTTGGGTGTGGGTCGAGAGGATGGAAAAGAAAAAGGAGAATACAGTCCACTCTTCTTTCAAACCCAACGCTTTAAATTGAAAGCACAAGGCACCTTTTGGTTGTCCGAATCACCGGATCAGGTTTCCAAAGGTTGGGATGCTGCTTTGGAACGCATCTGTACTTGGGGCTATTTTAAAGACAAAAAAACCCGGAAAAAGATTTGGGTCTTTAACACTCATTTCGACCATAAAGGCGAGGAAGCACGTGCCATGGCGGTGGAGCTCTTGTTAGAGAAGATTAAAGCTTTTAACACCAAAGGGGAAGCGGTACTATTGATGGGCGATTTAAATTTGGCAGCGGACACTGCCCCCATCAAAAAACTTCAAAAGCATTTGGGTGATGTTTTGGAAAATCTAAGTCCTCAAGATCCCACCTATGGAACTTTCAATGGTTTTGGCAGCAATCCGCAACCCGCACGAAGAATTGATTATATCTTTCAACAAGGAATGCAAGTGCTTTCTGCTTCACATCCACAAGTTAAGACCGCCGAGGGTCGTTGGGCTTCCGATCACCACCCCGTATGGGCGGTAATGAATTTTAACAATTAAATAAGTTTTTAAAACCCAGTTTTATTTATATTCACATATTATTATAAACCAAATGTTATGAAAAAAATAATGTATTTGTGTGGCTTGTTATTGGTCGCAACAATAAGTGCTCACGCACAAGAATTTAAAGGTTTAGATGCTAGTCCTTTGGATGTAATTACGTTTCCCACCAGCAATCGCGAAACCAATAAATCAGCTCGGGTGTTGTACAGCCGTCCTCAATTAAAAGGAAGAGATATTGCCAGTTTGGTTCCCGAAGGAAAAGTTTGGCGAATGGGTGCCAATGAAGCCACAGAGTTGACCTTGTATGCTCCGATGAGCTTGGGAGGAACTGCCTTAGCCTCCGGCGCCTATACTCTTTATGCTATTCCCAATGGCGAACAAATGACCATAATTGTAAACACGGCCACAAATGTTTGGGGTGCCTATTCTTACGATGCAGCAAAAGACATCGTTAGAGTGAATGTACCCATTCAAGAAAGCGGGGATTATTTAGAGGCTTTTTCCATGGCTTTCGAAGAAGTGGATGGTGGAGCTGCACTACACATGGGGTGGGGAAATTACCGCACCAAAGTTGTGCTTACCAAAAATTAATAAACAGCACCTTCTTAATAGACCCACCTCGGTGGTTTTTTTTATTTCAATAAAAGGCGGTTACTAGAAATCGATTGGAAGACTATACCATCGCTGGCTTTTTCGTAGAGGAGACCCAAGTGATTTGGGTCGATCTGAACCATATCGGAATAGGCTGCTGCTCCCGGGTCAATCAGGAGGGTATGACTCCAAGTTTTTCCTTGATCCGGACTGATTTTAAGAGACATTCGTTCTCTTTTTTCACGACTGTCGGGACCAGAATAAATCAATAAGGTATCTTGATTGCTAACAAAAGGAAGCAGGCTGGATTGACAGACGGGCGAAATTAATGCGGGATCAAAATAGGTTTTTTCCCAGCTACTTCCTCCACTAGTGCTGAGGGCAATCAAACGTAGATGCGAACGGCCACTTTGCTCACGGATGTTTAACATCAGCGTTCCATTGGAAAGTTCCACCCCTATGGCTTCATTGGAGGAGGGAATATCAACATCGGGACTGACATTCCAACTACCGCCGTGATCATCCGAATAAAAGCCATAGGCACGGTATTCATTGAAATTTTCTTGGGGCGGTCCTTGGGAGTGGTTGGCGGGAATATAGAGGCGTCCTTTGTATTTGCCTTTCTCAAATTGTAACGCATGTCCTGGAGTTGTGGCGTGTGTACGCCAATCTTTTTCAGCTTGTGAAGCGGACCCATTAAAATGTACTTGCGGCGTAATATTAATCCCCTTCGACCAGCTGCGTCCATGATCAACACTGGTTTTATACCAAACTTCTCGTGTTCCTTTGCCCAATCTAAGTTCCTGTTCGGAGACATCTCCGGTATTGTAAAATAAAAAAATACGCCCCTCAGGATAGTTGGGATCAAGACGATCTACTACGGGAGCTGGATTTCCAGCCTGTAAATTATGGAAGCTTGCAACCACTTTGGGCAACGACCAAGTGGCACCCCCATCGGAGCTGCGGCGAAGAAGAATATCAACATCTCCAAAATCTGCACAATTGTTGGTTCTTCCTTCGGCGAAAGCCAAAAGACTGCCGTCCGAAGACTTTATTATGGCGGGAATGCGATAGCAAGCATAAGCACCTTGACCATTCTCAAAAAGGGGAATCGCATTGCGGGGTCTTGTTTCCTTGCATTGAACAAAGAGGATACAAAAGAGGAGTATGCTAAGGCCGCGCTTCATAACAGATTAGGGCAACACCACTTTTAAAGCATTTTCAAGCAGCGGTTCCATGACTTCATAACCAGCTCGGGTGAGGTGAACCCCATCGTCGGTATAGGAAGGGATCAAACCATTGTTTCCATCCTCTAAAGCACTAAAATAATCCAAGTAAAAAACATTGTTTTTTTCAGCATAATCTTTGATCATGGCGTTCAATTTTGGAATTTTTATATGGGGATCCATTCCGGGTCTCCAAGGGTAATCATAGGCGGGGAGGACTGAGCACAAGATGACTTTTACATCATTGGCTTGCGCAATTTCCGTCATGGATTTAATATTGTCCAAAATCATTTCCAAAGTAGAAGGTCCTGTGTTTCCTGCGATGTCGTTGGTGCCCGCCAGAATCACCACAGCGGCGGCATCAATGGCAAGCACATCGGTGCGAAAGCGCACCAACATTTGAGGAGTCGTTTGCCCACTGATTCCTCTGTTTACATAGGGCTTGTTTTCAAAAAATTCAGGATGACTGTCCAGCCAACCAATGGTGATGGAATTTCCCATAAAAACCACTCGTTGTTGTGCTTCCTCCAATGGGGGAAGTGCTGCATTTGCCGCTTTAAAAGCATTAAAATTTGGCCAATCTTGTGCGTGTAATTGAGTCATAAGCAGGCTCATAAAAAATAGCATTAGCAATCGCTCTTTTCTTTTCATAGCATTGGAATTTCTCTAAAATTACTAATTTTTACTATCTTTAGTTACATTAGTTTTCTCACACATGTGACAAATCAAGAGGATCATTAATTTCTTTAAATATTGTTTATGCGTACAAATAGATTGAAAAGAGCATGTTGGCTGTGGTTAGGGGGGATTTCCATTTGGACAAGTCTCAACGCTCAAAATTACGTGCCTAGTCCCGAAAACTTGGAGGCAAGACGTTCATTCCAAGAGGCAAAATTTGGAATGTTTGTGCATTGGGGTGTCTACAGTCTTTTGGGGGACGGCGAATGGGTCATGAACAATCAAAACATTACTATTGATGAATATGAAAAACTCCCTGCTTTTTTCAACCCCATTGATTTTGACCCCCAAGAATGGGTAGCACTGGTCAAAGAAGCAGGAATGAATTACATCACCATAACCAGCCGTCATCACGATGGATTTTCCATGTTCGACTCCAAAGTCACCGACTACGATATTGTAGACGCAACGCCTTATGGCAAAGATATCCTCAAAGCCTTGGCAGAAGAATGTCGTCGACAGGGGATTAAATTATTTTTCTATTATTCATTACTCGATTGGAATCGCGACGACTATTTTCCCAGAGGCAGAACCGGTACCGGTATTGCTGGCAGGGGAGAAGGACAATGGGAGGATTATATTGCATTTATGAAAGCCCAACTCAGGGAGTTGTTGACCCAATACGGCGACATTGGAGGGATTTGGTTTGATGGACATTGGGATCAAAAAGAATGGGACGGCAAAAAATTTGGAGCCGTAAAAGTAGACTGGCATTACGACGAAATTTATGGAATGATACACGAATTACAACCCCAAGCCTTGATCGGAAACAACCACCATATTGGAGTGATTCCCGGAGAAGATTTTCAAATGTTTGAAAAAGATTTACCCGGAAAAAATACCACGGGTTGGGGAACAGCCGCCGATCAAATTGGCGCGGTGCCCCTAGAAGTATGTGAAACGATCAACGGCTCTTGGGGATTTAATTTACAAGACCGAAAACACAAATCGGACAAAGAACTGATTCATTATTTGATCAAAGCAGCGGGCTACGGCAGTAATTTACTTTTGAATGTGGGGCCCATGCCCAATGGAAAAATTCAACCGGAGCATCAGGCTTCTTTAAAAGCCATGGGGAACTGGTTAAAAACGAATGGGGCAACCATTTATGGAACGCAGAAAGGTCCTGTGCCTCCCACCGATGATTTTGTCTCCACCCAAAAAGGCAAAAAAGTTTTTCTTCACTTACTTAATCCCAAACCCAACATGATCCGAGTGGATGCGGTTCCCGTGAAAATCAAAAGCATCAAAGTGTTGGGAACAGCCACCCAATTGCCCTATAAAAACGATCGCTTTGGTTTGGCGATAGATGTTTCAAAAATTCAAAAAGATTCCATTGATACCATAATCGAAATTGAACTGCGATGAGTACTGCCCCACTTCAACAACGTTTACATTCCTTAGATTTTTTCCGTGGGCTGGTCATGTTTTTATTAGTCGCCGAGTTTTCTCACCTTTTTGGTGTCCTTATGGATACGGGAAATGAAAGCATAACGGCAGCAGCGGATTTTTTATTTCACCATGCACAGTGGGAAGGACTCCATTTTTGGGATTTAATTCAACCCTTTTTTATGTTTATCGTGGGGGTTTCCATTCCTTTTTCCTATGCCCATCGACAAAAAAAGGGAGAAAGCGAATCTCAAATTCGAAGCCATGCGCTACGACGCGCTTTTTTACTACTTTTGTTTGGGTGGGGCTTGTATTGTATTGGTCCAGAAAAAATTATCTTTCAATTTGACAATGTGTTAGCACAATTGTCTTTTACCTATTTGGTGGCCTTTTTATTGCTAAAAAAAACGCCACTCACTCAAGGGATCATCGCGCTACTTTTTATTATAATTTCGGATTTGCTTTATCGATTTTTTCCGGTTTCAGGTTTTGATCAAGCCTTTGTTGCGGGACAAAATTTCGGAGCTTGGTTCAATATCTTTATTTCCGGGTATGAGTACGGTGGGCATTGGGCAGCTTTTAATGCGGTTCCCACAGCGGCACACACCCTTTGGGGAATGATGGCAGGGCAATTATTGATGGGAAACACTACGGCTTCTTACAAACTCAAACGACTTTGGTGGGCAGCGGCGCTTTGTCTGTTGTTGGGCGTGCTTAGTAGTTTTTTCACTCCGGTCATCAAACGCATTGCAACCACTTCTTTTATTTTCTTATCGGGCGGGTGGACCATCGCTGCCCTCAGCGTATCCTATTGGTTGATTGACGTAAAGTCTTACATCAAAAAAACCCTAGTGTTTCGGGTGGTAGGCATCAATCCCTTGTTTATCTATCTCTTTGCTTCTGTGGGAGGAGGAAATTTAATTCAGAAAATATTTCGACCCTATACAAACTCATTACTAGGAATTTTTTCCACTTGGTGGGCCAGTTTTGTCCTCAGCCTTGTAGTCCTTTTTTGCCTGTGGTACCTTTGTTATTGGTTGTATCAAAAGCGAATTTTTATAAAAATTTAAAATGAAAAGAATCTTATTGTTTTTGAGCGTAATGGTAGTAATGGGCTGTGAACAAGCACCGAAAACGCTGCAACAAGCACCCAATATCATATACATTTTTGCGGACGACTTGGGTTATGGAGAGTTGGGGGCCTATGGTCAAAAGAAAATCAAGACGCCCTATTTAGATCAATTGGCGGCTGGGGGCATGCGCTTTACACAACACTATACCGGAGCTCCAGTTTGTGCGCCTTCTCGTTATATGTTGATGACCGGAACCCATGCCGGACATGCCTACATTCGTGGCAACTATGAATTGGGGCAATTTTCAGATGATCAAGAAGGCGGACAAATGCCCATACCGGAGCACACTCCAACACTTGCCAAAATGCTTAAAGCTGCGGGTTATCAAACCGCCATGGTTGGAAAATGGGGACTCGGGATGAATGGAACAACGGGGAGTCCTTTGCTGCAAGGGTTTGATTATTACTTTGGCTATTTAGATCAAAAACAAGCGCACAATTATTACCCCACGCATTTATGGGAAAACGATCGAGTTTTCCCACTGAACAACGATTATTTTTTAGTGCATACGCCCATAGCCCCCGGCAGTGATCAAAAGGCTTTCGATCAGTTTAAAGGCAAGGATTATGCTCCGGATCGCATGCTGCAAAAAGCCTTGCATTTTTTGGATACGACCGCTACAAAAAAACCTTTTTTCCTCTACTATCCTTCTCCCATCCCCCATGTTTCGCTGCAGGTACCGGACTCCTTGGTGGCGATTTATCAAGATCAATTTGATGACCAACCCTATTACGGTGATAAAGGCTATACTGCGCATCAATATCCAAAGGCAGCCTATGCCGCCATGATTACGCATTTGGATTCACAAGTCGGTAAAATATGGGAAGCGGTCAAAGCGCGTGGGCAAGAGGACAACACTTTAATTTTATTCTCTAGTGACAACGGACCCACTTTTGCCGGGGGAGTCGATGCTACCTATTTTAATAGTGCAGCCGGATTTCGGGGTTTAAAAATGGATGTTTATGAAGGGGGTATCCGTATTCCTTTTATTGCCTACTGGAAAAATAAGATCAAAGCGGGATCCACCTCTGGACTGGTATCTGGACACTGGGATATGTACAACACTTTTGCTGACTTGGTCGGACAGCCCACCACAGCTCTCGATGGCATTTCTATCCTTGGAGAACTTTTGGGCAAAAAACAAGAACAACAGCATCCGTATCTTTATTTTGAGTTTCCCGAAAAGCGAGGACAAATTGCCGTGCATTTTGGCAAATGGAAAGGCGTTAAAATTGACATGAAGACAAATCCCAATGCCACTTGGGAACTTTACAATATGGAAGAGGATCCCAACGAACAAAAGGATTTAGCTGCAACTTTTCCCACTATTGTGCAGCAAATGGATTCCCTTCAACGCCTGGCACACCGACATCCACACATTCGAGAGTGGGAATTTATTGACCCAAAATTTAAAAAATAACGAACGTGAAAAATAAATCAATCATCAACGTCATCGCCGGGTTTTTACTCTTGAGCGTTTTTACCCGCTGTGAATCTGCCCAGCAGCCCATTGCAGCGGTAGGTCCTGTCCCCAATGTACATCAATTGGCGTGGCAAGAATTGGAATATTATGCCTTTATTCATTTTAACATGAATACATTCACCAATAAAGAGTGGGGGTATGGCGATGAACAACCGGAACAATTTAATCCGAGTGCCTTGGATGCCCGACAATGGGCGCGAGTGGCGAAAGCGGCCGGAATGAAAGGCATCATCATCACCGCTAAACACCACGACGGTTTTGCCCTATGGCCCAGTGCTTTTACAGAACACTCCGTAAAAAATGCCCCTTGGAAAGATGGAAAAGGAGATTTGATTCGCGATTTATCAGACGCTTGTAAAGAATTGGGATTAAAGTTTGGGGTCTATCTTTCTCCTTGGGATCGAAATCATCCCGATTATGGAAAGCCCGAATA
Organism: Flavobacteriaceae bacterium; assembly: GCA_018699935.1. Classification (GTDB taxonomy): domain Bacteria; phylum Bacteroidota; class Bacteroidia; order Flavobacteriales; family Flavobacteriaceae; genus MS024-2A. The sequence continues at coordinate 78,921 of JABISF010000015.1, read as the reverse complement.
TGTGACCTACTATCGCAATCAATTGAGAGAATTACTGACCAATTATGGGGAAATTTTTGAGGTCTGGTTTGATGGGGCCAATGGTGGCGATGGCTATTACGGAGGTGCCAATGAGGAACGAAGAGTGGATAAAAGAAATTACTACGATTGGCCAACGACCATACAAATGGTGCGAGAATTGCAACCTCAAGCCGTGATTTTTAGCGATGCCGGACCCGATATTCGTTGGGTAGGAAACGAACGTGGATATGCCTATGATACCACCTGGTCACCTCTTCTGCGTGATAGTGTTTATGCAGGGATGCCTGGTTTTGATAAATACGCCAAAGGGCAGGAAAACGGAACCCATTGGGTACCCACCGAATGCGATGTTTCCATTCGCCCGGGCTGGTATTATCATCCCGAAGAAGATGAAAAAGTAAAATCATTATCCGCCTTAGTAGACATCTATTTCAATGCTGTGGGACGGAATAGTAATTTTTTATTAAATCTTCCGGTGGACAAACGCGGTCTTATCCATGAAAATGACGAAGCGCAATTGATGAAATTAGCAGCCTTTTTAAAAGAAATGTACAAGGAAGATTTTGCAGCTATGGCACGGGTCAAAACGGCGGACGCACGTTCGGGCTATGGAGCAGAAAATATCGTTGACAATGACAAAGACACCTATTGGGCAGCTCCCGAAGGAACCACCGCTGCGCAAATTGATTTGGAATGGAAACAACCACAATTCGTCAACACTTTTATGATCCAAGAGTACATTCCTCTGGGGCAGCGAATCCGATCTTTTTCATTTAAAATTAAAACCGAAAAAGGATGGAAAAAGGTGGAGACAGGAGCAACGGTCGGGAACAAACGCTTGATTCGTTTTGAAACGCAAGCCATCACAGCCTTGCGATTTTCCATTACTGCCGCAAAAGCAAGTCCGATCATTTCTAATTTGGGGGTTTATAAAGCTCCAGAAATCCGTGAAAAATGATATTTCGTAACCTCCTACTGCTTTTTTGGATGCTATTGTTCTGGGCCTGTGTTTCCCCCCAAAAGAACCCCCCGCCCAATATTATTTTATTTTTTGTAGATGATTTGGGCTGGCAGGATACCTCTGTTCCCTTTTGGGATCAGACAACTCCCTTAAATCAGAAATATCACACGCCCAATATGGAACGCCTTCGTGCCAAAGGGTTGAAATTCACCAATGCCTACAGCACACCGGTTTGTTCGCCCACTCGGGTGAGTTTGATGACCGGAATGAATGCTGCTCGGCATCGCGTGACCAACTGGACGCTCTATCCAGATCGAAAGCAACCCATGGAACTGGATCATCCGACTTTAGAATTTCCCGACTGGAACTACAACGGACTTGCTACCTCGGATACGATTCCCAATGCAGCCTATGCCACACCCTTTCCGCAAATTTTAAAAGAGCATGGGTATGCAACCCTACATGCTGGAAAAGCCCATTTCGGTGCACTGGGCTATCCCGCTGAAAATCCATTGAATTTGGGTTTTGAAATCAATATAGCCGGACACGCTGCCGGAGCACCCCAGAGCTATTGGGGATTAGATGATTTTGGAAATAATAATGAAGAAAAAAAAGTTTGGGCAGTTCCCGGTTTGGAACGCTATCACGGGAAAGATATTTTCTTGACCCAAGCCCTGACAGATGAAGCCTTAGCCGCAGTGAAAGTGCCCTTAGCAAAAAAACAACCCTTTTTCCTCTACCTTTCGCTCTATGCCGTTCACACTCCCTTGATGGCTGATAATCGTTTTATAGATCGTTATACCCACAAAGGACTTCCGCCCCAAGAGGAAAAATATGCCTCGATGATTGAAAGCATGGACAAGGCCTTGGGCGACGTCCTTGATTTTGTAGAAAATCAAGGAATTGAAGATCATACGGTTATTTTATTTATGTCCGATAATGGAGGGTTAAGTGCCGTTGGACGAGGTGGCGAAAAACACACCCACAATGCGCCATTGAGAAGTGGAAAGGGATCGATTTACGAAGGTGGGATTCGTGTTCCTATGTTGGCCTATTGGCCTGGAGTGACGCCCATTAACAAAACGGAAGAAACGTCGCTCATCATAGAAGATTTCTATCCCACACTACTAAATATTGCAGGTATTTCCAGCTATACCAGCGTTCAGACCCTTGATGGAAAAGACTTTACGAATCTATTAAAAGGGGAGACCTTGGATACTACTGAGCGTCCTTTGTTTTGGCATTATCCCAACGATTGGGGGCCGAGTGGTCCGGGAATTGGAAGCTTTAGTGCCGTTCGAAAAGGCGCATGGAAGCTGATTTATTTTCACAACGATCAACATTTGGAATTGTATCATTTACCGACCGATATCGGCGAGCAGCACAATTTGGTATCCAAAGAACCCGAACGCACCCGAGCATTGGCTCAGGTACTGACCGCATACCTCATTGAGGTCAATGCACAAATGCCTTCAAATAAGCAAACAAAAGAACAAATTCCCTTATCTTTGTCGGCAATTCCTTAGTACGATAATATGACTAAATTCCCTTTCATTCAACCTTTGTTGATTGCTCTGACCCTTGGCTTAGCTCCTTTTACTCCAGAACCCCATATCGTGGGAAAATTACGTTGGATCAGCGGGGGAGGCGCAGGAATGCAAGCCATGGACTATTTCGATTTAGTTTTACATGGAGCACCTTGGCTTTGGTTGATTTTTTCCTTGCTCAAATGGGGGGGTAAACTTCAAAAAAAAGTGTAATTTAGAAGTCTCAAAAATTAATTATTATGGCAACTTACGAATGTAGTTCTTGTGGTATGGCAGTCAATGCGAGCTGTGCCAAATGCGATCAACCCTTAGAAAACGATCATCTTACTTTGGATGACGGATCCGTGGTTCAAATTTCAATTTGCAGAAGTTGTGAAGGGAAAATCAAATCCCCACAGTGTTGCGGTGCAGATATGAGTTGTTCGGTTTAATTCGAACCCACTTTTTCGATGCTTTTCAGGAGTCCAATTTCCAAACTTGCTTTGGATGAACAGGATGATTACTGCGATGTCTCTATGGGAATCAGCCCATTAAGGACTGGACCTTCATGGCTAACCCCATATCTCCACTAATTTTTATTTGCCCTCCCATAACGGCCATCATAGGATTGATGTCCCCATCGCGGAGTTTTTGAAGCACTTCGGCAGTCAAACTTATGGTACAATCCGCAGCTCCATCGGAAGCTTTTACAAGGTTGGTGTCACCACTACCATCGATAATGATGCCAACCCCATCTACTTCAAATTTAATGCTCCCTCCAATGGGGGCAGCAGTGGCGGCTCTTTTTTCAAACTGGGAAATCATGTTTTCAAGACTCATGGAGTATGTTTTTTTCAAAAGTAAAAATAAAAAATGACACCGTGTCATTTATTTTACTAGTTTAGAGAGATAAAAATTTTGACTCATGAAGTATCGATTAAAAAAGGCTGCGGTGTTGGGCTCCGGCGTGATGGGTTCCGGCATTGCTTGTCATTTGGCGAACATTGGAATGGAAGTGTTGTTGTTGGACATTGTTCCACCCCAATTGGACGCCCAACAGCGAAAAGACCCACAAGCACGAAACGGATGGGTAAACACCAGTTTGCAAAATGCCTTGCGTTCCAAGCCGGCGGCATTGTATCATAAATCTTTTGCGAGTCGAATCAAAACGGGCAATTTTGAAGACGATTTTGAAAAAATTGCCGATGCCGATTGGATTATAGAAGTGGTGATTGAGCGTTTGGACATTAAACGGCAAATTTTTGAAAAGGTGGATCGGCTTCGGAAAGCACAGAGTTTGGTGAGCTCCAATACCTCCAGTATTCCCATTCATCTTCTGGCAGAAGGTCGTTCCGCTGATTTTAAAGCGCATTTTTGTGGGACTCATTTTTTTAATCCCCCCCGATATTTACGCCTTTTGGAAGTGATTCCAACACCCGACACGCGAGTTGAGGTGACACAGCATTTTATGGAATTTGGTAAAACGGCTTTGGGAAAACAAACCGTTTTGTGTAAAGACACCCCTGCCTTTATCGGAAATCGAATTGGAGTGATGTCTGGAAGTGAAACTTTTTTGTTGACAGAGAAATACGAATTTAGTGTTGAGGAAGTCGATGCCCTAACGGGTTCGCTCATTGGGCGTCCCAACACCGCGACTTTTCGACTTCAAGATTTAGTGGGTTTGGATACCAGTGATAATGTGAGTCGCTTTGTAACCGAAAATGTAAAGGGGGATCGATATATCGATCAATTGAAAGAAAAGCCTACGCCCAAGTTTATGCGCTTTCTTTTGGACAATAAGTTTTTGGGAAATAAAACGGATAAAGGTTTTTATGAGAAAACTTCTAAAAAAGATGAACATGGAAAAACCATTATTAATGCTTTAAACTTACAGACCCTCACCTATGCTCCGACCACCAAACCCAAAATGGAAGTGGTTAGAACCGCGAAAGGAATGGAGCTGATGAACAAACGCCTTCAATATTTAGTAGATGGCGACAGTAGAGAACAACAATTTTTTAAAGATTATTTTGGGGCATTATTTTCCTATGCTGCGGCACGTGTACCCGAAATTTCCGACCAATACTATCCGGTTGATGACGCTATGCGAACCGGGTATGTATGGGATTACGGACCCTTTGAATATTGGGATTTAATTGGTTTTGAAAAAGGAATGGCCTTGGCCGAAGCCACTGGTGAAAAGTTACCTCAATGGATTACAGAGCTAAAAGAAAAAGGGGATCAGTTGTTCTATAAATACGAAAAGGGCCAGCGAAAATATTTTAACCTCGAATCAAAAACCTATGAAGCGGTTCCCGGATCGGAGTCCTTTATTATTTTGGACAGCTATCGTTCACAAGCTCCGGTAATTAAAAACAGTGAATGTTTGGTTCACGACATTGGAGAGGGAGTGTTGTGTTTGGAGTTTACCAGTAAAAGTAATGCCATCGGTGAAGGAATCGGACGCGGTTTGGACGAGGTCATCCGATTGGCAGAAGAAGGTGATTGGAAGGGAGTCGTCATTGGAAATAATGCCAAGCAGTTTTCCGTCGGTGCCAATCTGATGAATGTTGGGATGTTGGCCATGCAAAAACAATTCGAACCGCTGGAAAAAATGGTGGATGGTTTTCAGCAAATGAATATGAAGTTGCGTACCTCTAAAATCCCTGTGGTAGTTGCCACGCAAGGCTATGTTTTTGGTGGTGGTTGCGAAATTGCCATGCATTGTGATGCAGGAATCTACGCTGCGGAGTCCTATATCGGTCTGGTAGAAGTAGGGGTAGGCTTGTTGCCTGGTGGGGGAGGAACCAAAGAGTTTGCTCTTCGTGCCAGTGATGACTTTTTTGAGGGTGATGTGCAATCCCCCACTTTGATCAATTATTTTAAAACCATTGCAACAGCCGCCGTTTCCACTTCCGCTCATGAAGCTTTCGATTTAAATTATCTCAAAAAAGGGCGTGATTTTGTGTGTGTTAATACCCCCATGAATATAAGCAGGGCAAAAGAAAAAGTGCTGCAGTTGGCGGAACAATATATCCCTCCAGCCATTCGCGAGGATGTTGAGGTTTTGGGTAGAGGAGGATTGAGTGTATTGTATTCCGCTATCAATGAATTTAGACTGGGAGAGTATATGTCGGATTACGATGTGGAAATTGCGCGTAAAATTGCCTATGTCATCTGTGGAGGTGACTTGACGGCTTCTCAAAAGGTGAGCGAACAATATTTATTAGATATTGAGCGTGAAAATTTTATGGCCCTTTTGGGAAATCAAAAAACCTTGGATCGCATCCAATATCTTTTAATGAACAACAAACCTTTAAGAAACTAAATTCATGGAAGCATATATAATTAAAGGCTATAGATCGGCCGTTGGAAAAGCCAAAAAAGGAGGATTTAAGAATTTTCGTTCCGATGATTTGGCGGTCGCCATCATCAAGCAGTTAATGGCAGCCGTTCCCGAAGTGGATCCCAAACAGGTGGACGATGTGATTGTGGGATGTGCCAATCCAGAGGGGGAGCAAGGACTTCAAGTAGGTCGTTTGATTGCTGCTCGTGCTTTAGGAAAAGAAGTACCCGGAATAACAATCAACCGTTATTGTGCGTCGGGTTTGGAAGCCATTGGACAAGCCGTAGCGAAAATTAAAGCCGGTTATGGACATATCTATATTGCAGGAGGTGCTGAAAGTATGAGTATGATTCCGATGACGGGTTATAAACTCGCACCGAGCTATCAAGCCAATATGGAAAATTTAAATTACCATGTAGGAATGGGGGCAACTGCAGAGGCGGTGGCCGCCAAGTATAAGATCACCCGAGAAGCGGCAGATGTTTTTTCTTATCACTCGCACAAAAAAGCCGCTGAGGCCATAGATGCTGGAAAATTTGCCAACCAAATTGTTCCCGTTACGGTGGAGGAGGTTTTTGTAGCCGGTGGTCAACGAAAAACAAAATCCCACACGGTTGCTGTGGACGAGGGGGTTCGCCGAGACACCACCGTGGAGGGATTGGCTAAATTGCGTCCGGCGTTTAAAATGAAAGGGGTGGTCACCGCGGGGAATGCTTCTCAAACGTCTGATGGAGCAGCCTTTACCCTAGTGGTGAGTGAAGCGATGGTAAAACAGTTGCATTTGCAACCCATTGCGCGATTGGCCGCTTGCGCGGTTGCAGGAGTGGATCCCTTGTATATGGGAATAGGACCTTGTATGGCCATCCCAAAAGCCTTGCAACAAGCCGGATTACAACTAAAAGACATCCAACAGACTGAACTTAATGAAGCCTTTGCGGCGCAAGCATTGGCGGTGATTCAAGAGGCCGGACTGAATCCCGAAACCGTTAATGTGAACGGAGGAGCCATTGCATTGGGGCATCCCCTGGGTTGTACCGGGGCAAAACTCACCATACAATTGTTGGACGAAATGCAACGGCGCAACCAACGTTATGGAATGGTGACGGCCTGTGTAGGTGGCGGACAAGGGATTGCCGGTATTTTTGAACGATTATAGTTTTCAATGGCAGCGGTAGCAACGATTGATGGAAAACGAGAAGCCCAAAAACAACAAATCCGTGAACGCCTTTTAGCAGAGGCATTGCTACTTTTTTCTGAACAGGGATTGGAACACACCAAGGTGTCCCATATTGTAGAAAAAAGTGGAATTGCTCGAGGGACTTTTTACAATTATTTTCCCGATATCAATACGCTTTTTGATGCTTTGATTGAGCAATTAAACGATCGTATTCACCAGCAAATTCTTATAACGAGAAAGGAAACCCATAATGTCTACGACTATTTGTATAAAACCTTTAAAAGTTATTTTGATATTATTGGAACTCCTGAAATGGTGAAATTTCACATCATCAATCAAGCCCAAATCCGCCAGCGATCTTATCAAAGCACCATGGTAAAAACACTTGTAAAAGATTTGAATAGAGATTTAAAGTCCTCCAAAAAAATCAAAGCTTTTACTGAAAAATACGAATTTCTTTTATTGAGTTTTATGTTAGTCGGTGCTCCTCCGGAGTTGTTTTTAGCCACCCACACCTCTGATGTAAATCTTTCCAGCGAACAACTGGCGACTTTTCTCAGCAAACTTTTTTATAAGGTCTTGATGGAGTAAAGGCAGGTATTTAATACTTTTGTAGGTGTCAAAGACCCAATGATGATCCAGTTGCTCTACCTACATTCCCTTCACAGCCTCAGAAAAACTTTTGGAAATCGGGATTTAGTCTATTATTTCGTAGGATTGCTGTTGGTTTTGATGGTTTTTACAAAAAGTTTATATCCCTATGTTTTAAAACATCCCCAATGGTTTTTGCTTTTTAGCCTTCAAATTTTACAAATACATTTTATTCGAAAAGATCAAGGATTGTTGAAATTGGCAGGAACTTTTGGCAAAGGATTTAGATTTTTAGAATACAGTTTTTACAGCCTTCCCCTACTAATTTTATATGCGCTTACTGCTCATTGGGTTTTATTCGGCATCCTACTTTTACTTGTTTTTTTGATTACTCTGATTCCTCAGCAAAAACGCTTTATTGGATTCGCTCCATTCCTGATTTTTGTACCCTCTTGGAAAACACAATTCAGAAAATATCGCTTGTGGATTATTTTGGGAGTGATGCTGTATTTATGTTTTAAAGGGTATGAAGTTGGCAATATTGGACTGCTCTATCTTGCGCTGTTGTTGGGAGGAATCACCGTACTTTCTATTCTTTTTTATAAAGAACAAAAAAGTTTTGTGGGATGGAGCGCATTCAAAGGGGAAGCTTTTCTTTTGGAAGTAATGAAAATCAATTTGCTCAACAGTACAATCTTTTTTGGGCCACTTATTTTGCTGGTTATGTATTTTGACGTGCGGCAACTTTGGGTTTTTGTACCTCTATTCTTTGTTTTTATGGTGGCTGTTTTAATCAAATATGCTTATTATGAAAATAGTTTTCAGCAAGGGGTAATTTTTGTTCTTTTTTTAATTTTTCTCCCCTATGCTTTCCCCTTATTAGTCGTGCCGTATTTTTATCGTAAAAGTGTTCATACCCTCCAACAGCTCCAAAGTTCAGATGTTACACCTCAAAATTGATGAAAAATCTTACGGAAGAAAAAGTATTTTTTCTCAATTAACACTTGATCTTCAAGTTCCGGGGGTCTATGGTTTGGTGGGGAAAAATGGAGTTGGAAAAACCACTTTACTGGAATGTATCGCAGGCCAAACTTCATTTAAGGGGGGAATGCATTGGAACCAACAAATATTCGACAAAAGTGAAGTGGCATGGTGTCCTACTCATCCCTTTGTTTATGAGTATTTAAACAGTACGGAATTTAGTCGGTTTTTTGCCCAATTGATGAAAATTGAACAAATCAAATCCAAAGTGGTGTTTGATGTGCCAGAGCGTCCGTTGATAAAAGAGTTTTCTACCGGCATGAAAAAGAAAGCCTACCTCAATGCCCTCTTTCAAAAGGAATATACACTTTATCTTTTTGATGAGGTCTTTAATGGTTTGGATATGGAGTCTGTTTTTGCTCTTCAAAAATTAATCCTTTCCCTTGGCAAAACTAAAATTGTGATGGTTTCCTCCCACATTATTGACTCCTTGTTTAAGATTTGTGATGCTATTTTTTGGCTTAATGACGGAAGAATAGAAAGGTTTGAACGAAATGAATATAGGAATTTAGAGCTTAAGCTGTTGGGTTAAAATTTAAATAAGTTTGTAAAACTTAAAGCTGACACGGAAAGAATTCTTTACACGTTTTAATTCGCTCTAACTTCCGAGCAGGATATAAATCAAAACAGTAATTACACAGAGTGCGATGGAAAAAGGAGTGGTGTATTTCCATGATTTTAGATCCAAAAGCGGTGGCTGTGCTTCCCATTCTTTTTGGGATTGGGGATAAAAATAAGAAACCCCAAACATGACCGCCACATTCAAGACAAATTCAATTCCCCAAATGTGTACAAAATGAATGTTTACGGGAACAATAAAAGTGGTGAGGATGTAAAAAATTAACCCGATTAATAAAGCTGTTTTTGCAGCGACTGCCGAAATGGTTTTAGTAAAAAAACCGGCCAGCATAATGGAGGCGATGGGGATAAAGAAAATCCCGTTGAGTTGTTGGAGCAATTGATAAAGTCCGTCGGGGGCATTGGCAACCCAAGGTGCTACGGCAATGGCAAAGAAGGCAAGAACCGTGGAGGTGAGTTTGCCCACCCGAACCAGTTTTGAATCGGTACATGTTTTGTCAATGATTTCTTTGTAAATATCAATACTAAAAATGGTGGCGGCACTATTCAAAACGCTATTAAAAGTACTCAACACTGCCCCCATAACAATTGCGGCAAAGACCCCAATCAAGCCTACGGGTAGTACTTTTTTAATCAACTCTGGATAAATCATGTCTTGGTTGTCATACAGACTATCGCCATAGTAGTAGAAACCGATCACCCCCGGGAGGATGATGATTAAGGGCACTAATATTTTGAGTACTCCGGTAAACAGTAAACCTTTTTGCGCTTCCACCAAACTTTTGGCACCCAAGGCGCGTTGAATGATGGTTTGGTTCATACTCCAAAAATAGAGTTGATTGATGATCAGCCCTGTAAAAAGCACTCCAAAAGGCAAGATGGAATCGGGTGCACCCACCACATTGAATTTTTCTGGAGCATTCCTATACACAGCTTTTAGGCCGCTGAAAAGATTTCCCTCACCAATGCTGACCAAAGCAATGCAGGGTACTGCCAAACCTCCAATGAGCAATCCGTAACCATTGAGTGTATCCGATACAGCCACCGCTTTAAGTCCACCAACGATGGCATAGAGCGAACCCAGTAAGCCGATGGCGATGACCGTCAGTATAATCCCTTGTTGTCGAGAGACACCCAAGACTTCAGAGACATTAAAAATACTCTCTAAATTAATAGCTCCGGTGTAGAGCACTATGGGTAAAAGTGTAACGACAAATGAGATCATCAAAAAAAAAGCAACAAGCGTACGTGTACTGCGATCAAAGCGTTGTTCTAAATACTGGGGAATGGTGGTCAGCCCCATTTTTAAATATTTGGGAACAAAATAGATGGCCGCGATGATGAGCGCCAAAGCCGAGGTCACCTCCCAAGCAATGATGATAAACCCATTTTTATAAGAAGACCCATTCATCCCGATGAGGTGTTCTGTAGAAATATTAGTCAACAGCATGGAACCCGCAATAACCACTCCGGTCAGACTTCTACCGCCCAAAAAATAACCGTCTTGCGAACTCAGGTTTTCGTTTCTTAATTTGTACCAAGAATAAATAGCAACAAAAACAGTATAGGCAATAAAGGTAAAAAGGATCATGAAATTTTAGGGTTTTGAAGAATTTTTTGATGTTGCCTGTCTGATGCCACCAAAATATATTTTTATGTGTTAGCGGATTTTAAAGATACATAATTTTTATATGTCGGTGGGTGCAGCTTGACGGGATCATTGTTATTGAAATTCCTGTCTTCATAAAATATATTAAGAATCTGTAAATGGAATGGTTTTTTATTTTGTAGAAATCGCTTTTGAATTTTTTTAAAAACTCAAGAAATAGAGGGTTGTGTTAAATTGAAATGAGATTATATTTACTCTGAAAGAGTTTAATTTTAAAATTATAAATTCAAGAAGGAACACAAAATTATAGTGATTCAGCAGATAAAAAACCAACACTAGAATATTGGATGTATCGGTTTCACCGCTTATCCTCCCAAACCAAACGCTCCTCCTTTCGTTCAGTAAAGAAATCACTGCATTTCCCGTCACCCATACCGGTAATGCCTCCGTCTGGATGGCAGATGAGGGTACAGTTTTCATTATACAATTCACTAAAAACATCACAACAATATTGCGGAATAAAAAAGACGGTTTTGTTTTGGTAGCTATAGCGATAGATTTTGGCGGGAGGATTTCGGACGGTTTCCGTTTTTATTGCTTCAATTTTTTGAGTAATACAAGCGGGTAGGTTTTCGGTGTCTTTTTCTTTGTTACAACTCATGAGCAATAACACACAACAAAGCGCGGAACGGTATAAGGATTTCATTGGGTTTTACTTCACAATTTTTTCACCACATAGGTCACGATTCCCCAAATAATCAGTTCGTTTTCTTCGGTGACTTTCAGGGGTTGGTAGTTTTTGTTTTCAGGCATCAGATAGACGCAGTCGGCAGCTACTTTGAGGCGTTTCACGGTGAATTCACCATCGATAAAACAGACGGCAATTTTCTTGTCTTTGGGTTCTAAGCTCCTGTCGATCACCAACAAATCGCCATCGTCCAATCCGGCACCTTGCATAGACTCTCCCGAAACCCGCGCATAGAAAGTCGCTTCTTCGTTGCGCACCACTTCTTGATCAATGCTGATGCGCAATTCTTTAAAGTCATCGGCAGGTGAAGGAAAACCGGCGGAGACGCCTTCCTGTGCCCAATGCAGTTTTTTTTGATGCTCTTGATCGGGGTGAAAAAAAACTAATTTCTGTGGGTTCATTTTCCTTTTTTTACGATAATAATTTCATTGATTTCAGTAGTAAAACGCTGCGATAGATGTTCTTGTTTCATTTTCCAAGTACGTTTTAAATCTTGATTGGCCAGTTTTATCCGATGGGGCCCAAAGCGTTTGTGTACACGATCCAAACTTTGCATCACCGCCAGATGTTTGTCGCTGTTGTTTTGAAACAAGCTCAGTTGTCGTTCTGCAGTTGGCACCAAGCCCATAATCATGACGCCTGCTTTTTTATAGTGAATCCCTTCTTTAAATATTTTTTTTAAGCCCATGACGGCGTATTTGCTCAGCGTGATACTGGAATTAGAGGCATAGGGTAGGGGCAGCACACAGCTATTGCGGTAGGGCAGACTTCCTTTTTTATGGGGATCACTTCGCACAAACACCAAAAGAGCATTACAGCTACTTTGTTGCTTCCGCATTTTTTCGGCACAACTTGTAGCAAAAGTCGAAATGCGTTCTTCTAGGTCCGAAAAAGCAGTCAGTGTACCCTCAAAACTGCGGGTGGTGGCAATGCCTTTTTTAGGAGGTGTCACTTCTTCCAATTGGATGGAAGCAATGCCTAACAAATCTTTTTTTAGGCGTAACCCCAAAATACTCATATGTTTTTGTATCCAACTATCGGGCAATTGGGTGAATTGCAGGGCATTGTTAATCCCCATTGCTTCTAGGCGTTTTTGGTGTTGTCGACCAATCCCCCACACATCGCCGATGGCTGTCCATTGTAGTGCTTTTACCCGCTTCTTTTCATCGTCAATACAATAAACTCCTTGGGTACGATCGGCAAATTTTTTAGCAATCTTGTTGGCGATTTTTGCCAAGGCTTTGGTGGGAGCCAAGCCAATAGACACAGGAATGCCCGTCCATTTCCGAACGTGTTTGCGCATTTTATGACCTTCTTGCTCCAAATCAAAATAATCAAAACCTTTAAACTGTAAAAAAGCTTCGTCAATACTGTAAATTTCTACGTTGGGAGTGTACTGCTCCAAAATACGCATCACCCGGCTGCTCATGTCACCATAAAGGGGATAGTTGGAGGAAAACACCTTGATGTGCTGCTGTTTAAATTGTTCTTTGTACTGAAAAGCCGGAGCTCCCATGGGAATCCCCAGGGCTTTGGCTTCGTTGCTTCGCGCAATTACACAGCCGTCATTGTTGGAAAGAATCACCACGGGTTTACCTTCCCATTGCGGCTGAAAAACCCGCTCGCAAGAAGCATAAAAATTATTACAATCAACCAGTGCAAACATGTGGAAAAGGTATTAAAATGTTTTTCAAAATGGAATAGCAAATGACGATATTTTGAGATCTTTTTTGCGCCCGTTTTTAATTCACAAAAAGCCTTTGATTTTCTACACAAATAAAGACTGACTTTAGACAAAAGTTGTAATTTTGTTCCTTGTATAAAGTTCAGACCATTACATGGATAAATATTCCTTTTTGAATGCTGCGCACACAGCCTATTTTTCTTCCCTTTACGATCAGTATTTACAGGCCCCTGATAGTGTAGAACCCAGTTGGAGAGCTTTTTTTCAAGGTTTCGATTTTGGAATGGAAAGCAGCAATGGAACCGTTTTCGAGACCGAAGTTGAGGTTCCGGAACACTTGCAAAAAGAATTTAGAGTCATCAAATTGATTGATGGCTATCGAACTCGAGGGCATTTGTTTACCAAAACCAATCCGGTTCGGGAGCGAAGAAAATACTTACCCACGCTGGATATTGAAAATTTTGGACTGGAGGCAAGTGATTTAGACACTATTTTCAATGCCGGGGATATTATGGAAATTGGTCCCAGCAGCCTGCGTGATATCATTCAGCATCTACAACGCATTTATTGCGAATCCATAGGACTTGAGTATATGTATATTCGCGATCCTGAAAAGGTGCAATGGATTCAGCAGCGTTTAAACATCAACGACAATCATCCTAATTTTTCTAACGATGAAAAAAAACACATCCTCGAAAAGCTGACCGAGGCCGTGGCTTTTGAAAACTTCTTGCACACCAAATACGTCGGTCAAAAACGCTTTTCTTTAGAAGGTGGTGAATCTTTGATTCCCGCTCTTGATGCGGTGGTTGAAGCAGCAGCCAATCAAGGGGTGGAAGAGTTTGTTATGGGAATGGCACACCGCGGACGTTTGAATGCTTTGACCAATATTTTTGGAAAATCAACCAAAGCTATCTTTAGCGAGTTTGATGGAAAAGACTACGAAGAAGTTGTTTTTGATGGAGATGTAAAATACCATTTGGGATGGACTTCCGAACGGGTGACAAAAAGCGGAAAACGCATCAATATGAACATTGCGCCCAATCCCTCCCACTTGGAAACTGTGGGAGCTGTATTGGAAGGAATTGTTCGAGCAAAGTCCGAAGATAAATTTGGAGGAGATAAAAACAAGGTATTGCCCATCATTGTCCATGGCGATGCGGCTATTGCCGGCCAAGGTTTGCCCTACGAAATTGTACAAATGGCACAGTTGAAAGGCTACGGTACCGGGGGAACGGTTCACATAGTTGTGAATAATCAAATTGGTTTTACCACCAATTATTTGGATGCCCGTTCCAGTACCTATTGTACCGATGTTGCCAAAGTAACCCTTTCGCCGGTATTGCATGTCAATGCCGATGACGCCGAAGCAGTGGTGCATGCCACGCTTTTTGCGCTGGACTATCGAATGAAATTTGGACGCGATGTATTTATCGACCTTTTAGGATATCGCAAATATGGACATAACGAAGGAGATGAACCCCGATTTACACAGCCCGCCTTGTATAAAGCCATAGCGAAACATAAAAATCCAAAAGAGATTTATGCCGAAGTGTTGCTCCGGCAAAATGTGATCGACCAAGATTACGTAAAAACCATAGAAGCCAACTACCGCAACGTTTTAGAAGATAACCTGGAAGATTCCAGAAAGCAACAAACCACCGTGATTACTCCTTTTATGCAGGACGCATGGAATGGTTTTACTCGGGTGGATGAATCTCAAATGATGCAAACGGTTGCCACAGCGGTTTCTCAAGAAATATTGGACGCTACGGCTAGTGCCCTTACAAGCTTACCCAAAGGAAAAAAGTTTTTGCGAAAAGCAGAGCGATTGATTAAGGATCGTTATAAAATGTATTTCGAAAAGGATGAGTTGGATTGGGCCATGGGAGAATTATTAGCCTATGGCACACTGCTTCAGGAAGGTTTCAACGTTCGTATTTCGGGACAGGATGTAGAACGCGGCACCTTTTCACACCGCCACGCAGTCTTGAAGACAGAAGGTGCTGAGGAGGATGTGGTTTTACTTAAAAACGTAACTGAAAAACAAGGGCGATTTGACGTGTTTAATTCCTTGTTGTCAGAATATGGCGTGCTCGGGTTTGACTACGGTTATGCCATGGCAAGTCCCAACACTTTGACGATATGGGAGGCCCAGTTTGGGGATTTTTCCAACGGAGCCCAAATCATGATCGACCAATACATTTCCTCGGCAGAAGATAAATGGAAGTTGCAAAATGGGTTAGTGTTATTGTTACCCCACGGTTATGAAGGGCAAGGCGCAGAGCATTCTTCGGCGCGTATGGAGCGCTATTTGCAACTGTGTGCCCGGGACAATATGTTTGTGGCCAATTGTACCACACCGGCCAATTTATTTCATATTTTGAGAAGACAAATGCGCGTTTCTTATCGAAAGCCATTGGTCATTTTCACTCCAAAAAGTTTGTTGCGCCATCCTCAAGCGATTTCTTCTCAAAAGGATTTCACATCAGGCACTTTTCAACCCTTGATTCCCGATACTTCCGTGGAGCAGGACAAAGTGAAAAGTGTCGTATTTTGTTCTGGGAAGTTCTATTACGATCTGCTAAAAGTTCGAACGGAAAGGGGAAGAGACGATGTCGCATTGGTTCGATTGGAACAATTGTTTCCCTTGCCCGTCAACGAAATTCAGGCAGCAATTGACCAATATACCGCCGCAACCGATTGGGTTTGGGCGCAAGAAGAACCCAGAAACATGGGAGCTTGGAGCTTTTTGTTATTGCAATTGCCACAAGCACAAAAATTTCGCCCTGCCACAAGACGTTTTTACGGAGCCCCCGCTGCGGGGAGTGCCGTGCGTTTTCAAAAAAGACATCAGGAAGTCATTGACTATGTTTTTGACGCTGAAAAAGATAATTTTATTCGTAAAACAAAATAAAAGCCTAAAAAATGATTTTAGAAATGAAGGTTCCTTCTCCGGGAGAATCCATAACAGAAGTTGAAATTGCACAATGGTTAGTTGCTGATGGAGACTATGTCGAAAAAGATCAAGCCATTGCAGAAGTGGATTCTGACAAAGCAACCCTAGAGTTGCCTGCAGAAGTCAGTGGTACAATTACCCTAAAGGCCGAAGAGGGAGATGCCGTTGCCGTTGGGGCGGTAGTATGTCTTATCGACACCGAAGGTGTTCCCAGTGAAACACAAGCAGTCAAGTCGGCGGAGCCTGCTGCAGCCGTTGCTGTGGCTGCTCCGGTACAAAACACTCCTAGTGTTACCACCTATGCTTCGCAAAGCCCGTCACCCGCTGCCAAAAAAATCATGGCAGAAAAAGGAATTGACGCAAAAAGTATTCAAGGGTCGGGACGAGACGGGAGAATTACCAAGGAAGATGCAGTGAAAGCTGTTCCTTCCATGGGAACGGCTCCGGAAGGAGGCGATCGTGGACAAACGCGCGCCAAACTTTCTATGTTGCGACGTAAAGTTGCAGAACGATTGGTGGCAGCTAAAAACGAAACCGCCATGTTGACCACTTTTAACGAAGCGGACATGGCTCCTATTTTCGATTTGCGCAAACAATACAAAGATGCCTTTTTGGACAAGCACGGTGTAAAACTCGGATTTATGAGTTTTTTCACCAAAGCAGTCGTACGTGCTTTAAAACTATATCCCGATGTCAACTCGATGATGGATGGAGATTATAAAATCAGCTATGATTATTGTGATATAAGTGTGGCGGTCTCTGGTCCCAAAGGCTTGATGGTGCCGGTCGTCCGAAATGCCGAAACCCTTTCTTTTGCCGGAGTCGAACAAGAAATTGGTCGTTTGGCAGTGCGCGCTCGCGATGGAAAAATTACCGTGGATGACATGACCGGAGGTACGTTTACCATTTCCAATGGAGGGGTATTTGGATCCATGCTTTCCACACCCATTATCAACCCTCCTCAATCAGGTATCCTTGGGATGCACAACATCATTGAACGACCCGTTGCGATTAATGGAAAAGTAGCAATACGTCCCATGATGTATTTGGCACTCTCCTATGATCATCGGATCATTGATGGTCGTGAGTCTGTTGGATTTTTAGTTGCGGTGAAAGAAGCCTTAGAGGATCCATTAACGCACCTTATGGACGGCGATGCTAAAAAAGCTTTTGAATTATAGCCAAAGGCGGAGTTTCTTGTAATCGATCAATGCTTTGTGCTTGCGGAAAAAATCTGCACCCAAGATACCGTCAATCGGTTTAGCTCCTTGCGACACCAAAGAGGTATTGATGTGGGTCATGTCCAACAATACAAAAGAATGTTTGCGCAGGGCGTAGCGACCGATTTTCAGATTGCATTTTTGTGCCATTACCGCTTCCATTTTCCCTTGACTGGCTCCAGCAGCATCAAAACGATCCCCCTTGGAAAGCAATCCAAACTCTTGCTGTAATTTTTCGTGAATACAACTGCTTGAGGCTCCCGTATCAATCAACAAAACTGCGGGCTTGTCATTGATGTGGGCTTTGCACAGCAAATGTTTGGTCTTGGTGTATTGTAATGCTATGTATCGACTTTTGTAGTTCAAGGAATAAAATAAACCCCAAATGTAAAACTTAGCCCTAGAATGCCATCCGATTTTATTAGTTTTATGCCTTTCATATAAATAATAACGCAAAAAAGTTCTTTGGACACCTTTTAATCCATTAAACAAACACTATTTAATATTTATTTTACAAGCATTGATGAACTTAATAGACACCCATACCCACCTTTATGCCGAGGCTTTTGACGAAGACCGCGATCACGCCATCCAAAAAGCCATTGCGGTGGGGGTGGAACACTTTTTCTTACCTGCCATAGATGCCACATACATTGAAGGAATGTTTGCTTTGGAAGAAAAATTTCCGGATCACGTTCATTTAATGATGGGACTACATCCCACTCACGTGAAAGAAAATTACTACGAAGAATTGGCACAAATTGGGGCTTTGTTTGCGGGAAGAAATTTTTCTGCTGTTGGGGAAATTGGCATCGATTTATACTGGGATAAATCTTTATTAAAACAACAACAAGAAGCCTTTCATATACAAATTAAATGGGCCAAACAACACGAATTACCGATCGTAATTCACTGCCGAGATGCCTTTGATGAGGTTTTTGAAGTGTTAGAAACACACAAAAACGAAAATTTATCGGGAATCTTTCATTGTTTTACGGGTACCTTGGAGCAGGCAAAAAAAGCCATAGATTTGAACCTAAAACTAGGTATAGGTGGGGTTGTGACGTTTAAAAATGGTAAGATCAATCAATTTTTGAACGAAATCCCTTTAACCGAAATTGTTTTGGAAACCGACGCGCCCTATTTAGCCCCTGCTCCCTACAGAGGCAAACGGAACGAAAGTGCGTATTTGCCCATTATTGCTGAAAAAGTGGCCGATTGTTATGGCTTATCCATCACAGAAATTGCTCGCCAAACCACCCAAAATGCCTTGGGAATTTTTAAAAATCACAACATAAGTTAGAAAAAGGCGAAATAAAAGTTTTATGAAAGATTATTTTTTGCTTTATTTGGGATGTTATAGAGAGGTGGCCGAGTGGTCGAAGGCGCACGCCTGGAAAGTGTGTATCCCGATTGCATCGGGATCGAGGGTTCGAATCCCTTCCTCTCTGCAAAAATATTCGAATCGTTTATATTTTTTTTTATCTTTAACCGCATTAATTAAAATTAAGAACCAACTTTACTAAAAATGAGAAAATTATTCCTTGCCCTTACATTCGCAGGTTTTATGGTGAGTTCAGCTACTGCAACAACAACCGTAGTAACTCCTGTCGATGAAAACACAACAACAATTGTTCAGGACGATGCCAGTGCCGGTGACGCCGCAGCATCCGCTTCCTTTACTCAAGAACTTAAAAAACGTTTCATAGAAGGAGGCCCCGGCTTCATGGGAATCGTTTTGATTTGTTTGATTCTAGGATTGGCCATCGCCATCGAACGTATTATTTTCTTGAATTTAGCAACTACCAACACTAAAAAACTAACGGAAGGCGTTGAAGAAGCGCTCGGTTCTGGAGGTGTTGAAGCTGCAAAAGAAGTATGTAGAAACACCAAAGGCCCCGTTGCTTCCATCTTCTATCAAGGTCTTGACCGTATGGATGAAGGCGTTGAGAGTGCTGAAAAAGCCGTTGTAGCCTATGGAGGTGTTCAAATGGGACAACTCGAAAAGAACGTTTCTTGGATTTCTCTGTTCATCGCATTGGCACCCATGCTTGGGTTCATGGGAACAGTAATTGGGATGATTCAAGCATTCGACAAAATTGAAGCTGCTGGTGATATGCAACCTTCTCTTGTAGCAGGGGGTATTAAAGTAGCCCTTCTTACAACTGTATTTGGTCTGATTGTTGCAATCATTCTTCAAGTATTCTACAACTACATCGTCGCAAAAATCGATAGTATTGTAAACGATATGGAAGATGCTTCGATTACCTTAATCGACATTCTTGTAGCAAAAAAGAAATAATTAATCAATTAACAGCCATTCATTATGAATCTTCAAAATATTGTAAAAATTATCTGTGCTGTTTTTGGTTTGCTAGGTGCTATCTTCTTATTCCGTATTATAGGTGTGGGTGACGAGGAAATCAAAATGGCAGCTAGTACAGGGGACTTCGGTACCGTTTCCCCTTTAGTATCACTTTCAATTGCTATCCTTATTATAGCCGTGGTCATTACGTTGATCTTCTCGCTATTAAATTTAGCCACTAGTGGTCAAAAACTAAAAAAAGCACTTCTGTTTATAGGCTGTTTTGCAGTCATAACCGGTATAGCATTTGCCGCTTCTCAGGGCGTTGAAACCCCCATGAAAGACGGTGAAGTGTTGTCCGCAAGTGGATCCAGATGGGTAGAAACAGGACTACGAATGTTTTATTTGTTATCCATTCTAGCAATTGGTTCCATGGTGTTTTTTGGAGCGAAAAAAATCATCAAAAGATAGACTATGGCAAAGCGATCAGCACCAGAAGTTAATGCAGGATCGATGGCAGATATTGCCTTCTTGCTCTTAATCTTTTTCTTGGTGACCACAACTATTGAAACAGATAGTGGGATCAACCGTAAGTTGCCCCCTATGGAAGATCAAGTTGATCCTCCCATTATTAGAGAGAAAAACATCCTTCCTGTTGTAATCAATAAAAACAATCAGTTATTGGTTGAGGAAGAATTGGTTGACATCAAGGATTTAAGACAAGTCGCCATTGACTTTTTAGACAATGGTGGAGGTCAAGGAGAGGAAGCTTGCGACTACTGTCAAGGGAAACGCAGCCCCGCCTCTTCGGACAATCCCGACAAGGCCATTATTTCTCTTAAAAATGACAGAGAGACCTCGTACAAGATTTATATCGCCGTTCAGAACGAATTAGTAGCTGCCTACAACGATCTTCGAGATCGTGAATTTAAAAGGTTAAATCCCAACCTTGGTTTATCCTATGTAGAGGCTGAAAAACGCGCTGACGATCCAAGAACTTCTATCGAGGAAGTTGAGCGTCTTCAACCAAAATTAGACGCTGTGAAGGCTTTATTCCCTCAGAAATTGTCGGAAGCCGAGCCAAGTAAACCATCGAATTAAACTGCATTCTTATGTCAAAATTTAAAAAGAAAAAAGGCGGAGAATTGCCAGCGATATCTACAGCATCCTTACCCGATATTGTATTTATGTTGTTGTTCTTCTTCATGGTCGCTACCGTAATGCGTGATAGCACCTTGATGGTAATGAATGTATTACCCGCTGCAGACCAAATTCAAAAATTGGATAAGAAGGATCGTGTCATGTACATCTATGCCGGGAAACCTTCTACCAGATACCAAGACAAGTATGGTACCAGTGCCAAAATTCAGTTGAATGATAAATTTTCAACGGTAGCCGATGTGGCTGCTTTTGTACTTGCGGAACGCGCTTCCAAAAGACAAGAATTGCAAAATGTACTGACCACTGCTTTAAAGGTGGATGGTGAGACCAAAATGGGTCTGATACAAGATATTAAACAAGAATTGCGAAAAGTGAGTGCTTTAAAGATCAATTACACCACCCGTGTAGGAGATTATGCACAAAACATCAAGTAGTATTTCTCTTAATAGAATGTTAAAAAAGTGTCTTTTTCAAGGCACTTTTTTTGTTTAATTTGCTAGGCAATTAGGTTGTTTTTTTGAACTGTTTATGAAATCTGTTTTTCTTCTCATATTTTCTCTGTTTCTTTTATTGCAACCGCTTTATGCGCAAGTATCCGAGGATGGTTCTGAAAACGAAAAAGTTTCCAACACTTTTAGAGAAGACCAATTTTATCTGGGTGTTTCTTTTGTTGCTTTGTTGAGCAATACTTCTTCTTTCGATCAAAGGGGTCTGTCAAGTCAACTTCAATTGGGGTGGGTTCGTGACATTCCATTGGTCGCCTCCAGCAAGTTGGCACTTGGTTTTGGGTTGGGTCATGCTTTTCATCGATACACTACTAATCTACGTCTTCAAGTTTCTGAAGGAGTATCTACAAACTATATGCTGGATACCGCAGAGGATGCGCCCAAAACGATTTTTGCAGCCCGTTCAATTGATTTTCCGATCAGTTTGCGTTGGAGAGATGCTACCCTGGACAGCTTTGCTTTTTGGCGGATCTATGCGGGTGTAAAATTGCGTTGGAATTATTGGGCAAAACAAAAAAACGCATTAAGTAAAACTTCCATTTTAGCAGATTTGAATCGTTGGAATACAGAGGCTTTTTTGAATTTCGGATACAATACTTGGAACTTCTACCTCGCCTATGATTTACAACCCCTGTTTATACCCATTACACTACTAGATAGTCCGGATCAACTTCAGATTCGTCCCATACGGATCGGCTTGATTTTTTATATTTTATAAGCGGAGTAGCTTATAATTCTTTTCGCATCCGCGCTACAGGAATGTCCAATTGCTCGCGATATTTGGCAACGGTTCGTCGGGCGACGATATATCCTTTTTCTTTTAGTGCCAATGATAGTGCTTGATCTGTCAAAGGTTTTTTCTTGTTTTCCCCACCAATCAAATTTTCCAAAATCGTTTTGATTTCTATCGAGGAAACGTCTTCACCTTCCTCATTTTTAAGTCCCTCAGAGAAAAAGGTTTTCAATAATTTTACACCATAGGGTGTTTCGATGTATTTACTATTGGCGACTCGGGAAACCGTTGAAATGTCCATGCCAATGGCATCTGCAATGTCTTTCAAAATCATGGGGCGCAACATGCGCTCATCACCACTCAAAAAATATTCTTTTTGGTGCGCAACGATGGCGTTGATAGTGAGGTAGAGGGTTTGATGACGTTGAACGATGGCATCGATAAACCACTTTGCGGAATCGAGTTTTTGTTTAATAAACAAAACCGCTTCTTGTTGCGATTTGGACTTTTTGGTACTTTCCTGATAGCCCGCCAACATTTCTTTATACGCTTGGGAAACATGTAATTGCGGCGCATTTCTTCGATTCAAGCGAACTTCAATCTTTCCTTCTTCGAGTGTTAAAATAAAATCGGGAACGATGTGGGTGTTCTGTATCGTGTTGGAAAGTGCTCCTCCAGGTTTTGGATTTAATTTGGCAATAATTCCCAAGGCATTTTTCAATTCTTCCTCAGAGATTCCGATGCGCTCTTGCAATTTTATATAATGTTTATGCGAAAAATGATCAAATTGTTTTTCTATGATTTCTTGCGCATGAATCACTTCTGGTCGATCTTTTGATTTTTTACTCAGTTGAAGCGACAAACATTCTTGTAAGGAACGCGCTCCCACTCCTGGTGGGTCCAAAGATTGAATGGAGCGCAAAACCTTGTCCAACTGCTTTTGGGTGACCATAATATTTTGCGTAAAAGCCAAATCGTCGATGAGTTCTTCATTGCTTCTTCGTATGTAACCACTATCGTCAATACTTCCTATCAGAAATTCGGCAATGGCAATTTCTTCCTCATTTAGGATGAGGTTTCCAACCTGTTGAAAAAGATATTGATGAAAACTAATGCCTCCACTGACAGGAATGGTACGATCTTCATCATCACTACTTTGGTTGTTGGCATACAAGCGATATGAGGGAATTTCATCATCACTCAGATATTGATCAATGTCAATTTCTTCAGTATCAATTTTAGTAGTATCATCGTATTCTTCGGTATTGTCAAGTGGCTCAATTTCTTCCTCAGCTCCGGTTTCAAGCGCAGGATTTTCACCCAACTCGGCTTCAATTTTTTGCTCCAAATCAAGGGTAGAAAGCTGTATCAATTTCATCAGCTGAATTTGCTGAGGAGAAAGCTTCTGAGAGAGTTTTATTTGGAGCTGCTGTTTTAGCATGGATTCAAGTTAGGAATTAAAAAATCTTCAATTAATAAAATTTGCTTAAAATTCTGCATTTTGTGGTGTTCTTGGATATGGAATAACATCTCTAATATTGCTCATTCCGGTAGTGAAGAGCACCAAACGTTCAAAACCCAACCCAAAACCACTGTGGGGAACGGTTCCAAAGCGTCTTAAATCTAAATACCACCAAAGTTCTTTGGGGTCAATATGCATTTCTTCAATTCTTTTTTCCAACACGTCCAAACGTTCTTCTCGTTGTGAACCCCCAACAATTTCACCAATGCCGGGAAACAAGATATCCATGGCACGTACTGTTTTTCCATCTTCATTACGACGCATATAAAAAGCTTTGATCCCACTGGGATAGTCGTATAATATCACAGGACATTTAAAGTGTTTTTCAACCAAAAAGCGTTCGTGCTCGCTTTGAAGGTCAACGCCCCATTCGTCGACCGGGTATTTAAATTTTTTCTTTTTATTGGGTTTCGAGTTTTTCAAGATATCAATGGCCTCCGTATAACTGACCCTTTTAAATTTATTTTGAGTAACAAAATTGATTTTTTCCAACAAACCCATTTCACTGCGTTCCAATTGGGGCTTTGCTTGTTCCTCTTTGGCAAATCGATCATCCAAAAAAGCGAGGTCTTTTTCACACCGTTGTAACACTTTTTTCAAAACACTACTGATAAAATCTTCTGCCAAACTCATGTTGTCGTCCAAATCGTAAAAAGCCATCTCGGGTTCAATCATCCAAAATTCTGCCAAATGACGTGTAGTATTAGAATTTTCCGCTCGAAACGTCGGACCAAAAGTATAAACTTCTCCCAAGCCCATGGCATAAGTTTCCGCTTCTAATTGACCGGAAACGGTTAGGTTGGTTTCTTTTCCAAAAAAATCTTCTTTGTAGGCAATAGTTCCATCCTCATTTTTAGGAGGATTGGAAGGATTGAGCGTGGAAACCCGAAACATTTCCCCAGCGCCTTCGGCATCACTTCCGGTGATGATGGGGGTATGCACATGATAAAATCCTTTTTCTTGAAAAAATTCATGCACCGCAAAAGACAAGGCAGACCGGACTCGCATAACAGCAGAAAAGGTGGAGGTGCGAATTCGCAAATGCGCTTTCTCTCGCAAAAACTCCATACTGTGTTTTTTGGGCTGTATGGGATATTTCTCAGGATCGGATACTCCTAATAGTTCTATTTCAGTCACTTGCATCTCAAACTTTTGGCCACTTCCTTGACTCGCAACCAATTTCCCAACGATAGCTAAAGAGGCCCCGGTGGTGATTTGTTTTAGAAAAGTATCATCGAATTGGTCCATGTCCACCACACATTGGAGATTGTCTAGCGTAGAGCCGTCATTCAAGGCAATAAAGCGTTGGGCTCTGAACGTACGTACCCAGCCTTTTACACAAAAAGTTGCGTTGATTTTTAATTGTTGTTCTATTTCGCTGATTTTCGTCGCCTTCATCCTTTATTTTTAGCCCTACAAAGATAATTTATTTCGTAAAAAAGGCTAACAATAGCACTCCTACTTATTCATCAAGAATCTTGATCTTTGAAGGTTTGATCACTTTTTGATTACTGACCGTATCTTCTAGCGAGATAAGTAAGGAGGGAAGTAAGATTAAATTGGCCAACATCGCCATAAAAAGGGTTACGGCAACCAAGCCTCCCAAGGCCTGTGTGCCTCCAAAATTGGAGGTAAGAAAAACGGAGAAACCAAAAAACAGTACTACCGAAGTATAAAACATACTAATTCCGGTTTCTTTTAAAGCCGCATAAACGGCAGTTTTTATTTTCCAACCATTAGAAATCAACTCTTGCCGATATTTGGCTAAAAAGTGAATGGTGTCATCCACCGAAATTCCAAAGGCGATACTGAACACCAAGATGGTCGAGGGTTTTAGCGGAATTCCCGTAAAACCCATTACCCCAGCGGTGATGATGAGTGGAAGCAAATTTGGAATCAATGAAATAATAATCATCTTGAAAGAGCGAAACAAAAAGGCCATAAATAGCGCAATCAAAAGAACGGCTAAGGACAGTGACAAAATCAGGTTGTTGATCAAGTATTTGGTTCCTTTCAAGAAAATCAATGCCTTCCCGGTCAGGTCCACCGTATAGCGATCTTTGGGAAAAATCTTTTCAATATTTTGAATTAATGTTGCCTCTATCGCCTCCATACGGTCTGTCTTTACGTCTTTCATAAAGGTGGTGATGCGACCGTATTGCGCAGTGGAATCTACATAGCCTTCGAGGAGGTTGCCGGCTCCATTGGAATTACTTAAATAGGGGTAAATAAAACTATTTTCCTGACTGGTTGGGATGCTGAAATAGTTAGGATTGCCGTTATAATAGGCTTGTTTAGCAAACTTTACCAAGTTCACTACCGAAAGGGGAGGTGCCAGCTCGGGAATTTCTGCGATGCTCTCTTGCAACTTATTCATCCGTTGCAAGGTGGCGGGTTTTATCAAACCGTTTTCACGTTGAGTATCGATCAAAATTTCCAAAGGAACAATTCCGTTGAAGGTAGTGTCAAAGAATTGAATATCTTTATAAAATGGAGCAGAGTGGGGCATGTCCTCAATCATACTCCCCGATATTTGTATTTGATAAATCCCAATAATACCAAGAACCAAACCGAGTAAAGAAATGATATACACGTTGATTCTTTTATAACGCACCTTGCTTTCCATCCACGAAACAAAAAACATGATGCTTTTGTTTTTTAAATGCTTTAAATGCTTCTTTTTGGGGATGTGCATAAAACTATAGATGATGGGAATCAACAACAGCGATAAGAGGAAAACAGTAACGATATTGATCGAGGCCACCACCCCAAACTCTTTAAGGATTTGACTATTGGTCAAAATAAAAGTGGCAAAACCGGATGCAGTTGTCAAATTGGTCATCAAAGTGGCATTTCCAACTTTGGAAATCACCCGCTGTAAGGATTTTGCTTGATTCTTGTGCTTGTCTACTTCTTGCTGATACTTATTGATTAAAAAGATACAATTGGGAACGCCAATGACAATTATTAGCGGTGGAATAAGTGCTGTAAGAACCGTAATTTCATAGCCCATCCATCCCAAGACACCAAAAGCCCACATCACGCCTATCGTTACCACCGTTAGGGATATGAAGGTAGCTCTAAAGGAACGGAAAAAAAGAAAGAAAATGAGCGTGGTTACAAATGCAGCTCCCAACACAAAGAGTTGAATTTCATCAACGATGTTTTGTGCATTTAAGGTTCGGATGTAGGGCATGCCCGAAATTTTCACATCTTTTTGAAATTCCTTTTCAAAGGCTTCTATAGCAGGGACAAATTGATCAAAAATAAAATCTTTTCGCTTTGAGGTGTTTACAATTTCAGGATCCATATAAAGTATGGATCGGACGGTTTGGGATTCCTTATTTAGGATGAGATTTTCGTAAAAAGGAAGCTCCAAAAAAAGTTTTTGTTTAAATTTTAAAATCCCTTCAGCGTCTTCGACCTCACTCAGAGAAAGCGGATTTAGAGCCAACTTTTGCGCTTCCTCATCTTTGGTTAATTCCACGATATTTTCTGTAGACAGCACATAAGCAATCTCCGTAAAAGCTTCGAGCTCTTTATTGAGTTGGCGCCACGCATTTCTGACTGGAGGGGTAAAAAAAGCAGTGTCTTTTAACGCAATGACCATTACATTGCCTTCTTCACCAAAGCGTTGAACAAAATCTTTATAGCGTAGGTTTTCCGGATGATTGTCGGGGAGAAGATTGGCTTCACTAAAGGTGAATTGCATGTATTTCCATTGGGTGCCCCAATAGCACGTCATCCCAATGATTCCCAATAATAGTATAATACGATTGCGAAGAATAATTCTTGCCACAAGGCCCCATATGTCCCAGTCTTTTTTCTTTTTCATCAAGGCCTTGTATGTTACATGCGATGCACTATACAGTTAAGATTTCTGCTTCTTTTTTGGTGAAAATAGTGTCGGTTAGCGCCACGTATTTGTCGGTTAGATTTTGAATGTCGATTTCGTAATTTTTTTGCAAATCCTCCGAAGCATCAGATTTTTTAATTTCTGAATTTGCCTCTTTTCGCGCCGCACGGATACTGACTTTGGCTTGTTCGGTTTCAGACTTAGCAATTTTTGCTAACTCTTTTCTTCGGTCCTCTGTCAGGGGTGGGATATTGATAATAATGGATTCTCCATTATTCATGGGATTAAAACCAAGATTCGCCACCTGTATGGCCTTTTCGATTTCCCCTATCATTTTCTTTTCCCAGGGTTGAATGACAAGGGTACGACCATCGGGGGCATTGATATTGGCCACCTGCGAAATGGGGGTGATACTCCCGTAATAATCCAATTTCACGGAAGACAACATCACAGGGTTGGCTTTTCCGGCTCGGATATTCAACATTTCTTTTTCCAAATGCGCAATGGCAAGTTCCATGTCTTCCTTTGCGGTATCAACAATAAAATCTAATTCTTCATTCATGACTTAACGAATTATAAATCAACACGAGTTCCTATTTTTTCACCTTTAACTACATTCAATAAATTCCCCTTGGTATTCATGTCAAAAACAATGATGGGCAATTTATTTTCTTGGCTTAATGTAAAAGCGGTGGTGTCCATAATTTTCAACCCTTTTTTAAGCACGTCATCAAAAGAAAGAGTATCAAATTTGACGGCTTCTTTATTTTTCTCTGGGTCGGAGGTATAGATGCCATCAACACGGGTGCCTTTCAAGATGACGTCGGCTTCAATTTCAATCGCTCTTAAAACAGCTGCTGAGTCGGTAGTAAAAAAAGGATTACCAGTTCCCGAACCAAAAATCACTACTCGCCCTTTTTCCAAGTGTCGCGTTGCTTTTCTCTTGATAAAAGGTTCCGCGATGGCTTCAATTTTAATAGCGGTTTGAAGTCTGGTAGGGACATCGTTGTTTTCAAGTGCCGATTGTAACGCCAATCCGTTAATCACGGTAGCCAACATCCCCATATAATCTGCTTGTACACGATCCATGCCTTTGCTAGATCCGGAAATACCTCTGAAAATATTCCCTCCTCCAATGACGATGGCAATCTCTACACCGGTGTCAAAAACCTCTTTTATTTCTTTAGCATAATTGTTAATTTGCTCGGGATCAATGCCGTAGGTTTGATTTCCCATCAGGGCTTCACCACTTAGCTTCAGTAAAATGCGTTGGTATTTCATGGAAGAAAAATATTCCCCACAAATATAGAAATTAAAGAAGAATTAGTAAGGTGCAAGTTGAATTTATGTGTTGCTAATTGTGGCCTTTAGGCTTAAATCAATATTTTTTGCAGAATGCGTCAAGGCACCCAAAGAAATATAGTCGACCCCAGTTTCTGCCATGGCTACCAAATTGGCAGCGGTAATGTTGCCCGAGGCTTCGGTGGGTTTTCTTCCCGCAATCAGCTGTACTGCTTTTTGAAGTGTCTCAGGCTGGTGGTTGTCCAACAGAATTCGGGAGACACATGCAAAGGGAAGAGCTTCCAAAAGCTCTTTCTCGTTGCGAACTTCTACGATGACTTCTAAGTCTTTCTTTTGTTGCCGCAAATAGGTCGTTGTTCTTTCTAAGGCGCGGGTCATCCCTCCACAATAATCAACGTGGTTGTCTTTAATCATCAGAGCATCAAACAAACCGATGCGGTGATTTTTCCCCCCACCAATTGCTACGGCCCATTTTTCGGGATATCTAAAATTGGGAGTCGTTTTTCGGGTGTCTAAAAGTGTGCAAGAAGTATGAGCAATCATTTGGGTGTATGCATGGGTAAGGCTGGCAATACCACTCATTCGTTGCATACAGTTGAGGACAACTCGTTCTGTTGAAAGCAGCGCACGCGAACTCCCGGCTACGGTGAAAGCAATGGCTCCTTTTTTTACGGCAGTACCATCGGATATGTGCGTGGTAAAATTTAATGAAGGGTCGTAATATTCAAAAATAGCTTGTGCCAATTCCACCCCAGCAAGGATACAGTCTTCTTTTACAATCAGTTGAGCACTGTTTTTTGCGTCCTCATCAATGCATGACAAACTGGTTTCATCACCGCTTTGAATGTCTTCTTCCAAAGCATTTTTTATAAAATGCATAAAAGCATCACGATGTGTTTCGAAATAACTAGGATACATTGTCTTGATTGTAAAACACGCCTTTGTTGACTTTTAATAACTTGGCTTGTTTGATCAATAAGTGAGCAATACTAACCATATTTCTCAATTCGCTCAAGGCAAGTGTGAGTTTATTGTTGTTATAGAGTGTAATGACAGCATCGTAGATGCCAGCCATGACTTGATCGGCCTCCTCCAGACCCATATTGTCTTTAAAAATTCCAACTTTTTCGGTCATTACGCTTTGCAATTTTTTGCGTAACGTATCAATTTCCGAAATTTTTTCACTGCTGGTGTAGGGGTCTCCCATCCATTCTGGGATTTGCTCATAGAAGGCATCGTCGGGTAGTTTTTGTTGCAGCTCCTCCAGCGCAGCAAGTGCAGCACGATGGGAGTAGACCAAAGATTCCAGCAGCGAATTTGAGGCCAAACGATTAGCACCATGCAAGCCCGTAGCACTACACTCTCCAATGGCGTAAAGCCCTTTCAAACGTGATGCTCCGTGGTGATCTACCTTTATGCCACCACAAAAATAATGGGCTGCAGGAACAATGGGGATATAATCTTTTGGCAGATGAATACCAATACTGGCGCAGGTATCAAAAACGCTTGGAAATCGAGTTTCCCATTTTTCTATAGGAATTGGGCTTCCGTCTAAAAATACATGTTTGACTTTTGATTGTTGAATTTCTCTTTCAATGGCACGGGCAACGATATCGCGCGGTGCCAATTCGGCGCGAGAATCATATTTGGGCATAAATCGATCCCCTTCTGCATTTCGAAGTAGCCCTCCCGCTCCGCGTACCGCTTCCGTAATCAAAAAGGTGTGTCCATCGATTTTGGGCAGCAGTGCCGTGGGGTGAAACTGTACATACGGCAGCCCTTCCATATACACTTTTGCACGATAGGCAGCACCCAATCCATCGCCGGTGGCAATTTCAGGATTGGTGGTATGCGCATACAAATTGCCGGCACCGCCAGTGGAAAGTACCGTGATTTTTGCACTGATTTTAATAATCTCCTCTTGCGCTTTTGAAATTACATAGGCACCATAACAACGCTTAAAATTTGTCTTGGTATGGTGATCGGTGATCAAGTCAACCAAGGAATGATTTTCCAATAAACGAATATTGGGAAAGGTTCTGATTTTTGCAATCAGTGCGTCTTGTATTTGTTGTCCAGTACTGTCTTTGTAATGCACGATGCGTTTTTCCGAATGCCCTCCTTCTTTAGCCAAATGCAGGAGATTGTCTTGGGTGTCAAATTGTGTTCCCCAGCCGATCAACTCTTGCAAGCGTTCGTGTCCTTCTTCCACCACAAATTTAACCACTTCCGGATCGCAGGAGCCGTCGCCAGCAATCAAGGTGTCGTCGATGTGTTTTTGGTAGGAATCTATTTTAAAATTGGACACCACCGCAATCCCTCCTTGGGCGTAACGTGTATTTCCTTCCGACAAATCGGCTTTGGCAATAAGGACAATAGAGACTTCAGGGTTTTTTTGGGCGGTTTTGATCGCAAATGTTAAACCTGAGATTCCGGTACCAATGACAAGGATGTCTTTCACCATGTTTATCCGAGTGCAAGCATGCGTTCTATGGGCTGACGAGCGGAGGTCATGAGGGTTTCGTCCAACAAGATCTCGGGTTGTTCGTGGCGCATACAGTTATATAATTTCTCTAGCGTATTCAATTTCATATAGGCACATTCAGAGCAGGCACAGGTCTCATCTTCTACAGGAGCTGGAATAAATGTTTTTTCAGGACATTGCTTTTGCATTTCGTGTAAAATTCCCGCTTCGGTTGCAACAATATAGGTAGTAGCAGGGTCTTTTTGAACAAAATTGAGCAAACCCGAGGTGCTTCCAATATAGTGTGCCACTTCTAAAACGGGGGACTCACTTTCCGGATGCGCAATGAATTTGGCAGTGGGATTGGCTTTGGAGAGGGCTACAATTTTGTCGAACGAAAACGCTTCATGTACAATACAAGAGCCGTCCCAGAGCAACATCTCCCGTCCCGTTTCTTTCATCAAATAGCGACCCAGATTTCTATCGGGAGCAAAAATAATTTCTCGATCCATGGGAATGGAGTCGATGACTCTTTTGGCATTGCTAGAGGTGCAAACAATATCACTCAATGCTTTGATTTCCGCAGAGCAATTGATGTAGGTGACCACCACCGCATTGGGATGTTGTGCCTTAAATGCAGCAAAGTCTGCAGGAGGGCAGGAGTCGGCCAAAGAGCAACCCGCTTTCAGGTCGGGAAGCAAAACTTTTTTGGTAGGATTGATGATTTTGGCAGTTTCTGCCATAAAATGTACTCCCGCAAAAACAATAATTGCAGCATCTACTTTGGCAGCCATTTGCGCGAGGTACAGACTGTCCCCCAAATAATCGGCCAATTCTTGGATGGCTGCATCTTGATAATAGTGCGCCAAAAGCACTGCGTTTTTTTCTTTCTTCAATTGTTGAATAGCAGCAACAAGATCTACGTCCTTTGGGATGGGAGCATTGAGATAGCCCAATTTTTGTAGGTCTGTCAATTGCGTTGGATTCGTTTGCATGCTCATTTACGTTCTTAATTGTAAATTTACCAAATTAATTCTCCTTATACTGTGCTTGGGTCTGGTTTTCTTCGATTTCTAAATGAAAAGCATTGTCCACATGGTGTTCGCCTATGGCCGTTCTTCTCAATTGCGAAAGGTGGGCACCAGTATCCAGTGCTTTCCCAAAGTCATGCGCCAACGATCGAATATAGGTTCCTTTGCTACAGCGCACTCTAAAAGAAAGAATGGGTAATTCTATTGCGGTCATTTCAAAGGAGGCAATATGTACTTTTCTGGAGGCAATCTCAACGGTTTCTCCAGCACGAGCAATTTCATACAGGCGTCTGCCTTCTTTTTTAAGGGCAGAAAATAGTGGTGGTTTTTGATCAATTGTACCCGTAAATTGTTGGGCAACTTCCCTTATTTTTTCCGCGGTAATATGCTCGGTAGGAAAATATTGATCAATGGGAGTTTCCAAATCATAGGAAGGAGTACTGGCGCCTAAAACGAATTGACCGGTGTAGACTTTTTCTTGTCCTTGAAGCTGCTCTATGGATTTCGTCATTTTTCCCGTGCAAAGCAATAATAATCCAGTGGCCAAGGGATCCAAAGTTCCGGCATGACCCACTTTTAATTTTTTGATTTTACAATGATTTTGTAAATGCCAACGCACCTTATTGACCACTTGAAAAGAAGTCCAATGCAATGGTTTGTCGATGGCAATCAAATGCCCGTCTTGGAGTTGTTCCGCAGTAAAATTTTGATCAAATAAGTTCATAAAGAATCGCACTGAAACCCACCAGGGCGCAATAAAGGCTGAAGTATTTTAATTGACTTTTTTGAACGATTCGAATCATCCATTTACAGGCGATGATTCCGGTAACAAAAGCAGCGACAAATCCCAAAAGAAGGGGGAGAACGGCGGTGTTGCTACCTGCTGTATTTTCGGCATCCAAGATGCTTTTGGCCATACTTCCAAAAATTAAAGGAAGAACCATCAAAAATGAAAAGCGAGCGGCTTTGGTTCGGTCAATCCCCAAAAGTACGGCGGTGGCTATGGTAGCACCACTTCGCGAAATACCCGGAAGAATAGCGATTGCCTGAACAATTCCAATCAGCACAGCATTGTTGTAACCCACATCTTTGGAGGTTGCTTTGGCTCGATCCGCCCAAAAAAGCAGCCCTGCTGTGACCAACAAAAGGACTCCCACCAAAAGAATGTTTTCATCAAACAAGGCGGTGATTTTTTCTTCAAAAAAAAGACCGATAAAAACAGCAGGAATCATGGACAATATAATCTTTACTGCGAAAATCCAACTTTCGTTGATTTTTAATTGAAACAATCCTCCAAGGATGACTCCAATTTCTTTACGGAAGACCACCAAAGTACTCAATGCGGTGGCGGTATGCAGTGCTAAAGTTAAAAAGAGACTTTCCTCAGCCGAAGCGGTGGTGCCAAAAAGGGCTTTACCAATCTCCAAATGACCGCTGGACGAAATAGGCAAAAACTCTGTGATTCCCTGAATGATTCCTAAAACAAGCGACTCTAAATAATTCATTGAGATGATTTATCTCGGGTAAGTATTGAATAGACCGCCACGCCAAATCCCATTAAGACAAGTGTTGGAGACAATCGAATTCTTCTGAAGTTGAATATTTCGGGATTAAAAACAAGGGGGTCGTCGCTGCCTCCACCGGACATCAAAATAAATCCAACGGCAATCAAAAGAAAAGCAATAAATAAAAAGCGATAGTTGCGCTTTCCAAATAAAAATTGTTTTGAAGAAGATTTTGATTTCATGGGACAAAGATACGTTAATAAACAGCTTCTGTTTTAAGATTTAAATAGCGTTGGGTGGCAAAAAAGGTACTTAAACCCGTAATACCTATACCCAACACAAAAATGCCTGCCAAAATGATCCCTATGCTCAAGGGGTCATTCAGCATTTCCAATTCGGGATAACGACGGTTTAATTCATAAAAAAGACCAGCCAAAAGAAGCGTGGCAAAAAGGGCACTCAACAAGCCCAATTTCAAATGTGTCCATATAAAAGGACGTCGAATAAACGCTTTGTTAGCCCCCACCAACTGCATGGTTTTGATAATAAATCGTTTTGAAAAAATTGAGAGTCGGATAGAGCTATTGATGAGCAAGAGGGCAATGACAACAAATAAAACAGCAATCACCAATAAGACCCATGATATTTTTTTGATGTTTTCATCCAACAAAGAGACCAAGGGTTGATCGTAAACAACTTCAGAAACAAAACCATTGGCTTCTAATTCTTCTTGCAGTTGGGTCAAGGTGCTTGCATTCACAAAAACGGCGTTGAAAGTAACGTCCAGCGAGTTAAGTAAGGGATTAAACCCTAAAAATTCGACAAAATCTTCGCCGATGTCTTGAGCGTATTTCGCTGCAGCGGTTTCTTTGGAGACGTACAAAACGGTTTTTGTTGCCGGATTGAGTTGTATCTTTTTTTGAAGCTGGGTAATTTCAATGTCTTTGGCAGCATCGTTAAAATAAACGGTCATTACGATTTGTTCTTTGAAGTGATCCGCTACTCGTTTGGTATTGAGCAGAAGTAAACCGAAAATACCCACAAAGAAGAGTACAAAAGTAATACTAAGAACCACCGAAATATATCCGGTTAGGAGTCTTCTTTTTTGATAGGTTTCTTGAAAATTGTTGGACACCGCTCTTTTTTTGTAAAATTAAAAAAGAATTTAAACTAGAGGGTCAATAAATTATTCTTTTACCATTCAATCATTAACCGTATTTTTGTGCCTTTCAAAAAAACATTAGACCACGTGGCTTACGAATTCAACAAAATCGAAAAAAAATGGCAAAATTATTGGGCAAAACACCAAACGTTTCGCGCCTCCAATAATTCCCAAAAGCCGAAGTATTATGTGTTGGATATGTTTCCCTATCCCTCTGGTGCTGGCTTGCATGTGGGGCACCCCTTGGGATATATTGCCAGTGATATTTTTTCTCGCTACAAACGCCACAAAGGATTTAATGTGTTACACCCTCAGGGTTATGATTCATTTGGGCTGCCTGCAGAACAATATGCCATACAAACAGGGCAACACCCGGCGACCACTACCCAAGAAAACATTGCCCGCTATCGTGAGCAATTGGATCAAATGGGTTTTTCTTTTGATTGGAGTCGAGAGGTTCGTACCTCAGAGCCCGATTTTTACAAATGGACACAATGGATCTTTTTATTGTTGTTTGACCATTATTATTGCAACACGGCCAACAAAGCCAAGCCCATTGCAGACCTGGTGCAGCAATTTGAAAAACAGGGAACCACGGATTTGGACGTAGTTGCCGATCCCAAGGCGATTTCCTTTACTGCAGGGGATTGGAATCAATTCAGCAGAGAGGAACAAGAAGAAATTTTATTGTCCTACCGATTGACCTATTTGGCCGATACGGAAGTCAACTGGTGTCCTGAGTTGCGAACCATCTTGGCCAACGACGAGATTGTCAATGGGGTTTCGGAGCGCGGTGGACATCCGGTTACCAAGAAAAAAATGAAACAATGGAGTATGCGTATTGGTGCCTATGCCGAACGTTTGCTACAAGGATTGGACAGCTTGGATTGGTCGGATTCCCTGAAAGAAATGCAACGCAACTGGATTGGAAAATCGATCGGTGCCAAAGTGTTCTTTAAAGTGGAAGGATTTGAAGAAACCATTGAAGTTTTTACAACCCGTCCCGACACACTTTTTGGGGTTACCTTTATGACGCTGGCACCGGAACTGGAGTTGGTTCAAAAGATTTGTAGTCCAGCTTGTCGAGACGAAGTAGCTGCCTATATTGAAACTACGCGTCAGCGTTCAACCCGGGATCGGATGGCAGATGTCAAAACCATAAGCGGTGCCTTCACAGGAGCCTATGCCTTGCATCCCTTTACTCAGGAACGGATTCCAATTTGGATTGGCGATTATGTCTTGGCGGATTATGGAACCGGAGCAGTTATGGCAGTTCCTTGTGGCGATCAACGCGATTATAATTTTGCGAAACATTTTAATTTACCGATTAAAAATATTTTTAAAGACGTAGATATCCGTCAAGAAGCTTTTGAAGATAAGGCCCATACGGTGATTGATAATTCTGATTTCTTAAATGGTCTTCCCTACAAAGAAGCTATGTCCACCGTAATTGCCGCCCTAGAAGAACAAGGCTGTGGAAGTGGAACAATAAATTATCGATTACGAGATGCCATTTTTAGTCGTCAACGCTATTGGGGTGAACCCATACCCGTTTATTATAAAAATGGACTACCCCAACCCCTAAACAAGGAACACTTGCCTTTGTTGTTGCCCGAAGTAGAAAAGTATTTACCTACACCGGAAGGAGCACCGCCCTTGGGCAATGCCTCCACTTGGGCTTGGGACACCAGCACATCTAGGGTGGTCAATAACGATTTGATCGACCATCAAACCGTGTTCCCTTTGGAATTGAACACCATGCCCGGATGGGCAGGAAGTTCTTGGTATTTCTATCGCTATATGGACGCGCGTAACACCGAAGCCATAGCCAGCCAAGAGGCGATGGCCTATTGGAAAGATGTGGATTTGTATTTGGGGGGTAGCGAACATGCTACGGGGCATTTGTTGTATTCCCGTTTTTGGCAAAAGTTTTTGTTTGACCTTGGAATATTGCCCGTGGAGGAATATGCCAAAAAACTCATCAATCAAGGGATGATTTTGGGTTCTACGGCTTTTGTTTACAGACGTCCAGGTACAAATACATTTGTTTCCAAAAACTTAATCCAAGAGGGAGAAAATTTGGAACCGATTCGTATCGATGTGAGTTTGGTAAATCCCTCAGAGGAATTAGACATCGAAGGTTTACGGCAATGGCAGGCGGAATTTAAAACCGCCAAATTTGAATTGGAGGATGGCCAATATGTGGTGGGTCGAGAAGTGGAAAAAATGTCCAAGTCCAAATACAATGTTGTCAATCCGGATGCCATTTGTGAACAATACGGTGCCGATACGCTGCGGATGTATGAAATGTTTTTAGGCCCTTTGGAACAAGCCAAACCCTGGAATACGGCTGGAATTTCTGGAGTCCACAATTTTTTAAGAAAATTTTGGAAGCTTTTCTACATCGAAGAACAATGGCGGGTTGACGATCGTCCGGCCGATAAAAAAGCCTTAAAGGTTTTACACGAAACCATCAAAAAAATAGACCATGACATCAATGCTTTTGCGTTCAATACCTGCGTGAGCTCCTTTATGATCTGTGTCAACGAACTCACTTCCTTGGATTGTCATGCTCGAGAAGTTTTGGAACCGCTCACCGTTTTACTAGCTCCTTTTGCGCCGCACATTGCAGAAGAATTATGGGAGCAATTTGGACATGAGGGAAGTATAGAAACAGTGCCTTTTCCGATAGCTGATGAAAGTTTGATTGTGGAAGACACCAAAGTTTATCCGGTTTCTTTTAACGGAAAAATGAGATTTACACTGGAGTTGTCTGTTGCATTGGACAGTGATCAAATCAAAGCTGCGGTGCTTGAAGATTCAAGAACTACAGAGTATTTGGGAACAGCTGCACCCAAAAAATGGATCATTGTTCCTCAAAAAATAATCAATATCGTTTTCTAGCGTACCCCAAATGGGCAGAACCTTTTGCTTGTGTTGAGCCATTTTGAAATCACTTCGAGTATACGTTGGTGAAAAGAAAATTTTAAAAGTTTTTTATCCGTATTTAGGAATGCATTAATTTCGTAAAAAAACAAGATTATGGGATCCTACTACCTTATTGTTATTATCATCTCCGCCGCAAGTATGTGGGTGAGTGCTACGCTAAAGCGAAAATTCAAAAAATATTCAAAAGTACAATTGCAAAACGGCCTTTCTGGGAAGGAAATTGCCGAGCAAATGTTGCTCGATCACGGAATACAAAATGTCAAAGTAATTTCGGTCAAAGGGCAACTGAGCGATCATTACAATCCAAAAAACAGAACGGTCAATTTGAGCGAAGCGGTCTATGACCAACGCAATGCTGCAGCGGCAGCTGTGGCAGCCCATGAATGTGGCCATGCTGTTCAACATGCCAAGGGATACGAATGGTTACAGCTTCGTTCCACCCTAGTGCCTATGGTGAGCGTATCTTCCAATCTTTCCGTTTGGGTGATTGTTGGAGGGCTTATTTTGATGCAAACAGTTCCTTTGGGCTATACGGTAGCTTTGATTGGACTTTTTCTTTTTGGTTTGGGGACGCTCTTCAGCTTTATCACCCTTCCAGTAGAATACGACGCAAGTAATCGAGCTTTAGCTTGGTTGGAACGCAAAAGAATGGTCAATCGACAAGAATTGGAGGGGGCAAAAGACGCCTTGAAATGGGCTGCCCGTACCTATGTGGTGGCTGCCTTAGGTTCTTTGGCTACGCTAATCTATTTTGCATTGCGAGTTTCTGGATCCAGAAGATAATTTTAGACTTCTATTTGTCGGTGAATTTGTTGTTGCAGCGAGATAAAGGTTTCGGTGCGCGAGATGCCGTCGATGGATTGAATTTTTTGATTGAGCAAGTCCATCAAATGTTCATTATCGCTACACAAAATTTTGACAAAAATACTCCAATCTCCGGTGGTGTAATGACATTCAATCACTTCGGGAATGCTTCTCAATTGTTTAACGGCTTCGGGATTCCGCATGGCTTTATCCAAATAAATCCCAATAAAAGCAACGGTTTTATAACCTAGAATTTTAGGATTGATAATGATTTGCGAGCCAGAAATTACCTGGGCTTGTTCCAGCTTTTTTAGGCGCTGATGGACAGCGGCTCCGGAGATACCACAGGCTTTTGAAATCTCCAAAATTGAAGTTCGTGCATCTTGCATCAGCATCCGCAAAATGATTTTATCAATTCCGTCGATGGCGATTTTTTCTAAATTGACTTTCATTGAATAAAAATTAAAATATAATTCCTGATTCGATTAAAATTTATAAGTATAAATTCGAATTTATTTATATTTAATAAAGCAAATTACAACAAATGGAAAATAAAATGCGCGTTTTTGGAAGTCTATTTCTACTCTTGGGAGTGGCATTGGGAGCATTTGCAAGCCATGCTTTGGAAAACTTTGTCGCAGCGGAAGGAAAACAGGCTTTTGAAACGGCCGTCCGCTATTTGATTTATCACGGGCTTGGATTGCTTATACTCTCACTAATGCCCTATAAAAAGACCGCTGATCGTAAAACTGTTTTTTATTTACTTACCCTAGGAATCAGTCTTTTCTCGGGTAGTATCATGGTGTTGGTTTTTAAGGAAATGATTCCTTTTTCCATCCGTTGGATAGGACCTATAACTCCCATTGGAGGCACACTATTACTGGTGGGGTGGTTTTGGAATGTTCGAACTTTTCTAAAAAAATAGTCTTTTCTGACTAATTGTTTCCAAGGTCAGTGATGTATTTTTCAATCGCCATTGTCATTGATGGTGTCTCCGGTGTGGGTGCCTTGATGTCTATACGCAATTTAGCTTCATCGGCAGCCATGATGGTGGAATTTCCATAGACCGCGATGCGTGTTTCGTTTTGTTTAAAATCCGGAAAATTTTTAAATAAGGACTCAATCCCAGAAGGACTAAAAAACACTAAAATATCGTAATAAACATCTCGTAAGTCTGAAAGATCGCTCACTACAGTTTTATAAAGTTGAACTCTTTTCCAACTGCATTTCACATGGTCTAAAAAATCTGGAATTTCGGGTTTTAAAATATCCGAGGTAGGAAGGAGATAGTTTTCCTTATTAAATTTTTTAAAGACACTTTCTAAATCTCGGATGCTTTTTTCGCCCACATATATTTTGCGTTTGCGATAGACCACATATTTTTGAAGGTAATAGGCAACTGCCTCACTCTGACAAAAATATTTGGTAGTGTCCGGGACTTTGAATCGATTTTGCTCACAAATCCGAAAAAAATGATCTACCGCATTTCTGCTGGTAAGAATGATATTTTGGAAATTGCTGAAATCTATTTTCTGTTGTCGAACTTCCTTTGGAGAAAGTCCCTCAACGTGAATAAAGGGTCTAAAGTTAATTTGTAATTTGTGCTTTTCTTTTAAACGTGTATAGGGAGATCGCTCAGAAGAAGGCTCAGGTTGCGAAACCAAAATAGACTTCACTTTCATATAAATTTATATTACAATCGTGGTTCAATGATTATCAAATAAAACCATAACCATGGTGCTATTTTGATGGTACAAAGATAAAAAATTAAATACAATAAGTGATTACTATGGCTTACAAAATAGCGGATGTACAAGCGTAGGTGGAAGTAACACCATATCAGCAAGGGAAGACAAAAAAAGCTGATTAAAAGGGCAGTGGGATAGGGGTTGAAATAAAATACGATCAACGGAGGCAATGCAAAGATACAGGCTTGAAGTTGATAGGTGAAAGAACGAAAAAACACAGCCTTTAACTGTCCTTGTCGATCGATGGCTTGGACAATGAAATGAACGAAAAGAAACCGCAGCACGAGGAACAACAACAAGGTCAAAAAAACATAATAAAACTCAAACGCAAAAAAGGGGGGAGCTCCTTTAATCTGTAAAAATGTGTAGAGTGAAATGCTCAGCGTATTGATAATGATAAAAAAACTGGCACCATTAAAAATGGAAAAATAATTAAGATTCTTGTCAAGGGCGTGGTTGCCAAAATAAATGGTGTGATTAAAAAGCCGTAATAAATTTCTAAATCGCACACGATCATTAATTTGCATCAGTACTAGGGCAATCAAATTGAGTAGGTATAACAACGAAATCCAATCGTTTTGCTGTACTGCGCGAAAGTGCCATTGGTCCATAGATGCAAAAATAAACGAATAAACTTTTCAATGCGCACTTATAATGGGATTACATTCTTATTTTTATGCCTTGATATGAACACAACACTGGTTATCATACCCACCTTCAACGAAATAGAGAATATTTCGAATATTATTGAAAAAGTTTTTGATAAAACCGAAGACACATCGATTCTTGTGGTGGACGACAGTTCTCCCGATGGCACTGCAGCGGCGGTAAAGGATATGATGAAAAACTATCCCAACTGTCTTTTTATTGAGGAGCGCAGCATCAAAAACGGATTGGGACAAGCCTATGTTCATGGATTTCGCTGGGCTTTGGAAAAAGGATATGAATATATTTTTGAAATGGATGCTGATTTTTCTCACGATCCTATGGAAATTCCCATCATGCTTTCCCTGTTGAAAAAGGATTGTGATCTTGTTGTGGGATCACGCTATGTCAAAGGAATTAATGTTGTGAATTGGCCTTTGTCTAGAATTTTACTTTCTTATTTTGCCTCAGCCTATGTGCGTTGGATTACCCGTATGCCCATTAAGGATGCCACCGCGGGTTTTGTGGGTTACCGAAGTACTGTTTTGGCAGCCATCCCGTTGGAGGAGGTCAAGTTTGTGGGCTATGCCTTTCAGATTGAAATGAAATACAAAGCTTGGCTGAAAAATTTTAAATTATTGGAACACCCCATTATTTTCGTCAATCGTGAATTTGGGAAGTCCAAAATGGATGGAAAAATAATTTGGGAAGCACTTTTTGGAGTATTATATTTACGCATCCGAAAAAAAACTTACCTATGAAAACTTCATCGAAACTTCTCCTCCAAAATGGAATCATTGTCAATGAAGGGAAAGCGCGGCAAGGAGATATTTTAATCGAAAACAATCGTATCGTTAAAATTGCTTCAGCAATTCCGGTCAATCGTGCCGATGAAGTTTACAATGCCGCCGGGAAACATATTTTACCGGGTTGTATTGATGATCAAGTTCATTTTAGAGAACCCGGATTAACCCACAAGGCGTCCATAGCTTCAGAATCAAGAGCCGCTTTGGCGGGTGGGATTACTTCTTTTTTGGAAATGCCCAATACGCAACCCCAAACCACCACGGTGGAACTGTGGGAGGCTAAAAATCAAATAGCGGCGGCAACTTCTGCTGCCAATTATGGCTTTATGTTTGGGGGAACAAATGATAATTTAGATGAAATTTTAGCCCTTGATAGTAAGCGTGTTCCTGCTTTAAAACTGTTTTTGGGTTCCTCCACAGGAAATATGTTGGTGGACAATCCTGACGTGTTGAGAAAGATATTTTCCAGCACCAAATTGGTCATTGCTGTTCACTGTGAAGACGAGCTGACCATAAAAGAAAATTTGGCTGCTGCCAAAGCAACCTACGGAGAAGTCATTCCTCCGGATCAGCATCCGATCATACGCTCGGAAACGGCTTGTTATTTGTCCTCTTCCAAGGCGGTGGCTTTGGCCAAAGAAACCGGGGCGCGGCTTCATGTTTTTCACCTCTCTACTGCTAAAGAATTAAAATTATTTAGCAATAAAATCCCACTAGCTGATAAAAAAATAACAGCCGAGGTCTGCGTCCATCATTTGAATTTTTCGGACAAAGATTATGCTTCAAAAGGAAATAGAATTAAATGGAATCCGGCCGTGAAAACCGAAGC
The DNA here is from genome assembly GCA_018699935.1 of Flavobacteriaceae bacterium. Taxonomy (GTDB): domain Bacteria; phylum Bacteroidota; class Bacteroidia; order Flavobacteriales; family Flavobacteriaceae; genus MS024-2A. The sequence goes on along the minus strand of JABISF010000015.1, from coordinate 36,131 downwards.
GGATCAAAATGCATTGTGGGAAGCCTTCAATAATGATTTAATTGATGTTTTAGCCACCGATCATGCGCCTCATACCATGGAAGAAAAAGAACAACCCTATTTGCAAGCTCCTTCTGGAGGTCCTTTGGTGCAGCATGCCCTACCCGCTATGTTGACGGCTGTAAATCAAGGGAAAACTACATTGGAAAAATTAGTGGAAAAAGCAGCCCACAATCCCGCCATCCTTTTTGACATCAAAGATCGTGGGTTTATCAGAGAGGGTTATTATGCCGATTTGGTGGTGGTGGATATGCAACAACCGACCACGGTGAGTACTAACGATTTGTTGTACAAATGCGGATGGTCACCCTTTGAAGGAACTACTTTTTCAGCTGCGATTGAACGTACCCTCTTGAATGGTCATTGGGTGTATTGCGATGGAGAAGTTATTGATGTGAGCGTAGCGATGCCCTTGGAATTTGATAGAAATTAGAAAATGAAAAACACTGTTTTGAGTATCGGTTTATGCCTTCTTTTAAATGGGTGTTTTCCCAAAGGTATTGAAAAACCAGAGCATTTGATTAAAGCCTCAACCATGGAAAATATACTCTATGACATTGCCCTCTTCAATGCCATCAATTCCATGAATCAAAAGAAAGATATTTTTAAAAACTTGAACGGGAGAACCTATGTACAGCAAAAATATGGTGTGGATAGTCTTCAATTGATTCAAAGTGAAGCCTATTATGCAAGTTATCCTCGCATCTATATCCCCATGCATTATAAGGTCATCAAGCGGATTGAATTTTCACGCGACAGTATAGAATTGATGCTTACCAAAAATCCTAACTAGTTTTTTTGGGGATATTCCAAACCGATTTTTTGTATACTATCATCTATGTCATGATAGTCAAACGGAATATGTTTTTGAATTTTTGAGCCGTCAAATTCTTGATTGCTGCAAAGGGTCTTGATGAATGTCAGATCGAGAAACGGTTTTTTGATATAAAAAAGACGGGCTATTTGATCTAAGACAAAAAGGAAATATAAATAAGTTTTATGCAAGGGGAAAGCGGGTGGTTTTTTACCTAAGCTGATAGCGATTTTAGTCAGCAATTCTTTTTGTGTTAGATTTTTTGCTACCAGAATAAACCGTTGATTCTGAATTTCCGATGCCATTAAGCGGATAAAAACGTCCACCACATCTTTTACGTCCACCACAGCAGCACTCCCCGTGGGGTAGAAAGCCAGTCCTTTGGCCACCCTATCAAAAAGCGCTGCACTGCTTCGATTCCAAAAGTGCGCACCCAAAATAACTCCGGGATTGATGATAATGACAGGCAACCCTTCCTGAGAGCCTCGCCAAACTTCCAATTCGGCACCGTGCTTGGAATAGGCGTAATCGGTGTGGGAGATTCCGTTGTTCCAAGGGTTTTCTTCATTGACTACGGAAAGGGTTTCTTCATCACCAATGGCTGCTATGGAGCTGACAAACCCAAATTTTTTCACTCCGTTTTTTAGGGCAGCATTCACCAGATTGGCAGTTCCTTGAATGTTGGTGTGCATCATTTTTTCTCGTTGAAAACGAGCAAAGGAGACTTTTGCCGCACAGTGATACACTTCCTGTACTCCCTGCATGAGTGCATCTATGGTGGACGCATCATTTACATCGGCACAGACCCATTGAATTTGTTCAAAAGCGTTGACACCATCAGCGGCGTGACTTTCAAAAAACGATTGTACTGATGCCAGTGTTGCTTCATGACGAAAAAGCGCAATAATTTTTTGGTTTTTTTGAGATAGTTTTAAGAGTATGTGAGCTCCTACTAATCCCGTACCCCCTGTAGCTAATACCATAGGAACGAAAATACACTTTTTTAAAATTGATTTTCCCTTTCCATGGGATAAATCTATCTTTATGCACAAAAATAACTATGCCGATTAATTTTGTCCAAGAGCTTAGATGGAGAGGTTTGCTTCATGACATCACGCCCGAAACCGAAGAATACCTTCTAGAGCATTCCACTTCAGGCTATATTGGTTTCGATCCTACAGCAGATTCCCTACACATTGGAAGTCTTGTGCAGATTGTTATCCTGATGCACTTCCAAAATGCCGGTCATCGACCCATTGCATTGGTGGGAGGAGCCACCGGAATGATTGGAGATCCCTCGGGAAAATCGGATGAACGAAATTTATTGGATCAAGCCACTTTGGAACACAATTGTCGCGGGATACAATCTCAATTGGAACGTTTTTTACATTTTGATGCTCAAAAATCCAATGCGGCATTGCTGGTAAACAATTACGATTGGATGCAATCCTACACGCTGATTGATTTTTCCAGAGATATCGGAAAGCACATTACCGTCAACTATATGATGGCTAAGGATTCCGTTAAAAAACGCTTAAATGCGGAGGCTAAGGTAGGTATGTCCTTTACGGAATTCACCTATCAGTTGCTTCAGGGTTATGACTTTTTACATCTTTACAACACTTTGGATTGTAAGTTGCAAATGGGCGGAAGTGACCAATGGGGCAATATCACCACCGGAACGGAATTGATTCGAAGAAAAGCTGGAGGCAAAGCCTATGCCATCACTTGTCCCTTGATTACCAAAGCGGATGGTACTAAGTTTGGAAAATCAGAAGGCGGTAATGTATGGTTAGACAAAGAACGAACCTCGCCTTATAAATTTTATCAGTATTGGTTGAATACCTCCGATGAAGATGCCCTGAGATACATTAAAATATTCACCTTTCTCTCAGAAGAAAAAGTCAACGAACTCATAGCAGTCCATCAAGAAGAACCACACAGAAGAGTGCTTCAAAATGCCATAGCCGATGAGGTAACGGTATTGGTTCATGGGGTGGAGGAGTTGGAAAATGCAAAATCGGCATCACAGATTCTCTTCGGAAAAACCACGAGTGCAGCACTTCAGCAGTTGGACTCCAAAACCTTTTTAGAAATTTTTGAAGGGGTTCCCCAAGCGCAAATTGATCGCACTGAAATTTTGGAAGGGATGCCCATTATTGCCGCCTTGGCCGGAGCCACTCAATTCTTAGCTTCCAATGGTGAAGCGCGCAGAGCATTAAAGGAAAATGCTATTGCTGTCAACAAAACCAAAGTGGATGAAAATTATCAATTGGAGGAAAAGGACTTGATTGCCAATCAATATATTTTATTACAAAGAGGGAAGAAAAACTATTTTATTCTTCAAGTGACCTCATAGCACCAACAAATTGCATCCTCGGATTTCGGCAGCATCAAATCGACCCAAAATTTCAAAGCTGCCATCGGCGGCTTTTTTTCCTAAATCTTGCGTAGCGATGAATGCACAGGAATCTATGTTGGCCAGGTCAATTATGTTGATCCCCCCAACACGATGATCGGGCAGTAGGTCAAAGGGATCTTCCGTAGATCGAATAAATATTTTCATCCAGGGGGGACATTCAAAAACACCCCCGGAGCTGGAATAGGCCTGACTCAACAACTCGGTCATCCCGTATTCCGAGTGAATTTCAGAAACTCCAAAACTGTTTTTCAGTTTTTGGTGCAACTGTGTGCGAACCATTTCTTCTCCCCGACCTTTCATCCCTCCGGTTTCCATAATGAGTGTGTTGGACAAAGCCAAGGGGAATTTTTCCGCCATTTCCAACAAAGCAAAACTAACTCCTAAAAGCAGTGTTTTTTGCTTGCGGTCTTCCAGCCTTTTTAAAACCTCTGCCAAGGCTGCATAATTATTGAGGTAGAAGCCACTTTCCGAGTGTTGACTTTTTTCAATCAAAGTGGCGGCCATATGCACTAAAGACGAAGCTTCTCGCTCTAAATAGGAGGGTAATAGTGCCAAAACAACATAATCCTCAACAGCCCCATAGAACAGCTCAAAAGCTTTTTCAAAACTTTGGTGATAGGGTCTTAGTGAGCGAACAAAATGGCGCGAGGGAATTTGGCCGGTGGTACTGCTGGATAAAAAGATTTTCTCCGGGGGTTCTGAAAAGCAGCGAACCTCATGCGATTTAAAAAATTGTATGGGTAGGAAGGGAATTGCTTCGGCGGTTTGCACCTCCGAAGGCCCCCTGTTGATTAAATCACAGTAGGAACGATACACCGGATTGTGTTCGAACTGATAATGGAATAGTGCTAATGCCAAACAATCAAAATCTTCGGTCTGCGCGATCTTGTCAAAATCAGTAAAGGCTATCGGTTTCACCGGACAAAACTATCCAAAAAAAACGAGTTTAAGCTTACTGAACAATCAAACGTTGGGTGATCGACTCCCCAGATTGATTCAATCGCAACAAATAAATTCCCTTTTTTAAATCATTGAGTTCGATGGCGTCTTCTAAGGTGCTGATGTCGGCTACCTTTTCTCCAAAAACATTAAATATTTCAATATGCTTTGGAGTGTTGAAATTGCTCTGAAGATAGAGTTTTCCGGATTGAAAAGGGTTGGGAGAAATCTTTAAACTTAGCTTTTGTTGAGGCTTTGAAAAAGTTTCAGTAGAAGCCCCTGACCGCACAGAAATAGCTTTATATCCCGAAAGGGAAGCTACTAAGAAAACATAAAACAGAAATCGCGGGGCTTTCATAGCAAGTTTTATTTCTGTGTAAATATAATTAAAATTACATGGAACATAATCTTTTGGTAACATACCACAATTAATTTATTGTTAATTTTGTGAAGCTGCATTAAAGATGAAGAAAAAAGATATTAAGATTTTACTGGTGGATGATGAGCCCGACATCATTGAAATCATTCGTTACAACCTTTTGCAAGAAGGATATCAAGTTTTTTCAGCTTCCAATGGACTAGAAGCCATTGGCGTAGCCAAAAAAGAAAATCCACATTTGATTATTTTAGACATTATGATGCCCGAAATGGATGGGATAGAGGCTTGTCAGATAATTCGCTCAAATGTTCAATTTCAGGAAACTGTCATTATGTTTTTGACCGCTCGTGGAGAAGATTTTTCTTTAGTGGCGGGTTACGAGGCAGGTGCTGACGATTATGTGACCAAACCCATCAAACCCAAAGTTTTGTTGTCCAAGGTTAAGGGACTTTTACGACGCTTTGATAAAAAAGAGCTCATTGCACAACATCTGACCTTCGATACGCTTGTCATTGATCGAGAGGAATACTTGGTCTTTATTGATGGAGAACGTCTGTCACTTCCCAAAAAAGAGTTTGAATTGTTATATTTGTTGGCCTCCAAGCCCGAGAAAGTTTTTAAGCGTGAATATATTATGGAAACGGTTTGGGGAAACGATGTGGTGGTTGGAGACAGAACCATAGATGTACATATTCGAAAATTGAGAGAAAAAATTGGAGACAAATTTTTCAAAACCGTTAAAGGAGTTGGGTATAAATTCAAGGCTCCGGAATAAATCACTTTAGTGGCACGATTTAAAAATTACAAATCCAGTCTCTGGACATCATTATTCATTGTGATTTTTGCAATGCTACTGCAATGGAGCTATCATTTTATCTTCAATCCTGAAGTTTCGACGGAAATGGATTGGGGCTTTTTGATTTTCTTCTACTGCGGGTTATTTCTGTTTACTTTCTTTTTGCTTTACATTCGCATCGAACGCTTTATTCACAGCATTGTGAGTAATGTTTATCAGGATTTTTCGCCCACCGCTTTTACTTCTAAAAGTGATGCATTGAAGTCCGATGTAGAAACCATGACGCGAAGTTTGCACAAAATTGCTTCGGACAAAAAGTTAGAGATTCAACTCTTAAAGGATCAGGAAAACTATCGCCGGGAATTTATTGGAAATATTTCTCACGAATTAAAAACCCCATTATTCACTATCCAAGCTTATGTTTTAACCCTTTTGGACGGAGCTTTGGCGGATAAGAATGTTTCTGAAAAATATATAAAAAGAACAGCCAAAGGAGTGGAACGATTGATTTATATCGTGAATGACATGGATTTGATGAACAAGTTTGAGTCTGGGATACAAACCATCAACAAAAAACCCTTTAACCTTATAGAATTGATTCAAAATATTTTTGATTTATTGGAGATGAAGGCCACAAAAAGCAACATCAAATTGGTTTTAGATAAGGCATATGACCAACCTATTTATGTGTATGCCGATGCCGATCGGATTCAACAAGTGATTTCGAATCTGATTATCAACTCCATAAAATACGGAACAGACAAAGGAACAACGGAGCTGAGTATTCAAGAGATTAATGCAAAAAAGATACTGTTGCGGGTGACCGACAACGGTGAGGGGATAGAAAAATCGCATTTGCCCCGCTTGTTTGAACGTTTTTATCGGGTGGATAAAACTCGAAATCGAGCGCAGGGAGGCTCTGGATTGGGCTTGGCAATTGTGAAACACATCATCGAAGCACACAATGAGAAAATCTTTGTGGAAAGTGAATTGGGTGTGGGGTCGGAGTTTTCATTCACACTCACCAAAGCGGATGCTCCTCCTCAGAAAATTACAAATTAAAATCATTAGTTTTGCCCCAAAAACCTGAAGGTGGGAAGTAAAAATAAATTAAAGCGTTTTAAGGAAAACGAAACTTTTTCCAATGTCATTCAGCCCGAACGTTCCACTTTGTTGGCCGAAGAATTCGCTTTTCGAGGGAATTGGCGCGACACTCATTTTAAAAATCAAGCTCCCATAGTATTGGAATTGGGCTGTGGAAAAGGAGAATATGCTGTGGGCTTGGCACAGCGAAATCCGGATAAAAACTTTATTGGGGTGGATATTAAAGGGGCTCGTTTTTGGCGAGGTGCCAAAACGGCGATTGCTGAGGAACTGAACAATGTCGCTTTTCTTCGCGCACAAATTGAATTGATCGATCTTTGTTTTGCACCTGGAGAAGTGGATGAAATTTGGATTACTTTTCCGGACCCGCAAATAAAATTCAAACGTCGCAAACATCGTTTGACACATCCCGCGTTTTTAAATCGTTATAAAAAAATCCTCAACCCTGAGGGGATTATTCATTTAAAAACCGACAGTGAATTTTTACACGGATATACGTTGGGGCTTCTAGAACAGCAAGGAAAAATCTTGTATTCCAATCATCACATTTATAAAAATCACGGGGCACCCCAGCAGGTTACTGAAATTAAAACTTTTTATGAGCAAATGTTTTTGGAAGTAGAAAAGCCCATAACCTATCTTCAATTTCAATGGTAAATGGAGACTCAAAAGCCCTCTTTTTTTGATCAAGTATATGCCGTAGTTCGGCAAATTCCAGAGGGAAGAATCACCTCTTATGGTGCCATTGCGCGCTATTTGGGAAGTCCTCAAAGTGCGCGTATGGTGGGTTGGGCAATGAACGCATCGCATTCGCAGCCAGACATACCGGCACATCGTGTGGTCAATCGGAAGGGACTCCTCACCGGCAAGCATCATTTTGGAGGCACACACCTCATGGAGCAGTTGTTGATGGAAGAAGGCGTTGCGATTCAAAACAATGCGGTGCTACATTTTGATCAACATTACTGGGATCCACAAAGTGAATTGCCCGCTTTATAATCCGAGTGAATCTTTTCTTTTTGGATAGTAAGCAGTATATTTGTTTTTTCTTATCCAAACATGAAAATCACTAAAGCAGCCGTCGAAAAAGCACTCACAACCCTCTCACTTCCGGGAGGTGGTTCCAACTTAATGGACAGTGGAGCCGTTCAAAATATCATGATTTTTGACGACCAAATTGATTTGGACTTGCAGTTGGACAATCCGAGTTTACAAGCCCGAAAAAAACTGGAAGTAAGTATTCTACAGACCTTACACCAACAGGTGTATGAAAAGGCAAAAATAAAAATTAATATTAAGGTAGTGGCGCCACCCAAAGCAGCACCCATTCGCGGGGCAGCCATCCCCGGTATTGATTCCGTTATTGCCATTTCTTCCGGAAAGGGGGGGGTGGGAAAATCTACGATCACGGCAAATATTGCCGTCACCTTGGCATCCATGGGATGTAAAGTGGGGGTTTTGGATGCCGATATCTACGGACCTTCCATTCCTACCATGTTTGACATGGAGGGCGCACGCCCCTTGTCGATTCAAGTGAATGGAAAGTCTATGATGGAACCCATTGAAAATTATGGAGTTAAAGTACTCTCGATAGGATTTTTTACACAACCCGATCAGGCGGTTGTTTGGCGGGGTCCCATGGCTGCAAAAGCTTTGAATCAAATGATTTTTGACGCAGCTTGGGGAGCTTTGGATTTTCTACTCATTGATTTGCCTCCTGGGACAGGAGATATTCATTTGAGTATTGTTCAATCCTTACCGCTCACTGGGGCAGTAGTAGTCAGTACGCCGCAAAATGTGGCATTGGCCGATGCCAAAAAAGGGATCGCTATGTTTCAACAAGACAGCATCAACGTTCCGGTTTTGGGGATCGTTGAAAACATGAGCTATTTTACTCCCGAAGAATTACCCGATCATAAATATTATATTTTTGGCAAGCAAGGGGCAGAACATTTAGCTGCCGACAAAAAGGTTCCTTTTTTAGGAGGTATTCCTCTGGTTCAAAGCATCCGCGAAGCTGCCGATGTGGGAAGACCCGCAGCCCTTCAAGAAAACACCGCCTTGTCCAATACCTTTATTAAAATCACCCAGCAATTAGTCACGGAAACCCTAAAACGCAATAACGAATTACCCCCTACTAAAGTGGTGGAAATCACTAATATGGTGGGGTGTGAAGCCATAAAGAAATAAGATGAACGAAAAAGAAATTACAGCTAAAGTTTTGGAAGCCCTTGAAGAAATCCGTCCCTTTTTGGCTTCGGATGGTGGTGATATTTCTTTGGTGAGCATAGAAGGTAATGTAGTGAATGTGCAACTACACGGTGCCTGTGTAGGATGCTCTGTAAATCAAATGACCTTAAAATCGGGCGTTGAAATGACCATCAAAAAATATGTGCCCCATATTGAGAAGGTGGTAAGTGTAGACACAACTTTACCATGATACAGACAGATTTAATTATTATTGGTGCCGGACCTACCGGACTATTTACTGTTTTTGAAGCAGGTCTATTGCAACTCAAATGTCATTTAATTGACTCACTCCCCATTCCCGGAGGGCAGTGTGCAGAAATTTATCCCAAAAAACCCATTTACGATATTCCTTCCCATCCTGAAATTTTAGCGGGAGATTTGGTGGATAAACTAATGGAGCAGATCAAACCCTTTCAACCCGGATTTACTCTGGGAGAACAAGCGGTTACCTTGGAAAAGACGGCAAATGAGCAGTTTGTTGTAACCACAGATAAAGGAACACAGCACCAAGCTCCGGTGGTCGTAATAGCGGGTGGTTTGGGGACTTTCGAACCTAGAAAACCCCCTTTAGATCGTTTGACGGAATTTGAAGGGAAAGGAGTAGAGTATATGATTAAAGATCCGCAATTCTTTAAAGATAAAAAGGTGGTCATCGCCGGTGGGGGAGATTCTGCACTGGATTGGACCATTTTTTTGGCGGAGCTTACAGCTTCTTTAACCCTGGTGCACCGTCGCAATGAATTTAGAGGAGCTTTGGATTCGGTGGAAAAAGTGCAAGCCTTAAAAAATGCAGGAAGAATTCAGGTAAAAACCCCTTCCGATGTCATTGCACTGGAAGGAGCGCAACAGCTCGAATCGGTCACTATCCGGACAGGCGATCGGGATGAAAAAATTTCCACCGATTATTTTTTACCGCTTTTTGGATTGGCACCCAAACTGGGTCCCATAGCCCAATGGGGATTGGACATCGAAAAAAATGCCATCAAAGTGGACAATACGTTGGATTATCAAACCAATATTCCGGGGATCTATGCCGTTGGTGATGTCAACACCTATCCCGGAAAACTAAAACTGATTTTGTGTGGTTTTCACGAAGCCACGTTGATGTGTCAAAGTGCCTTTCAAAGGATTCATCCCAACAAACGCAACGTATTAAAATATACTACTGTGGGTGGTGTGGTCGGTTTTGACGGCACCCACAAGCAAGCGGAAAAAAGCACCGTAAAAGCCATTGAATAATATGGAAGAAATAAACATTATTGTTATTGACCGAGAAGGAACCCCAAAAGCATTAATTGCTCCAACCGATATGGGAATGAATTTGATGGAGATATGCAAGGCATATGAATTGCCCGTGGAAGGAACATGTGGAGGAATGGCTTTGTGTGCTTCTTGTCAATGTTATATTGAAAGTGAACACGATTTGGGAGAACGTTCGGAAGATGAAGAAGCCATGTTGGCGGAGGCTTTTCATGTGCAAGACAACAGTCGGTTGGGTTGCCAAATTCCAATGAAGCCTGAATTGAATGGATTAATTGTTAGATTGGCTCCGGAGGAATAAACGTCTATGAAAAATGAGAGGAAGTATTGCGCAATTTTTGATTTGGATGGCGTAATTGTTGACACAGCAAAGTATCATTATTTAGCTTGGAAAAAAATTGCGGCGACTTTTGGTCATGATTTAACAGAACAGGAGAACGAACAATTGAAAGGAGTGAGTCGGGTGGATTCGCTCCATCTTATTTTAGGTTTTGCCCAAACCCGTCTTGATGCCGAAGCCTTTGCGCACTGTTTAACACAAAAAAACGAAGATTATCTTCAGTTTATTACCACCGTAAATTCCAAAGATTTATTATCAGGAATCGCCGAAGCGTTGACGTTTTTGAAAGCACAAGGAATCCCTATCGCTTTGGGATCTGCCAGCAAAAATGCTCAAGTAATTTTAGATCAATTAGGGGTAACCTCTTATTTTGAGGTCATCGTCGATGGTAATAATGTCCAAAAAAGTAAGCCCGATCCGGAAGTATTTGTAAAGGGAAGCGAGGCTTTGGGAATTTCACCCCAACACTGTGTGGTTTTTGAAGATTCTACTGCAGGGATTCAGGCGGCTAAGGCTGCCGGAATGACCGCCATTGCTCTTGGCGACCCTTCCAATTTTGATCAACCAGATTATTGTTTTCCGGATTTCACCTATCTAAGCGAAGACGTACTCACCAAAATTTTTCATTTGTCATGAGCACACCCTATTTGAAGACTGACCCCTGGAAAATTATAGAAGAAGGCTTTGATCCCAATCACGTTAAGTCCTCGGAAAGCATTTTCAGTTTGGGTAATGGCGCTATGGGACAACGCGCCAATTTTGAAGAACACTATTCGGGTGAAACTTTTCAAGGCAGTTATATCGGTGGGGTCTATTATCCCGACAAAACTCGAGTAGGGTGGTGGAAAAACGGCTATCCCGAATATTTTGCCAAAGTTTTGAACGCACCCAATTGGATTGGTATAGATGTTCATGTCAATGGCATTCGTTTGGATTTAAACAATTGTTTAGAAATCCAAAATTTCCGAAGGGAGTTGGATATGAAAAACGGAGTCTATCACCGATCTTTTACCGTGCAATTGGAGAAAAACTGTGCCATTGAAGTTCATTCGACCCGATTTCTTTCCATGGTAACGGGGGCTTTGGGAGTCATTCAATATTCAATCAAGGCTTTGCAGGACAATACGACCCTTGAGTTTGATTCTTATATTGAGGGGCAAATTACCAATCAAGATTCCAACTGGAACGATCCCTTTTGGGAACATACCAATCAACACGCCTCAGCGGAAGGGTTGGCATTATTTTCACATACACTTAAGACGCATTTTAAAATTTGCACGTATGCGCATACTGAATTTGTAGATGCAAGGGGTGCGATTATAGCGGCTGAGTGCACCAGCGAGGAGCAGCGTTTAAGCCAAAAAGCCATCGTGACACTTCAGCAAGGAGAGATTGGCACGGCAACCAAATTTGGGGGCTATTTCCGTTGTGATAAGTCCTCCGAAAGCACTCCTTTATCGGAAGTAAAAGAACTGTTGGCAGCGGCACAGAACCAAGGTTTTGAGACAGTAAAGACGGCACATCAAGAGGTCTGGAGTGAGGTTTGGAAGCAATCGGACATCCTGATTGAAGGGGATGAAAAAGCCCAACAAGCCATTCGTTTTAATATTTTTCAACTCAACCAAACCTATAACGGAAAAGACCCCAAACTAAATATTGGTCCAAAAGGATTTACTGGAGAAAAATATGGCGGTAGTACCTATTGGGATACTGAAGCCTATTGCCTTCCCTTTTATATGGCCACCAAAGGTGCCGAAGTGGCTAGAAATTTATTGAAATACCGTTACGATCAATTGTATAAGGCTATTGAAAACGCAGAGAGGCTAGGCTTTTCAGGGGGAGCAGCTTTGTATCCAATGGTGACCATGAATGGGGAAGAATGCCACAACGAATGGGAAATTACCTTTGAAGAAATCCACCGCAATGGAGCCATTGCCTATGCCATATACAACTACGAAAGATTTACGGGTGACAAGACCTATCTTCCAGAAATGGGAATGGAAGTTTTGGTTGGGATTGCGCGGTTTTGGGCACAGCGGGTCAATTTTTCTGAGGCAAAAGGTTTGTATGTAATTTTGGGGGTTACGGGTCCCAATGAGTACGAAAACAATGTCAATAACAATTGGTACACCAACTATATAGCGCAATGGTGTCTTCTGTACACCACTGAAATGTGGGAGCGATTGCAAGTTGAAAATCAACAGGTTTTTAAAACACTAGCGTCCAAATTGAAGGTGCGTAAGGAGGAAGTACAATCTTGGCAATCCATAGCCAATCAGATGTATTTCCCAAAACATCCCGAAAAAGATTTATTCCTACAAAATGATGGGTTTTTGGACAAAGAATTACAAACAGTGGAGCAATTGCCTGCTGCGGATCGCCCCATCAATCAGCATTGGTCTTGGGATCGAATTTTACGGTCACCTTACATCAAACAAGCGGATGTTTTACAAGGTTTTTATTTTTTCCAAGAGCATTTTACAATGGAGGCACTCCAAACCCATTTTGATTATTACGAACCCTTTACCGTTCACGAATCTTCGTTATCGCCCTGTGTACATGCCATTTTAGCGGCGCGTCTGGAGAAAATGGAGCAGGCTTATGCTTTTTATTTAAGAACTGCCCGATTGGATTTGGACGATTACAACAAGGAAGTGGACGAGGGCTTGCACATCACAAGTATGGCCGGTACATGGATGAGTATCGTTGAAGGTTTTGGGGGGATGCAAATGAAAGATGGTGCCCTGCATTTCAGTCCAAAACTCCCCCAACAATGGAAGGCTTTTAGCTTTAAAATTCTCTATCGCAATGCGATCATTACGGTTCGCGTGGATCAAGCCGGAACTCGTATTCACAGTTCGGGAGCGACAACTTCCATTTTTTGTAATGGAGCGCCGATAACGGTTAATTCGGATGTGTAATGCGATGGATTTTTTCATTTATTTTTTTACCCCTTATTCTTATGAGTCAAGAGTTACGCATTGAACCCCCCTACTGGTGGGCTGGAATGCAATTGGACACGGTTCAAATCCTGTTGTATGAAAAAGATATTGCTCAATATGCCGTGGCATCTTCGGGAGGAAAAATATTGCAAACGATCAAGGTTGAAAATCCCAATTATCTTTTTGTGGAATTTGATTTTTCAGATTCAACACCGGGAACCTTTGATATACTGCTAGAAAAACCAGGTGCCCCGCCACGAAAAATTCCCTACACGCTTCTTGAACGAAAAAAGGGGAGTGCCGACCGAAAAAGTTTTGATGCCGCTGATGTGATTTATCTGCTCATGCCGGATCGTTTTGCCAATGGAAACAAAAAGAATGATACGGCGGTAGAAATGCTTGAAAAGTTGGATCGAGCGCAACAAGGCGGAAGGCATGGAGGAGACATCCAAGGAATCATTGAACATTTGGATTATATAGCAGCACTTGGGGCAACTGCTTTGTGGAGTACCCCGCTTTTGGAGGACAATGATCCCCAAGGATCATATCACACCTATGCCCAAAGTCATTCCTATCGCATCGACCCGCGTTTTGGAACGCATCAAGATTATGTGCGGCTTGGGGAGGCTTTACATGATCGATCGATGAAGTTAATTATGGATTATGTGACCAATCATTGGGGTTTGGAACACTGGATCATCCAAGATTTGCCCACCTCGGATTGGATTCATCAATTTGATGAATTTACGGGAACAAATCATCGAAAAGAGATTTTTTCAGATCCTTACGCCTCTCAAATTGATTACAAGACTCAGGTAGAAGGTTGGTTTGTTCCTTCCATGGCGGACGTCAACCTCAAGGCCCCTTTGGTGCTTCAATATGTAAAACAAAATGCAATTTGGTGGATAGAATCTGCCGGGATCGATGGCTTTAGAGTGGATACATACCCCTATAATGATCCCGAGGCTATGGTGGCTTGGGTCAGTGCGATTCGGGAGGAATATCCAAACTTCAATATCGTTGGTGAAGGTTGGATGCACGATACCGTTCATGTGGCCTATTGGCAAGAGGATAGTGCTATTGGTGCCTTAAGAGGATATAATTCCAAACTCCCAAGTGTGATGGATTTTCCATTACGAGATGTTTTGGTGCAGCTGTTTAACGAAAACAATTCGTATTGGGAGTTGGGGACAACCCGTTTGTACAAGCATTTTCAAAAAGACTTTTTGTATCCCAACATCCATAATGTGTTGATTTTTACAGAAAACCACGACACCGAACGAAGCAACGCCATTTATCCTGATTTTAAACAGTATCAACAATGGATGTCCGTTTTGATGACCATCCGCGGGATTCCTCAAATATATTACGGAACTGAAATTGGAATGCAGGGTGAAAAAGGAAGAGGGGATGGAGATATTCGTCGCGATTTTCCCGGGGGTTGGAGCGGAGATCAAAACAATGCCTTTACAGATTCTGGACGTACGGAAACGCAGCGACTTTATTTTAATTTTACACAAAAACTGTTGCAATGGCGAAAAAACAAAGCCGTGATTCATTTTGGAAAAATGTTGCATTATGTGCCTGAAAACGATGTTTATGTTTATTTTCGATATGATGAAACAGAACGCGTGATGGTGGTTGTCAACAACAACCTGGAGTCCCAAACCCTCCATACCTCTCGTTTTGAGGAAGGGTTAAACCAACTTAAGCGCGGTTTTGAGATCATCACAGAGCAGGAGTTCCTTTTGGAAAAGGAACTGACAATACCGGGACAAACCGTTTATATTATTGAATTATTTTAATCGCAAGACTATGAGAAATTTTATCTTTTTATTTGTTGCCCTTTATTTTTTAGGTTGCAAGAGTCCAGAAACCGAGGCGCGAAAGCCCATTCCCCAAACCACAGTTGCACCGACACCATTGGCGCCCATTTCTGAAGAAGTAATTGCTTCGGCGGTTTTGTATGAAGCCAATATTCGGCAATATTCCAACGAGGGTACTTTTAATGCTTTTGCAGCGGATTTACCTAAATTGAAAAAAATGGGGATAAAAATCTTATGGCTGATGCCCATCAATCCCATCTCTACAAAGCGGAGTAAAGGACCCCTCGGAAGCTATTATGCCGTTTCGGATTACACCAAAGTCAATCCAGAGTTTGGAACTTTAGAAGACTTTAAAGCATTGGTGAATAAAGCGCATGAGTTGGGAATCTATGTTATTTTGGACTGGGTACCAGGGCATACGGGTTGGAGCCACCATTGGATAGAATCCAACGACGCTTATTATTTAAAAAATAGAAAAGGAGAAATTATTGATCCTGTGGATCCACAGACAGGACGATCCTATGGTTGGACCGATGTGGCCGATCTGAATTACGAAAATATGGAAATGCGTGAAGCCATGCGCAATGCGATGTTGTATTGGGTAAAAGAATGTGATATTGATGGCTATCGCATCGATCAAGCCTATGCTGTGCCGGTTCCGTTTTACGAAAAGACCTTTGCGGCTTTAAAAGAAGTCAAAGACATTTTTTTACTGGCGGAAACCGACATTTATCATCCGGGAGGCTTGCCCTTGGTGAGTCGCTTTGATGCCACCTACGATTGGCCGGGACACGGGCTGAGTAAGGAAGTGGCTAAGGGTAGAAAAAATGCCAATGATTTTCATCGCCATATGGAGCGCAGTCTCCGATTGTATGGGATGGAAAATATCCTCGTAAATTTTGTGGCCAATCACGATGAAAATTCTTGGAACGGAACCGTAAACGAAAGTTATGGTGCAGCGGGTAACGCTTTTATGGCCTTGGATTTTACGCTACCGGGAATGCCTTTAATTTACAGCGGTCAGGAATACGATCTTGATAAACGTCTTCAATTTTTTCAAAAAGATAGTTTTCCCAAAGTAGAAGGAGCCACCATGAAATTACTTCAACAATTGGGTGCTCTAAAGAATCATCATCCGGCATTGGCCAGTGGAAGTGAAGGGGGAACCTATACGAGAATACCTACAAGTAAAGATTATCAGGTTTTGGCTTTTGAGCGGATAAAAGACAAAGATACGTTGGTGGCGATTGTCAACTTGAGTAAAGACTATGCTCAGTTTACCATGCCTAAAAACGGGAAATACCGCAGGTATCAAGACATGAAAGCTGTCATCTTGTCGGAAAGTTATCAGTACGACATGAAACCTTGGGAGTTTTGGATATTAGTGGAATAAGCAGATGGTAAAGATTCAGCGCTTAGAAATGGCTCCTACGACTTTTCTTTTTTAACTTGTAATAAAAATGAAAACAGTATCCTCATTAATAGTAGTTGTTATGACGGCAATCAGTTGCGCCCCACCCACCCACCCACTCGTCATCGGTCATCGAGGTGCACGTGGGCATTTGACAGAAAACACTTTGCCTTCCATTGCCAAGGCTTTGGATTTGGGGGTGGACGGAATAGAAATTGATGTTTTTCGTTGCGCCTCGGGGGAATTGGTGGTTTTTCACGACCAGACTTTGGATCGTTTGACCAATACTACGGGATATATCGAGCAGTTGGATTTGGATTCCATTCAAAAAATAGAAGTGAAGGGGGGTTATATCATTCCCACTTTGGAGGAAGTATTAGATTTAATAGACGGGAAAGTACTATTAAACATCGAATTAAAAGGAGCTCAAACAGCAATAGCCACCAATGCTGTTTTACAAACCTATTTTGAAGCGGGAAAATGGTCTGCGGAGAAGGTTATTATTTCCAGTTTTAATTGGAAAGAATTGGAGGACTTTTATTCGGTTAATCAAGCAGTACCTATCGCTGTACTCACTGAGGATGACCCCTTGGATGCCATTCCCACGGCTCAATTACTTGCAGCAGAAGCCATCAATCCCGATTATAAATCCTTGACTGCTGAAATAGTGGATAAAATCCATCAAGCAAAGCTGAAGGTGTATACGTGGACCGTAAATCAACCGGAGGACATAGCAACTCTGCTCCGTTTTGGGGTAGATGCGATCATTACCGATTATCCGGAGCGTGTTCCCAGAAACTAAAAAAGCGACCCTTTTTGGAGTCGCTTTTGGTTGACAAATTAGTGCTCCTAAGCGGTTTTTGAAGAATGGGTTTTGCTGAAAACCCAACCGATGGAGGCGCCGGTGATTCCGTAATACAACAGAGCCCAGAGATTATCCACGATGGTGGCGGTAATATCCATCCATTGGGCGGTACCATACATGACCAATCCCATTCCAAAGCCAAACAGGACTCCAATCCAAACCCCAAATTTAAATCCGCTTCCTACGCCGTAATGGGAGGTATAACGTTTATAAATATTGGACATGGCAAAAGCAATAATGAGAGCCCCTAAAGTAATATAGACGGGATCCATTTGGGTATCCATTGCTGTTAAAGTATGCGCTTCAAAGAATGAAGCGGCAGCATATTCATAAAATACCCAACCGAGTAAATTCATGACAATTCCACCTACGAGGGTTCCTAAAAGGGTAGCTTTTGTAAACATAAGATAAGATTTGAGTTGGTCTAAGCTACTAAATATTAGCTAATTATCAATGCCTGGGACAAGAAAATTAATTCAAATACAAAATTGCGGCATTCAACAAAGTGGCAAAACTGACCCAAATCAAATAGGGGTAAAGTAAATAGGCCGATTTATGATCCACCAAACGAAACCAAAAAATACAGCGCT
This sequence comes from Flavobacteriaceae bacterium, assembly GCA_018699935.1. Taxonomy (GTDB): domain Bacteria; phylum Bacteroidota; class Bacteroidia; order Flavobacteriales; family Flavobacteriaceae; genus MS024-2A. The sequence continues at coordinate 18,154 of JABISF010000015.1, read as the reverse complement.
CAATCAATATCCACAAGATTGCGATAACGATCAATCCCAACAGTGGCGAATGCAAACCGAAGAAGACCAAAGACCACAAGCCGTTAAAAATTAATTGTGCGCCAAAATGATACAGGGCTGTTTTTCCCCAACGATGGTGTTTTCCATAAAACCAAACTCTTCCGGCCGCCCACCCCATTAAAACATAAAGCACGAGCCATACAGGCGCAAAAAGTTGATTGGGAGGCGAAAAAAAGGGTTTTTCCAAATCGGCATACCATTCCACCACAGCGATTCGAGTGACCATGCTGGACAACCATCCGATTCCCAAACAGAGTAGGACAAAGGAGACAATGGGAAGAATGCGATCTTTGGTTTTCATACTAAGGTAAATCTAATGTAAAATTTCGATTTCGCCATATCCTTTTTTATAAGATTGTTGAGGAATATCCTACCTTTGCCACTCATGAAACTGGAAGATTTTATATCAGCAGCCTCTTTTGAGTTGCACCAAGAAGTAACTTGGCAAGCCCCCAGCAATATTGCGTTGATCAAATATTGGGGGAAATATGGGGAACAACTTCCTAAAAATCCTTCTTTAAGTTTTACGCTGAATCAATGTGTGACCACCACTACCATCGATTGTCAGCCCAATTCAAGTGGAAGGTTGAGTTTTTCTTTTGAATTTGAAGGCCAGGCAGCACCGGAATTTCACCCCAAAATCGATCAGTTTTTCCAGCGAATTATACCTTTTCAACCCTGGTTAAAACAGCATCATTTAAATATAAAAAGCAGTAATTCCTTTCCGCACAGTAGTGGAATTGCCTCATCAGCCTCTGCCATGGCAGCCTTGTCCATTGGCTTGATGGATCTTGAGCGACAAGGGGGAGCCGCTATTTCGGAGAGCTATTTTTATCAGAAAGCCTCTTTTTTGGCTCGACTGGGTTCGGGCAGTGCTGCAAGAAGTGTTCAAGGACCTTTGTGTGTATGGGGGGAGACACCCTCCATTCCGGAGAGTTCAGATTTATTTGCGCATCCCATTTCGACATCGGTTCACCCCAGTTTTCAAGATTATCAGGATGCGGTATTGCTCATTGACAAGGGAACCAAAGTTGTTTCCAGTTCGCAAGGGCATGCCTTGATGGAAGGGCATCCGTTTGCGGAACGTCGTTTTGAGCAAGCGCATCAACAGTTAGCACTACTTAAACGCGCCATAGAAACGGGAGCGGTGGAGCAATTCATTCGTGTTGTGGAATCAGAAGCCCTCACGCTACACGCTATGATGATGACTTCGCAACCCTATTTTATTTTAATGCACCCCAATACACTTGCCGTGATCCATAAAGTGTGGGAATATAGAAAAGCAAATACGTCAGCGCTTTGTTTTACTCTGGATGCCGGGGCGAATGTTCATTTACTCTATCCGAAAGCAGAAAAAGAAAAAGTCAATGATTTTATTGCTCGCGAGTTGAGCGTGTTTTGTCAATCCGGGCAATATATTTTGGACGAAGTTGGCAGTGGTGTCAAAAAAGTTTAAATTTGAAAACTATGAAAGGGGCATTGTTTTTTGCGAAAATCCTGTTGTTTGGTGAATATGGAATTATAAAGGATTCCAAAGGTCTCTCGATCCCCTACAATTTCTATCGCGGAGCACTCAAAATTCCGCAAGAAAAGTCAAAAGAGTACGAAAAATCACACAATCAACTCCAAGCTTTTGTCACCTATCTCAAAACGCTAGACTCCACGGTGGTCCAATTTGATTGGGTGCAATTACAAGCCGACCTCGACCAGCAAATGTATTTTGACAGCAGTATTCCCCAAGGCTATGGAGTGGGGAGTAGCGGGGCTTTGGTGGCATCCATATACGATCAGTATGCTACCCAAAAGATTACGGTGCTTGAAAACCTTACCAAAGAAAAGCTTCAACAACTCAAAACCATTTTTTCTCAAATGGAATCTTTTTTCCATGGAAAATCATCAGGGCTTGACCCCTTGAACAGTTATTTGAGTTTACCCATATTAATTCAGTCCCAAGAAGACATTCAAACCACGGGTATTCCTTCTCAAAATCCCGAGGGGAAAGGAGCCGTGTTTCTTTTGGACAGTGGTATTGTGGGCGAAACGGCTCCCATGGTTTCTATTTTTTTAGAGAATATGAAACAAGAAGCTTTCAGTACAATGATGCGGGAAGATTTTATCAAATATACCGACCTCTGTGTAGATGATTTCTTAAAAGGAAATATCAAATCCCTTTTTGGGAATATGAAAAAACTCTCCACTTTGGTGCTCAAAAACTTTCATCCGATGATTCCAAAAAATTTCCATGAATTGTGGAAAAAAGGAATTGAAACCAACGATTATTATCTCAAACTCTGTGGATCCGGCGGTGGAGGTTTTATTTTAGGTTTTGCCAAAGACTTTGAAAAAGCCAAAGCTTCGCTAAAGGAATATCCTTTGGAAGTGGTCTATCATTTTTAGAAGAGCGACATGCTTTTCAACAAAAAACATCAAAAAAATCTCCTTCGTTTAGTAAGTCTTTTTAGTGTCATAAGAGGATATAATATCATTGTCCTTGTTGCCGCATTATATCTCACGGCACGCTATATCTTGGCACCCGACCTTCGTTGGATGGACTTGTTGTTGGATGGCTCTTTTTTTTGTTTGGTGTTGGCCAGTGCGTTGACTTCTGCTTCCGGCTATATCATCAACAATTTTTTTGATGCTGCCAAAGATCAAATCAATCGACCTAGAAAATTTTTATTAGAACATTTGGTTTCTCAGCAGTCCCAATTGGTCTTATATCTTTTGCTCAACATCGCAGTCCTTTTTTTTGCCAGTGTAATTTCTTTCAAAGCCGTACTGCTTTTTTCCCTGTATATTTTTTCCATTTGGCTCTATAGTAGTTATATCAAAAGGTGGTTTTGGCTGAGTAATCTTTTTTCTGTGTTACTGACCATTTTGCCCTTTTGGATCATCACTTTTTATTTTAAAAACTTTGAAGTAGATATTTTTTACCATGCGTTGTATTTGTTTTTATTGTTGCTTATTCGCGACATTGTAAAGGATTTAGAAAATTTAAAAGGGGACATGATTCAGCAATACCAAACCCTTCCTTCGGTCTTCAGTGCCAAGCTTACCAAATGGATCATTACAACCATCATTGCCAGTTGTTTGATTCCCATCTATTTACTCCATCATTCTTCTGCGGGAGGAATGCAATTGTACTTCGATTTAAGTCTTCCTTTCTTGGCATTGCTTTTAGTGCTATTATGGCGTGCAAATGGACAAAAGATGTACCTTTGGCTCCACAATCTTTTAAAATTTTGGATTTTGGTAGGGGTGTTGTGTATCGCCTTTATGTACAAGCACGGTTTTTAAGAGCAAACAATCATTTAAATGGAAAAAAAGTACAGCACTTCTTATAATAAAAAAGTCCCCTATATAAAGGAATCCGAAACCATACGACTGAATAAATTTTTATCCAATTCGGGCTTGTGTTCCCGTCGGGAAGCCGATAGTCATATTGAAATGGGATTGGTTCAAGTCAATGGAAAGATCATTACCGAAATGGGATTTCAAGTCAAGCCCACCGATTTGGTGAAATTTGACGGACAGAAAATTGAACAAAATCCACCCATTTATTTGTTACTCAACAAGCCAAAAGGATTTGTTGCCACAGCCCAAGGGGGGGTCATCAAAAAATCAGTTCAAGAATTAATTCGCGGAACGTTCCGCCAAAAAGTTCCCCCAGTGGGTGACATGGGTCGACCCATGACTGGTTTGCTGCTGTTGACCAACGATGCGGAATTGCGAAAAAAAATCAGTCAAGCCAAAGCATTGCGAATGATTTATAAGGTCATCTTGGATAAAAACATTGACACGGATTCATTGAAAAAGCTCAAAGAAGGTGTTCGTGTTTTTGATAAGGAATACAAAATTGCGGGAATCAGCCACATCGAAGGTAAATCGAAAAACGAAATTGGTGTAGAAGTGGACGGTTTGAACCCAGCGATTTTGGTAAAGCTTTTTGCGTCTGTAGACCGAAAAGTACTCCAAGTAGATCGAGTGGTGATTGGCGGATTGACCAAAAAAGAACTACCCAGAGGAACGTGGCGCAGACTGACGGTAAAAGAAGTGAGCTTCTTGAAAATGCTGCAATAGCGGTTTTTTAAACACCTCATATCCAAAGCAAGCGTATACTGGAAGATATTCTAGAAACAGCCATAGCGTTTGTTCTTCAAAGGCTTGTGCTCCATAAGCAGAATAGCTCCAAAAAACGGTAAAACTCCACAATATGGGATAAAGATATCCGGTCATGATTCCCAGTCCGACAAGTGTGATTACATACCAGGGATGCACTGTGGTGGCACTAAAAAAATAAATGCTCAACAGCCATAAGCTGCTTTTTAATACTTCATTTGCGGTCCTATTTTTTCTTAAAAAGCTAAAAACAAACACCCAACCTAGGGTGAGGAATGGCGTGAATTTTCCAAGGGTGCGGATGATGTTATAGCCTTTGATTTCATAGCCCAAAGCACGGACCATATAATAGAGACTTCCATTAAACTCAAAGCGATTGAACCACAATCGTAGGGTGACCATATAATTCTCAAGCATTTGTTTTTCCCAAAAAGGAAACCAAAGAAGGCCGCTAAAAAGCAGTATCCAAGCAGACATTTGTAAGCCTTTTTTCCAGCCAAGAAACTTAAAAAAAACAGGTAGTATCAGCAGCGGAAGGAGTTTGGCAGCAATGGCAAGACTCAGCATAGCACTTCCCCAAACAAGTTTGTTTTTAAAAATAAAATATGCCCCCATCAAAGTGAGTCCCAACATGATGCCTTCTGCATGTAGGTTGCCAAAAAGCTCAATGATTACTATAGGATTTAAGAAATACCAACCTATATATTGGGGACTTTTTCCCAATATTTTCAGCAAACGACTACCAAAAATAAACACCATTAAATCTCCTAATAAAATAAAAACACGCAACACATTTACCGAGCTAAGGAGATTGTCAAAATGCACTAAGGTTGCTGCTTTATAAATCCACTGACTGAGTGGAGGATAGTTGGAAAAATGTCCTTGGCTTAAACTTCCCATACCTTCAAAAAGGACTTGAGATTGTGGAAATTGGATCAATTCGATCAAGCGATTGGGGGTGTGGATGTAGGGATTGATGCCCATCCACTGTATATTTCCATCCCACAGAAAACGATAGAAATCTTGGGATAAATGCGGAAGACTCCACAAAAAAACCAGCCGTAATAACAGACCAAAAAGGAGTAGCATACGTAATCCGCTGAGATTTCGAAGAAGGAAATAGCAAAGCAAAAAAAGTCCGGAATAAACACTAAATAGCTCCAGCGTTTGACTCCGAACCAAGGTGTAGCTCAAAATTGAATAGGCGAATACGGATAAGAAAAGTCCAAAACCGACAAGTAATTTTTGGGTTCCCATATGCAATCATTTAAGCCCTTGATAGCTGACGTAGCCAAAACCAAAAGTGAGCATAAGGTAAAATGGGAAAAGCCCAAACAGATTGATCTCTCCCAAGAACACAGAGGCGATAAGTCCAAACAGGAAATAGCCCGTCAATAGCAGTTCGGCGATGGTGAACGCTGAAAAATTTTTGAGGAGGTATTTATTCTTCTTCCAATTTTTGAGCGTTTGTTCACTGAATTTTGGGGTGCGAATAAAAGGAGTTTTCTTGCCCCAATGCCCCTCCAAAATAGCTATCGTATTGTGGAAAGACAGTCCAATGGCAATGCTGTAAAAAAACAAAAAGCGTGGTATATATCGGAAAAAAGAACCCATCCCACCCCCATAAAATTTTTTGTGCACCACCCAATAACAGCTAAAAAAGATTAGTGTGCTGATGATGAATAAACCCAACAAGTTCAGATAAATCGAAAAGATAGGCCATTGCACTTTAATGAAAAGCAGCGGGACACTGAGCAGCGCCACTAAAAAAACAGCCAAAAACATGGAACTGTTGAGCAGGTGCATGGTGGCATTCCATTTGGTGCTGAGGGAGATATTTTTAGATTTTAAAACGTTTCGAATGGATTTTTGGAAATTTTCAGCACCGCCCTTATTCCATCGGAATTGTTGTGAACGCACGGCGCTGATCACCACGGGAAGTTCCGCAGGAGTAACCACATCTTCCAAATACACAAATTTCCACTTTTTTAGTTGTGCCCGATAGCTTAAATCTAAGTCTTCGGTTAGGGTGTCACCATTCCAATTGCCGGCATCAATGATGCAGCTTTTTCTCCAAACTCCAGTAGTACCGTTGAAGTTGATAAAGTGATTTTGCAAATTCCTTCCCACTTGTTCCAGGGTGAAATGTGTATCCAGCGCAAAAGCTTGTGCTTGGGTAAGGATGCTGTCAGAGCGGTTGAGATGTCCCCAGCGGGTTTGGATAAGCCCCACCTTGGGATCGTTAAAATGGGGAATGGTTTTCAGCAGCCAAGAAGGGTCCGGAAGAAAATCGGCATCGAAGATAGCGATGTATGTACCGGTGGCTGTTTTTAGTCCCTCTTTGAGGGCTCCTGCTTTAAATCCCACCCGATCCTTTCGTACGATATGATCGATAAGAATCCCGCTTTTTTTTAGGTCAGCCACGAGTTTTTGGGTAACGATCAAGGACTCATCGGTGGAATCATCCAAGACTTGAATTTGAAGCTTTTCTGGAGGATAATCCAGTTGAGCAATACAGTGCAACAGCCTTTCAACCACATACAGTTCATTGTATAAGGGCAGTTGAACAGTGACCGCAGGAAGTTGCTCTTTGTCAAGCTTGGGTAGTGGTTTTTTCTGGTTTTTTTGATAGCGTATATAATGCCGCAACATATTAAGATAGGTCAGGCTAAAAAGAAAAATGGCCAACAAACAAAAGGTGTACACCCCGATGATAAGGATTGCAAAAAAATCGATAAAACGGTCCGTTGTCATTTCCATTTTGAAAAATAAAAAGTTCCAATCCATCCTAAAATTTTATAACCCGCCATCAAAGTACCTATTAATGTTCCCGAAACTTTAGAAACACCAATGCGTTTTCGGTAGCGAACAGGGACTTCAAGATAAGGGATTTTTCTTCGCAATACTTTAAGTTGCATTTCTATGGTCCATCCATAGGTTTTGTCTTTCATCTCTAACGAATCCAGTACTTCCCAGCGTATGGCTCGGAACGGACCTAAATCGGTAAATCTGCTTTTGTAAAGCAAACGCATCAACCAACAAGCCAAACCATTGCCAAAAATCTGTTGGGGAGTTAGGGCGCCTTTTTCCCGCAGTACTGCCGTGCGGGCACCCACAACAAAATCTGCTTGTTGATTCAAAATGGGGGCAATGATAGTTGGTAAATCTTCGGGATAATCCGAAAAATCTCCATCGAGAAAAACGAGGATTTCGGGAGGGTTTTTTTGAAGTGAAGCGATTCCTTTCAAACAAGCGTGACCATAGCCTTTCTTCGCCTCTTTCAAAACGGTAGCTCCTGCAGCGGTTGCTTTTTGAAAAGTCTTGTCGGTGGAGCCATTGTCTACCACAATAACCTGGGCTTCCGAGGGAAGCGCACGAATGACCTTTTCAATGGATTGCGCCTCGTTAAAAACGGGAATAATAACGGCGATTTTCGGAGCATTTTTTAATTGCATCGATGAAAGATACGAAGGAATTAATGGGTGGATTAGAAATTTTAAAGTTTATTTCCCAGAGGGTAGGGGACATCGGTGATTCGATTTTCCATAGTATCGTTTTCAAGTTTTAAAACCCCTCTTGGACATACTGCCGAACAAACACCACAACCCACACAGGAAGAACGAACAATGTTTTCACCACGTTGGGCATAGGCACGAACGTCGATTCCCATTTCACAATACGTAGAACAATTGCCGCAGGAAATACATTGTCCTCCATTGGTGGTGATTCTAAACCGAGACAATAAACGTTGTTGCATTCCTAACAAAGCTGCCATTGGGCAGCCAAAACGACACCAAACACGGCTCCCTAAAATAGGATAAAACCCAACGCCCAATACGCCCGAAAAGGCGGCTCCAATACCAAAGCCATACCATTGTTGAAATTTATAACTCGGAAAAAATAAGATGTGATCCTTGCCAGAGAAAAGGTGAACACTGAGAATTGCAATGATGATGATTCCGATACTCAACAAACCATAGCGAGCATCTTTATCAAAGCCATTGCGTTTCCAATAAAAGAGCGTAGCCATGATGAGGATTAAAAACACAACTACACCAATAATAAATTGTTCTTTAGTCATGAAACTTTGATTCGGATGCGCCGATAGAAAAGACCAAACGGTGGCAATGGTGGTGATAAAAACAAACACTAAAACGGCATGGATCATCCAACGTTCAAACTTCCAAACGCTTATTTTTTTACTGGACAATTGACGAAATGGATCCCCTGCAGTTTCTGCCAAAGCGCCACAGCCACAGACCCACGAGCAGTACCAACGCTTGCCGTAGAAATAGGTCAATATTGGCGAGATCACAAAAATAAGTGCCAAACCGAAAATCAGAAAAAACATTCCCAAATTTCCTCCATTCAAAAGATTGGTAAGGTGCCACTCATCTAAAAAATAATAATTTAATGGCCACATGTTTTTGAGGTCTTTAGCAAAATAATCGAGCTCGGGATTTAGCTTGCTTAGGAGCTCAGGAATCATAAATGCAAATCCAAATTGGAAAAACATAACCGATAGTGTGCGTATGATTTGATAACGATTGTGTCGGTATTTCCATATAAATTTTACACCAAAAAGTAAAATAGCAAAAGTGTACAAACTGCCATAAAGAAACCATTGAGTGGCAGGTTTTCCGTTTAACAAATAACTCAAAGGATCAAAAAGTTGAACCAAACCACTGCTTCCTTCCTGCGAATATCCCAACACCTCCGGGAACCAATAAATAGCAACATAAAAACCGGTGAGCACCAGGCCTAACAGCCATCCCCAATCACCTCTCGAACTGAGTGCATGAAACCATACTTGATTATTTTTAATTCCTGAAAGTTGGTTGCCATAGAGGGAGGCGAAATAAAATAAGCTGCCGGCAGCAATGAGGATCAGACTACTGCTGAGAAACAATTCCGGATTACTGTACTCAAAACCCAAAGCACTTAGCAGTAGCAGCAATCCTGTCAATCCAATAATAAGGCTGGTTTTTTTTAGGGAGAGAAAAGTCATATTGCGTTGCGTTTAGGTTTAAAATTGGGATAGAATTCAGGATCAAAAGCTGCCTCCGAGAAATGAGTAAGTACATAGTTCAAGGTTCTTTCCTCCTCCAACCAACGATCAAAAACGTGATGTCTAATTCGGGTGCCGAGGGCGAGAACGCCCAGCAATTTTTCGGAGACGGGATGGTAGCTAAATCGGAGGGAAACATTTGCTTTTTTGGGTTTCCAAAAGAATTGTGCTTCTTCCTCTGCATCAGGATGTGCGGAAACCATTCCATAGGTCTGGTATTCAATATCAAAAAATTTGGCCGAGTTAAACCAGTGCCCTGGCGTGTAGGGGGTTTTATTCTCCAAAAGGGTTTGCGCCAGCGTTTCTCCCATCATTCTTCCGGTGTACCAAACGGCTTCAATGGACCTTCTTTGAGGAAGCGGTTGGGTTTGTTCAGCACAGTCACCAATGGCGTAAATATCTTTGAGATTGGTCTCCAAATAGCAATTTACTTTTACACCGCGACCCAGTTCCAAGCCACTGTTTTTTATAAAATCTATATTGGGAGAAACACCCACCGTCAATCCCACCCATTGAGAGGGAATGCGATCGCCTTTTTTGGTTACTATCGTTTTGGCACGATCCCTTTCATCCCCTTCTATGGAATGTAATTCAGTGTTTAATTGTAAATCAATCCCATGTGCCAAAATATGTTGATTGATCATTTCAGATTCTTCTTTGGGAAGTATATGATCCCAAAAACTCTTTTCGCGAACAAGAAAATGCACTTTTTTTCCTCTGCTATGCAGCATTTCAGCCAATTCCACTCCAATCAAACCTCCTCCAACAATGGTAGCTTCTTTAATGCTGCTACTCCATTTTTCTAGTTGCTCGAGATCTTGTTTGTGGTATAAGCCTTGTACTGCTTTTAAGTCTTGACCCGGCCATCCAAAACGGTTGGGTTTGGAACCACAAGCGATGACCAATGTGTCATAGGAAATTTCAGTAGCGTCTTGGGTCAACAATAACTTCTTTTGCGTATCCACGCGAGTAATTCTTTTATGGATTAACTGAATATTGTTTTTTTTCCAAAAATCATTTTCATACGGTTGTGTGTCTTCAAAACGCATATGCCCCATGAAGACATACATGAGTGCTGTTCTAGAAAAAAAATAGGGCGTTTCCTCTGAAATAATACGAATGGGAATCGCTGATTTTTTACGAAGATGACGGGCAAGCGTAATTCCGGAAATACCATTTCCGATAATTACTACAGATTGTGGGGGAGTAGTTTTGCTCATCGAGCTAAATTACAATTTTTGAAAACAAAAAAAGTTAATTTATGAGGTCATAATGTTAAAAAGGTGTTTTAAGACGACTACTTCATCTTTTTTTTGAAGTAAAAGAACTCCTGCTTTTAATAAGAAAATTAATTCGTATATTGCTGTAACCAAATCAGTAATCGGATGCCCCTAAATCCTTGTTTCTTTTCTTTTTTTCGTAACCCAACATACGGGGGACATTTCCTTCTGACACAAATCCGTTTCAAGCATGAGTAAAAAAGCACTTTGGGTTCAAGTGTCCAGTCCCATCAATGCTAGTGCAGTAGCTATATGGAATGTACTCACACAACCAGAACTTACAGAAAAATACATGTACGATTGCCAATTGCATTCCGACTGGAAAATCGGCAGCAAAGCCGTTTGGAGAGCCAATTCCCCCAATGGTAGTTGGGTAGATCACGTGGAAGCGGTTGTTTTAAAAGTGGATCCCTACAAACATTTGGCTTTTGAAATACAACACAAATCCTCAGATAAAAACACCAAGGAAGTTTCGATTTTGCATTTTAACATTAACCCAATCTCGGAGGGGTCAGAATTACTAATTAGACAAGGCGATTTCGGCAAGATCAGTTTTGGAGAAGATGGTTATCACAAGTGCGAACAAGGATGGAATTATGTGTTACCGAAATTGATCCAAACCTGTAATCTTTTAAAAATAAAGTCAGATGCATTTAAAGAAAAGAATACGCATTAAAAAGAGTGTGTTTTTTTCGCAGGCTACGTCCCCCTTTTTACTATGAATTTCTATTGAATTGAAAATTAATTTTATAAAACCTAAAACCCGATCTTATGATCTACATTTTATCAATTTTATTTGCTGTATGCTGTTTTGTTATTCTTTTAAGAATATTGAAAGAATTTAGAGATGGCTTTGATTGGTTCTCAGGAGCACTTTATTTTATAATTTTCCTCGTCTCTTGTGGCTTGGTGTATATCCTGATTTTTGGACTGTATTATTTGGCTATTGGAGAGATCAATTAGCGTACCATACGTTGATAATAGGCACTCAAAAAATCGGGTCCTGCACCCCACCAATGACTGAAGTGAAGGATACCAAAATGAATAAGTAATCGCAGGATTCCATTTTCGTGAAACCTCCGGGCAGAAGTGGTGATTTTTCCTGACATGACCGCAAATTTTCCGTGTCGGTAGAGCTGACGGATAAAATGAATGTCTTCGCAAATGGTGTAGCGTTCATCAAAACCGGATAGTTTTTCAAAAAGTGTACGACGAACAAACAATGACTGGTCTCCACCGCGACATAACAAATGATTCCAGCGGCTTCCAGCTGCCGCACTGTCCAACAACCAATGTGAGGTCTCAAAACGCAATTGGAAGCAACCGGCATCAAATCCTTTACGATAGGCATTAGAAATACTCGCTTCAAAGTCTTTGGGCAGACGACTGTCAATATGCACAAAATAAATTAGGTCAGCTTGGGCATGCTGCGCACCGACATTCATTTGACAAGCACGCCCTTTTTTACTTCGGAAGACCTTACCACCCTTCCAATTTTGTAGCCATTCCCAGCTACCATCGGTGCTGCCTCCGTCCACAACAATAACTTCGTTTTGTTGCTGGGAAATCCGCGTTAAATGCTCAAAAAAATGGGGCAGATGTTCAATTTCATTAAGAACGGGAATAATAATGGATAGGGGCAAACTATTCGTTAAGGTTCCAGTCATAAGGTAAATAACTAATTTTTGGAGTATTAATTTCTTTGCCGGAATTGGTACGAATAAAATTCAACCGTTCGGATTTATTTCCAAAATCACTTCCAAACCACGAGAAAATTTTGGAAAGCTCGATATGATCCGGAGCAAGTATGTTTTTGGAAGTATCGCATAAAAATTCCTTTGAAGCTTTGCTGAGTTGCTCTTCCATTGTTTTTTCTTGATAGCTCTCATTGAGTAACTTGGGGCAAGACACCGAAGCGCAATTGATCGCAAAATGGATACGAGGTTCATCCATTTTACGCAAAATTTTATGTTCAATGTCTCCCAAAGTATAGGATTTTTCTCCGGCCGTAAAACATTTTGTATCCCATGGATCTTTGATGTCTTTGATGCTTTTTAAAGGATAATGATTTAAGATCAATTGAACCGTTAGCGCATTATAGGCATTAATCCAATAGGCAAGCGTTTGATTTTTGGACCAATGCTCTTTTGGGGGCATGCTTTCCAAAACAGTAATATAAGTGTCAAGCTTGCTTTTTTGTGTTTGCCAATCTTTATAATTGACATTTCCTTCCTCCGAAACATAAGTTTGGAGCATCTGATTCCAGGTAGCGTGAATGTTTTTCTGTGCATTTACGGAAAAACTTAAAAAAAGAACAAAAAGATAATAGGAAGTTTTCATAAGATGGGGTTTAATGGGGGTTAACAACAGCCTCCTCCGTCGTAGTGGAAGGTGGATTCAGAAATAAAAATATCGCTTCGTTGCAATGAAGCCAAAGCCAATGCCGTTTTGTCGCAAATCGAAATCGGCTGATTTTGTAATAAAATATGTCCTTTTTCATCATCCAAAAAATCTTTATCACCAAAATAAATCGCTGATTTACCGGTAAAAACACAGGGACCGTCCGCCGGCATGGGGTCTTTAATGGCACACACTTCAACACTTTCAATAAAAATTGTAGTATCGGTGGGATAATGTTTTGGATCTAGGATGCGATAGGGGCGCCGTGCTCTGATTTCTATAGTACCAAAGCCAACATCGGTCAACATTTTTACATATTCTTTCAGCGGGATAGAACCGGACAAACACAAGGCACGCAACCGATCGTCATTGCGCAGTGCTGCATTCATGGGTTGTTCACAAGTGGGATCACTCATTACCAATCGACCCTGTGGTTTCAAAACACGATACATTTCCTGTAGTGCCTTTTTGAGTTCTTCCATTTTAAAAATATTGAAGAGGCAATTTTGTGCTGCCACGTCAATACTATTGTCTGCTACGGGGAGGTGCAAAGCGTCTCCTTTTTTTAAATGCACAAAATCTTTTTGAAACCATTCATTTTGCGCTTCGGCTTCCACAAAATTCTCTTCGCAAGCAGCCAGCATTTCGTCCACTACATCAATTCCTACCACCCCGCCTTTTTGACGCGAAAAATAACTGAACTGCAACAGCTCCATTCCACCTCCAACACCCACATACAATATTTTTGGATGGTTTGTCAAATCCCGAGGATGAACGGTGCTGCCACAGCCGTAGTTCATTTCTTTCATTTTTACAGGGATATGTAAGCCTGGAAATTGCCAAATGGGCGTAGTGGTGCAACAGAGTCCAATATCAGGAGCTAAGGCGGCTTCTTTGTAGACATCTTTAGTAGTTTCAAGATAATGCATGGGCTGTTTTTTGGCGAAATATAGTTGAATTATAAACTTACCACAAAGGCTTTAACAATTTTTATAAAATCTTTTTCTCCTTTTTTTGCCATTTTCATGATCTCTGGAATATCAATTGGAGCAAGCGCATCCGGATTGCATTCGTCTGTAAGAACCGAAATAGCTAACACCCGAATTCCCAATTGGCGCGCAACGATAACCTCGGGTACAGTAGACATCCCCACCGCATCGGCACCAATAATTTTAAGATAACGATATTCCGCAGGAGTTTCCAATTGAGAACCAACTACGGCCACATAGACCCCTTGATAAAGTGTTACCTCATTTTGTTTCGCAATTTGTATCACTTTTTCTCTATACGATGCATCATAGGGTTGACTCATGTCCACAAACCGATCACCTAAGGTTTCTATATTTTTTATGGCTAAAGGAGATCCTCCTTGTAGGTTGATATGGTCATTAATCAACATCAACGCACCTTTTTTAAAGCTTAAATTGATGGCACCGGCAGCATTGCTAAGAATGAGCGTACCCCCTCCTAAAGCCCTAAAAACAAGAACCAAATACGTGATTTCAAAAAAATCATATCCTTCATACAAATGAAAACGCCCCTGAAAAACAAGTAGTGATTTGCCGTGCAAGTTTCCATAATGGAGCATTCCTTTATGAAATTCCTGTGTAGCGCGAGGGAAATGAGGAATGTCGCTGTAATCAATACTTTTTTTAATTTCCATTTGCGAAATCAAATCATAAAGACCGGTACCTAAAACAATTCCGGTGGACACAGCATCAATTCCTTCTTGTTTTAAAAAGGCAATACTTTTTTCAATCTTTTCGTTCATTAAAATGTTGATTCATTAAGTTTAACAGCTCGGGAAATTGCAGCAAATCGCTATAATGATCAATATCGTTTTTTTCCTCCAAAAAGGCAACAGAATAATCCTTTAAATCATTGATGGTGTCCCGAAATACAGTGGCTGCTCCCCATTTTTTTTGTTTAAAAAGGGAAGGAAGAAGCGTTTTGCAACCCAGTAAGTAATATCCGCCATCTTGTGCTGGACCTAACACTACTTCGAAAGAATCCAAAGATTCAAAGGCTTGATCAAGGAGTTGTGCATTTAGCTCCCAAAGATCCGTCCCGATAATGACGATTTTTGTATATCCTTTTGCAAAACCCCACGCAAAGGCATGTTCCATTCGAGCACCTAAGTCTTTCCCTTGTTGCTGAATTTTTGGATAACGCATAAACGACGACCCGAAAAGATTGGGGGCTTCACCGTCGAAAAAAATCAAAACATCATGGGTAAGACATTCCAATACCGTTGAAGTTTTCTTCAATAATTGCTGATAAACCCAAAGTGCTTTTTCATCACCCACAGTTTTTGCCAAGCGTGTTTTCAGACTACCAAGGACGGGTGTTTTTGCAAAAACCAAAACGAGGGACTTCATTGGAGGTGCCGTTTTCGTTTACGATTTAGGATATAGTTTGTAACAGCAGCTTTGCTGGTGTGCCAATTTTTACCCTCTTTATGGGCGTCAATTTTGCCTTGTCGTGCCAACAAACTGATATATTCCTGACCATAGGGAAAGTCGGGTTCTTTTACAAGGTTGGAAATTTCCATGTATTCTTCCTCGGCATCCGGTAAAATACTGAGATAGATGTTTAGGCTGCGTTCGAGTGCCTGTGCCATCAACAGCATCAATTTTTGGTAATTGCCTTGATTGGCACTATTCAGGGCAGTATAGTATTTTTTCCGATCCTGTCTGAGGATGATAGCCGGGGGAAAGCCTGCCCGGATGAGGATAAGGTTCATTGCCAATCGAGCCGTTCTTCCATTGCCGTCAAAAAAGGGGTGTATCCAAACCATTTGATGGTGAAAAAAAGCAGCCATCTCGATGGGATTTAGACCCATGGGATTGTGATTGACAGTTGCCATCAAATCATCCAACAAATCGGACACCTTGTGGGCATGGGGAGGGATAAAGTTGGCTCCTGCAATACGAACCCCTCCATTGCGAAGCCGTCCGGCATAAAGATCTTCCACACTGCGCATGATATACCCATGAAGCTCTAAAATCTCTTGGATAGTTAGGTTTTTTTTGGACTTCGACAATTGCTCCAAGTGTGCTAAGGCAAACTCATGATTTTTGACTTCGAAATGTTCTTTAAGACTTTTTCCTTTGATGGTAATTCCTTCTTGAAGTACCATTTGAGTTTCGCGCAGCGTTAGGCTGTTTCCCTCGATGCTGTTCGAATGATAGGTCCATTCGACGGCGAGACTTTCTTTTATTTTATGAAGGGCAATAGGGGGTAGGGGACGCCTTTTTTGAATAACTTCAAGTTTGTTAAAAAGACGCTCAAAAGTGGGTTCTAAATGTGATCTATATGTTAATTGAATTTTTCTCACCCCCAAATTTAAATATCGTTTTTTGATAAAAAAAGTTTTTACCGATATTTAACATTTCTTCCCTTAATTTTTCAATTTCCGGCGGTTGGCAACTACTTTATTGAAAACCTTGTACATAATACTTAGAATAGCCTCTTGATTTTCTACCGAAGGTGAACCCGTCATATTAGAAAGAGTATGGGTCACAGTAAGTGTTGGGTTAGTCAGATCGAGTGCTCGATAAAAAGCTTCTTCTTTTTGCAGTATTTTTGTAGCCAAATTCAACATTTCTATTTGTGATTCGGCAACCACCTGTGTTAATTGAAGATTGGGTGTTCTTACAAAACTCAGCTCTTTTTCAGGATAATTCTCTTGAAACGTACTGTGATTTGCACGTGAAACAAGAACTTCAATTTTAGAAGTATCTGACGGAGCTAAGAAATGTGTTTTATAATCTCCTGTAATGGCAGTTATTGAAACTATTGATGTGGGAGGCGTTGTAGAATTGTCACGAATGAGAATATCGGAATTATTGACTTCATTTAAGGCAATAAATTTATGAGTGCCTGTATTGTCTTTATATCCCACTTCAATGTTTGCTCCACCTTCAACTGAAATGGTTCCAGAAGTACTTAAACTATTAAATTTAGTGCCAGCCACTAAGGTATTTGCTTTAACTCGAACAACATTATTAATTTTATCAACACTTAGGGGGTATGAAGCATTGTTATCAATAATTAAATCTAGGCTTCCAAAATCGAGTTGATTTTGATTTTTTCGAGCCAGTAAGCGCTCCTTACTGGGAAATGTAACATTTGTATTACTAACCTTCCAACTTTTTGCACGGTCGTAAAGTTTATCAAGATTTTCTAATTCCGTGTAGGATTCAACTATACTCTGATCACTTTCTATGATATCAAAATCACTATTCATAGAAATAGATTTATTTAATGCACCTTTTCTTCCTACATTAACAAGTGAAAAGGAAGCGATCGATAAATCATACCGATAAAAATAAAAATCATCGCTAACCTTCACTATTCCTTTTTCTGACGTTAAGTTTTCATGGGCTTTGTGGTTATATGCAACGTCAACGAGTGAGTGTCTGTCAATCCTCTTTAGGTGTAGGGGTTGAAAAATTTGGTCGTGTCCAGAAGGGAAAATAAAATCTTGTTCATTATACATTCGAATAAACCCATTAACATGTGCATTATGACTAGCATTTGACCATTTAGCATTTGGACCAAAAGCTACAGTTCCATAGTTTATATTGGAGCGATCAGTGATGATGTTGCCTTGATTAAACTCCGTGTTAGGAAGATCAATATACATACTGGCACCAGTATCAATATAAATATCCTTACTAATGTTCAGTTGAGGAGAACTGTTCAATTGAGGGTAGACACAAAAATTGAACGAAAATATGCATAACGTAATAAGTAATTTTCTTTGCATCTTGATTTGAGATAAAAATTACTAGCAAAGTTAAACTCAAACTTTCTTTGCGATGAATTAATTGATTTTATAATCGATTCCTAAAATCAAATTAGACTTTATTGACATCAAATCCTTAGTATATGTAATAAATGGTTTTCTTTACATCGTCTTAATTTGTAAGAAAATTACATCATATCTATGTAACCTAACTTTTTTTGTACTTGTGTTTCTTGCCATTTAAGATTGAAATGATGATTGATTTTTTCTATCGAATTCAAGAGTAAGTTTTTTTCTTCTTCTTCCAAGTAAAATTTTAAATTGTTTTCCAAATAACAGACATAGTACTTTTTTTGAATCATCTCTATTTTTTGTAGCGCGTTTAAATTTATTGTCAAGGAAGGGCGAATTGAAAAAAAACATGGAACCCTAATACATTGGACAGCAACCCAGGTATATTTAAAAAACTTAAATTTA
>JABISF010000001.1 GCA_018699935.1 Flavobacteriaceae bacterium | reverse complement strand
TTCAACATCAGACTCTTTTTGACTTTGACTCAAAAAAGAGATTTCAGCATTCACCCCCACCGGAATGGGAAGCTGCGGGAGGGCTTTTGCACCCGATAGATGAATTGCCTTAAAGTTTTGATTTTTATACCATTCACAATTGGATGCATTGACACCGCTTCCCGGCATGATGGTAATGCGCCCTTGACTGCGCTCCTGCAATTCAACCAAGCAAGAACGTCCCTCAAAGGCAGTTTCTTTTTGACCGGAAGTTAAGATCGTATCCACACCCAAGTCGATGAGTTGTTCCAAGGCAATAAACGGGTTGGGTATAACGTCAAAAGCGCGATGGAAAACGACCTTCATGGGAGAAGCAATTTCTAGGATCGTTTTCATAGCTTTTACATCTACTTCAAAATGGGCGTTTAACACCCCAACAACTGCAGCCGCACAGCCCAACTGCTTGGCTTGTAAAACATCTGCTTGGAAGATTTCAAGTTCGGAATCTGTATAGCTAAAATTTCCACTTCGCGGACGAATCAGGCAATGAATGGGAAGTAGGTCCAAAGCAACTGCGGCTTGGATCAACCCAAAAGAAGGGGTCAGTCCCCCCACCTCCAAAGCGGCGCACAATTCCACGCGATCTGCCCCGGCATCTGCTGCGTTTTTTATTGACGTTAAGGAGGCAACACAAATTTCTATTTCCATCAGTGAAAAGGTCTTTTCCCAAAAGTACAACATGCCTTTCGTTAATGGAAATACAAATTTTTTAAATTTTCAATACATAAAAAGCCTTGAAACAAATAAATGTTCCCGAATGACGGTGCTTTTGATAGGATTTTAATAAATTAGTTTTTTTCAATAAAAATGAAGACCAAATGCAAATAATTGAAAATCCTACGCAATACGATGTTGTTATCGTTGGTTCTGGTGCCGGAGGGGGCATGGCAACGAAAATTCTAGCAGAAGCCGGACTGAAAGTGGCCGTAATTGAAGCCGGACCCTTTTTTGACCCCGCCAATCCCGAACAACAAACCCAACTCAAATGGCCCTATGAATCCCCTCGAAGAGGTGCGGGTTCCACACGCGCTTTTGGAGAATTTGACATGGCCTATGGGGGCTGGGAGATTGAAGGCGAGCCCTATAATCAAATTGGAAACTCAAAATTCGACTGGTTTCGATCTCGGATGTTGGGTGGACGAACCAACCACTGGGGAAGAATTTCCTTGCGGTTTGGTCCTCGAGATTTTAAAAGCAAAGACCGTGACGGCTTGGGTGAAAATTGGCCCATCAGCTATGAAGACATCAAACCCTATTACGATAAGGTAGATCAACTCATCGGTGTTTTTGGAAGCAAAGAAGACTTGCCCAATGAACCCGATGGCTATTTTCTTCCTCCTCCAAAGCCCCGTTTGCACGAATTGTATTACAAAAAAGGAGCGGAAAAAACGGGCGTAAAAGTCATTCCTTCCCGACTTTCCATACTCACCAAACGAATTAATAACGAAAGAGGAGTTTGTTTCTATTGTCGACAATGCAGCCGTTCTTGCTCGGTCTATGCCGACTTTTCCTCCGGTTCGTGTTTGATCTTCCCGGCTCAAAAATCAAAAGGGCAAGTGGATTTGTATGTCAATAGTATGGTTCGAGAAGTGACCGTAAATGACCAAGGAAAAGCCACGGGCGTTCTTTATATCAACAAAGAAGATCGACAAGAATATCGCGTTACTGGTAAGGTGGTGGTCTTAGCCGCTTCAGCCTGTAGCACTGCACGTATATTGCTCAATTCAAAAAGTGCCATGCACCCCAATGGATTGGGAAATAGCAGTGGGATGATTGGACATTACCTCCACGATTCTACCGGAACGGATCGTATGGCTTTCGTGCCTGAAATGATGAATCGAAAACGCTATAATGAAGACGGTGTGGGCGGGATGCATTTGTATTCCCCTTGGTGGTTGGACAACAAAAAATTGGACTTCCCCAGAGGCTACCATATTGAAGTTTGGGGAGGTATGGGCATGCCCAGTTACGGAACCGCTTTCAATCCTAATGATTTGAATAAATATTTAGGGCTAACTGTGGGGGGCTACGGAAATGGATTACGTGAAGATGTCAAGAAATTTTACGGTTCTGTGATGGGGATGTCTGGAAGAGGAGAGTCCATTGCACGTTATGAAAACTATTGCGAAATTGATCCTACCGCTGTAGATGAATTTGGTATCCCCGTTTTGCGTTTTAACTATCAATGGTCGGATTATGAACGAAAACAATCGCGTCATATGCACGATACTTTTGAAGAGATCATTCACAATATGGGCGGAATTGTTTTGGGCGAAAAACCCGGCGCGGACAAAGACTACGGCTTGCTCAATCCCGGGCGGATCATCCACGAAGTGGGAACTACTCGAATGGGCAGCAACCCGGACACTTCGGTGGTCAACGAATTTGAACAAATGCACGATGTCAAAAACGTCTTTATTGTGGATGCAGGACCCTTTGTATCCCAAGCGGATAAAAATCCGACGTGGACCATCCTTGCCTTGGCATGGAGAACTTCCGATTTTATTATTGATGCCTTAAAAAAACAAAATATTTAATCATGAACAGAAGAGACAGTATTCGATCCCTTTTTCTTGGTTCCATGGTGGGAGGTCTCGCTTTGGAAAGCTGTGTGACATCGTCGGGTGAAACCCTCAGCAAAAAAGTTTGGGACTACCAATATGGGAGAACCCCCGAGGAAAAAGCCTATGATGAGGAGCTTTTAAACCAACAGTTTTTTGAAGACACAGAAATCGCAACCCTCACACGGCTTGCCAATTTGATCCTTCCTCCCAGTCCGGAAGGCACAATAGAAGAAGCTGGAGTGCCCGAATTTATTGAGTTTATTGTAAAGGATTTTCCGACTTTGCAGACCCGTATGCGGGGCGGCTTAATGTGGCTCAAAAACCATTGTAATAGGAATTATGGAAAAGCCTTTGTTCAATGTAGCGAAGACGAGCAATTTGCTGTATTGGATCAAATTGCCTATCCCGATCCCAATGCGAAAGAACAAAAACAGGAAGTTCAGTTTTTTTCATTAGTGCGCAACTTGGTGCTCACGGGTTATTTCACTTCCGAAAAAGGAATTCAAGAATTGGGCTATCAAGGAAATCAACCCAATGTTTGGGATGGTGTTCCCGATGACGTTTTGAAAGACCACGGCATGGAATACGACCCGGAATGGACGTCTAAATTTTTGAATGTTGATACTAGAAATGAAATTGCCCAATGGGATGATCAGGGAAATTTGATTTCCTAATTTTACTGCTATAACTACTCTAAATTTAAATAATGAATACATTCATTTTAGCACTTGATGCAGGAACTACCAGCTCCCGAGCCATCTTGTTTGACCAAAAAGGAAATAGTATTGCCACTGCGCAACACGAGTTCCCACAGTATTTTCCCAAAGAAAGTTGGGTAGAACACGATGCAAATGAAATTTGGGAAACCCAATTGAAAGCCATCAAAGAAGTGATTGCATCGGCAAATATTACCCCCGAACAAATCCACGCCATTGGGATTACCAATCAGCGAGAAACAACAGTGTTGTGGGATCGAAAAACGGGAAAACCTGTCCATCGAGCTATTGTTTGGCAAGATCGTCGCACCGCTTATTTGTGTGATGCATTAAGAAATAAGGACAAGGCTGAAGTTTTCCAGCAGAAGACTGGACTGCTTTTGGACGCTTATTTTTCGGGCACCAAAATTCAATGGATTTTGGATCAAAATCCGGAATTGCGAACTGCCGCCGAAGCCGGAACCTTGGCTTTTGGCACCGTGGACAGTTGGCTTATTTGGAATTTGACCAAAGGAGAACAACACGTTACCGATGTGACCAATGCCAGTCGTACTTTGCTTTTCAATATCCACGACCTTTGTTGGGACGATGCATTGCTTGAACTATTGGACGTTCCCAAAAGTTTATTGCCCAAAGTTGTTGCTTCCTCAGAGATCATCGGGAACACCCATGCCTCCATTTTGGGGAGAGAAATCCCCATCAGTGGAATTGCTGGTGACCAACAAGCTGCCTTGTTTGGTCAAATGTGTATACAGCCCGGGGATGTAAAAAACACCTATGGAACGGGTTGTTTTTGCATCATGAATACAGGAGAAACCGCTGTAACATCAAAAAACAAAATGCTCACCACCATCGGTTACCAAATTGATGGAAAAGTAACCTATGCCCTGGAAGGAAGTATTTTTATTGCAGGAGCACTTGTGCAATGGTTGAGAGATCAAATGGGAATTATAAAAACAGCCCCCGAAATTGAAGCCTTAGCAGCCACCGTTTCCGACAACGGAGGAGTCACCTTTATTCCTGCACTTTCCGGTTTGGGAGCTCCCTATTGGGATCCCGAAGCAACCGGTTCGATCATGGGGATTACCCGTGGAACCGAGAAAGGACATATTGCCCGTGCTGCCTTGGAAGCCATTGCCATGCGAACTCGGGAAATTGTCATCGAAATGCAGAAAGATGCGGGCGTCACCTTCAGATCCCTAAAAGTGGATGGCGGTGCCTCCAACAACAATTTATTGATGCAAATTCAAGCCGATTTATTGCAAGCGGAAGTCATTCGTCCACAAACCACTGAAACCACTGCCCTGGGTGCTGCATTTTTTGCAGGATTAGCGACTGGCTATTGGCCGTCCGTTGCATCCTTATCCGAAATTTGGCAAATCAATAAGAAATTTACCCCCCAAACCAACAACAATACTTCTCAAATCATCGAGCATTGGGAAAAACGTATCACTAAAAATTTAAGCCAATAAATACATGATGAATAGAACAAAGAATCTTAAACTTTTAAACGATAAAAATAAAGTTTGGGATATCGTAATTATTGGTGGGGGTGCATCGGGACTGGGAATTGCCGTTGATGCTGCAAGTCGCGGGTATAGCACTTTATTACTTGAAAAAAATGATTTTGCAAAAGGGACTTCATCCAGAAGCACCAAACTGGTGCATGGTGGAGTTCGCTACCTTCAAAACGGAGATATTTCCTTAGTCATTGAAGCATTAAAAGAACGGGGCATCATGCGGAAAAATGCACCTCATTTGGTGCGCGATTTGAGTTTTGTAATTCCCTCCTACGATTGGTGGAACAGCCCTTTTTATGGGATTGGACTGAAAATTTACGATATGATGGCTGGTAAATTGGGATTGGGACCTTCTACCCTGTTGGATCGGGAGGAAACGCTGGAAATGATCCCCAATGTCAATAAAGAAGGTTTGCGAGGCGGTGTAATTTATCACGACGGTCAATTTGACGACGCCCGTATGGCGGTGAGTCTCGCCCTTACGGCTTCTCAATTAGGAGCCTGCCTTCTTAACTATACGGAAGTGGAAGCCCTTCGTAAGGAGGATCATATGTTGAATGGAGTCACTGTAAAAGATGCGCTTTCTGGAAAATCCTACGCAATTAATGCCAAAGTAGTGATTAATGCAACGGGGGTGTTTTCTGATTCGATCATGCAAATGGACGATCCAGAAATCAAGAAAATGATACGTCCCAGTCAGGGAGTGCATATTGTTTTAGAAAAAGAATTTTTAGATGGAGACCATGCCATCATGGTGCCTCATACAACTGATGGACGGGTGCTCTTTGCTGTGCCTTGGAATAATTATGTGGTGGTTGGCACCACAGACACTCCTGTTGATGAACATTCCGAAGAACCGACTGCCTTGGAGCAAGAAATAGAATTTATCCTGAGTAATGCAGGGGCCTATATGACCAAAAAACCCACTCGCAAAGACGTGAAAAGTGTTTTTGCGGGACTTCGTCCTTTGGCGGCTTCCGAAAACAATAAGGAAAGTACAAAAGAGATTTCTAGACATCACAAAATCACCGTTACCACCAGTGGGCTGTTGAATGTGCTGGGCGGAAAATGGACTACGTATCGAAAAATTGCAGAAGACGCTGTCAATACGGCGCAAGCTTTGGGTGGTTTGCCGGAACGAAAATGTCAAACGGAAACCTTATCCATACACGGTTATGATTTTAATGCGGATTGGAAACAACCTTTACATTTTTATGGAACCGACATCGACAAAATTGTTGCTATAAATCCCGACACAGCTAACCGATCCTTATCAAACGCTTTCTTTATTTCTGAAAATCAAATCTTGTGGGGAATTCGAGAAGAAATGGCCGTACACTTGGAAGATGTGTTGGCACGCCGAACCCGCTGTCTATTCCTCAATGCGCAAGCCACATTAGATATAGCTCCACAAGTTGCGCAGATTATGGCTCAAGAAATGGGAAAAGATGAGACTTGGGTGGATACTGAATTGAAATTATTTACTGAAATTGTTAAAAATTATATATTATGATCTTACATCCTTTTTTAGCAGAATTTATTGGAACTGCTATCCTGTTATTATTAGGTGCCGGAGTGGTGGCCAACATCAATTTAAAGAACACCATCGCCGAGGGGCAAACGCCTTGGGTATTGATTACTAGTGCTTGGGGATTTGCTGTTTTTGTGGCGGTGTATATCAGCTCTCAATCCAGTGGTGCCCACCTCAACCCTGCGGTTACGCTGGGGCTTTATGCTGCTGGAAAATTCTCTCTCTCTTTAGTTCCAGGCTATCTCATTGCCCAACTTTTGGGAGCCATGACGGGTAGCTGGTTGGCCTATCTAACTTATATAGATCATTATAAAATGACCACAGACGAAAATGCAGTACGCAGTACTTTTTGTACCGGACCGGCCATAAGAAATCTAAAAAACAACTTTTTCAGTGAAGCCATTGGAACCTTTATGTTGGTTTTCGGAGCCCTTTTTATAGTTGGACCGAACATTGACATTGCGGGAACGGAAGTGCAAAATTTTGGGATCGGATCTTTGGATGCGTTACCCGTTGGAATCTTGGTTTGGGTCATCGGTATTGCCTTGGGAGGAACCACCGGTTACGCCATCAATCCGGCACGGGATTTAGGTCCTCGTATCGTCTATCAACTCTTGCCGCGCAAAAACAAAAATGCAGACTGGGGCTATGCATGGGTACCCGTTCTAGGTCCTGTATGCGGGGGAATTATAGCCGGACTACTTTATGTTTTAGTAACAACAGCATCGTTTATTTAGCCACGTTTACTGCACGAGTTTCTCTAATGACTGTAACTTTTACCTGTCCAGGATAAGTCATATCAGTTTGAATTTTCTGAGAAATTTCAAAAGATAAACTTCCCGCTTTATCATCAGTTACTTTTTCACTTTCAACAATGACACGTAGTTCACGACCTGCTTGAATCGCATAGGCTTTTTGAACACCTCCAAATCCTAGGGCGATATCTTCTAAATCTTTTAATCGTTGAATATAAGAATCTAAAACCTGTCGTCTTGCGCCTGGGCGTGCTCCTGAAATAGCATCACATACTTGAACAATTGGCGACATTAGTGACTTCATTTCAATTTCGTCGTGGTGAGCTCCAATCGCATTACATACTTCTGCATTTTCTCCATATTTCTCAGCCCATTGCATTCCTAAAATAGCATGAGGTGTTTCCATATCCGCTTCTGCATCGGGTACTTTTCCTATATCATGAAGAAGACCTGCCCGCTTAGCTAACTTAGGGTTGATTCCTAATTCTGCAGCCATAACTCCACAAAGTTTGGCAACTTCTCTAGAGTGTTGTAATAAATTTTGACCATAAGAAGAACGGTACTTCATACGCCCTACTGTTTTGATTAGTTCAGGATGTAACCCATGAATCCCTAAATCAATCACGGTTCGTTTACCAACTTCAATAATCTCTTGTTCAATTTGTTTTTGAGTTTTCTTAACAATTTCTTCAATACGCGCAGGATGAATACGCCCATCAGTCACTAATTTATGTAACGATAAACGCGCCACTTCTCTACGAACCGAATCAAAACAAGACAATATAATGGCCTCTGGCGTGTCATCAACAATAATCTCAACCCCTGTAGCGGCTTCAATGGCTCTAATATTTCGTCCTTCACGACCAATAATTCGTCCCTTAACATCGTCAGATTCTATATTAAAAACAGAAACACAGTTGTCCACTGCTTCTTCTGTTCCAATACGTTGAATTGTATTTATAATTATTTTTTTAGCATCTTGTTCAGCTGTTAATTTTGCCTCTTCCATCGTGTCTTGAATATACACCATAGCATCATCCTTTGCTTCAGATTTCAATGACTCTACCAGTTGATGCTTCGCATCATCAGCAGATAAGCCAGAGATCACTTCAAGTTGTTGGATTTGGCTTTTATGGGCCTTTTCAACTTCTTCTTTCCGCTTATTTAATAAGTCTGAACGGTGGTTGTAATCTTTGATTTTTGACTCAAAATCAGTAGATAGTTTTTTGTTTTTTGAAAGTTCAGATGAAATTTGCGATTCTTTATCTCGAGTACGCTTTTCTGCTTCGACTATTTTCTTTTCTCTAGATTGAATAACTTGCTCGTGTTCGGTCTTAAGCTCTAAGAACCGTTCTTTAGCTTGAAATATTTTATCTTTTTTTGT
>JABISF010000014.1 GCA_018699935.1 Flavobacteriaceae bacterium | reverse complement strand
CAAGAAGTTCTTAAAAATCTTCGTGCATTTTATTCTATTTTCAAAGATGACCCAATTCTTGATGAAAAAAACGGCATTAAAGAGTTTTCTGTAGAATATTTTATCATTTCGTGCTATTTGCTAATTCGTCATTTACGAAGACATTATGTTGTCGATGATGCATCAAGGCAAATAATCAAAGAATTCATTTACAGCTTCTTTCAACGCTGGAAAACCTATGATGAGTCCACCGATAATGATTTGCTTTCTTTTAGTAATCGTCGTCAGCAAGGAGAAAATGACTTAGCCATCAGAGATCGCATATTGCGTCAAACCTTCTTCCAATATTTAAGGGACAATAATTTAAATATTGTTGAGAAAGATGAAAAAAGAGCTTTTTCTGAACTAGAAAGAATTATCATTTATCGCACTGGCAAAGGTTTATGTCAGGAATGCCTGAGAGAAGGTAAGCCAGAAAATGAAGCCAAAGTAAGTTGGTCTGAATATCAAGCAGACCATGTTTTACCTCATGCTAAAGGAGGGAAAACGGTCATTGAAAATGGTGAGTTATTATGCGCATATCACAATCAATCAAAAGGAGCCAAAGTTTCCTAGCAAATGTAAACCAAGTAAGAATGGCTAAATGTGATTGGCAAAAACCTATTCAGTTATGGTTAAAAGGTTGTGGTAAAGTTCTTTATTCATCTATTGAAACCCACCACAAACTCCTTTAGATAAAAGGGCTCGTAATAGGCTAGGTCTTAAAATGCTTATTCGGTAAATTTTTGCTGTGCCAGTTCTACCATTCCTTTTGCTGAAGGGTAAACGCCTAATTCAAAATGAGCGTTGGGATGCGTCAGTATTTCTTGGCATTTGTCGACGCTCGCCAAAGAAAAGGACAGGGCACTTTTCCAACTTATCGGCAAAAATAGCCCGTGGAAGAAAACGATATACGAAACAATATGCAGAGCTAATTCCAGTGCTATCCATAACGCAACAAACACATAATGAGTTGCTGGTTGATTCTGTGATTTTATCAAAAAAACGAAAACCGCCAATCTTTTGAATTCAGCAGCCAACCAAATTATAAAAACACAGCATTTACAGTACATTTTATTATCTTTGAAATCGTCTTAATGCTAATTTAATACCCGTAGCATTGTTTCTTACGCGGCTAGATTAAACCACATATGAAAAACACAATTTATCTTTTTATCGCCCTATTTTTTGCAACAAACTTTGGTTTTTCCCAGTCCTCCAATCTCGGCAACTGGTTGATTTATATAGGGAGTAAAAAATTAAACAGTCAATGGAACTGGCATCATGAGATACAATACAGAAACTACAATGCCATTGGTGATCTTGAGCAACTTTTGCTTCGAACAGGAATCGGCTACAATTTGTCCGAAGGCAACAACAATCTATTGCTGGGCTATGGCTATATCAACAGTCAAAACTATGCAGCCCAGTCTGCGGATAAATCAAAAGTGGGGGAACATCGAATTTTCCAACAATTCATTACCCGACAAAACAAAAGCCGGCTTAAACTCCAACATCGGTTTCGATTGGAGGAACGGTGGGTAGAAAATTCAGATTTCAAACTGAGATTTCGCTATTTTTTGGGGCTTAATGTCCCACTAAACAATGCGGAACTGGTCGATAAAACAGTTTATCTTTCCTCCTACAATGAACTCTTTTTAAACCATAAAAAAACGGTTTTTGACCGGAATCGAATTTATGGAGGACTGGGTTACAAATTAAATTCGCGGGTAAAGTTTGAAATCGGCTATTTAAATCAATTTTTTAACGCTGGAAGCAGAGACCAAATAAATTTGATCACCTTCCTAAACTTTTAAATTCACACCACCCAATGACTCCCAAAATCTTATCCTCGCTACTCCTCCTTGGCTTGCTCTGTGCTTGCCAGCAAAAAAAGAATCCAGACGCTCAACAAGAGATTCTACAAATGATGTCGGAATACAGAGCCGCTTGGAGCGTAGGAGATACCTTACAAATTTTAAAACATATTAGTCCTGATATTACCTTTTTTAGACCTACCAAAAGTGCACCTCCTATTTACGGAAAGCAAGCCCTAAAAAAATTTTGGTTTCCTTCAGCAAGCCTTTCTTATCCCATCATAGCATACGAAATTGAACATGAAAAGGTGGGTGTGGCAGAGGATTTGGCGTATTATCAGGGGCTGTCAAAACTTACTTGGTGTACACTAGAAAACAACAGTATGAAAGACACCACCCGTTCCATTAGCGATTTTACAAATATTTTAAGAAAAGAAAACGGGGGATGGAAAATATACAGTATCATGTACCACCTTAAGGATGAAGCGTATACACGATAAAGAATTGTGAACGTTAAAACGTATCATTTTAAATAGTTCCGCTATTGTTTTCTTTTACAGATTTCATAAGAAACCTACACTCAAAAAAAGCTTTTTAGCCAAGGAGGGCTACACTGTCTAAAAATTTTTAATTTTGGCAAGCCTTGCTCCTACTGCTGGAGTAAAACTATAGCTTTAAATAATCCTAAATCGCCCTTATGCCGCAAATCAAACGCTCTCAAACCACACGTTTTTTATCCATCAGTATTGGATTGGTTTATCTCTGGTTCGGTGGTCTAAAATACTTTTCAGGATTCAGTCCGGCCGAACAACTTGCTCAAGATACCATCGCCGTTTTAACCTTTGATTTAATTCCTCCCAACTATTCCATTTTACTTCTTGCCCTGTGGGAATCCTTGGTGGGCATTTCACTCCTAATCAAAAGCTCTCGAACCACGCTGCAATTGGCACTTTTACATATACTGTTGACATTTACGCCCGTGTTTTTCTTTCCCGAACGTTGTTTTGTTGAACTTCCCTTTAAATTTACTTTATTAGGACAGTACATTTTTAAAAACATCATCATCTTGGCGGCACTCCTCCAGCTGTATCGCCTTTCTAAAAAAAACTCCTATGGATATCAAAGCATGGAACGCTAAGAGTGAATCTTTTAATTTTAAAAAAGCAAAAATTAACTATGTCAGAGCGGGTAAAGGAGCTGCGTTGGTATTAATCCACGGTTTCCCTACATCCTCTTGGGATTTTTCTTGGATTTTTCCAGAACTTATCAAAAAATTCGATTGTATTTGCGCGGATTTGATCGGTTTGGGACGGTATTCAACATCGGCAAAAACCATTACCATAGCGGATCAAGCCGATGCCCTAGAGGCACTCTTAAAAAAACTAGGCATAAGTCAGGCACATCTTTTTGCCCATGACTTGGGTGACACCGTAGCCACCGAATTGCTCTATCGAAGCCAGCAGGGAAACCAAGACCTTCAATGGCTTTCTTGCACGCTCATGAATGGGGGTGTTTTTCAGGAAACCAACAAACCCAGATACATTCAAAAATTATTGAATTCCCCCGTTGGTTTTTTAATCGGTAGATTCAGCTCCAAGCATATCTATGTTAAAACCATTATAAAGATTTTTGGTAAAAACACCCCCCCTTCAGCGGAATTTCTAAACGATTCATGGAATATTTTTATGGAAAACAAGGGGCGTAAAATGCTGCCCATCGTGGGTCGCTATTTGACGGAACACAAAATCCATAAAGCCCGCTGGGAACAACCGCTTTTCTCGCCCAGCCTTCCCATGGCGATGATCAACGGGGTGTGGGATCCCATATCTGGGGAGGCTACTGCCGATCGTTTTGAAGAAAAAGTAAGTGGTAGTTATGTCGTCAGACTCCCTTTGGGACACTATCCCCACATCGAGAACCCCAAAGCAGTACTCGATGCTTTTTACGCTTTCCACGCCCGCTTATAAGCTCAAATTGCTGTTTTATTTGTGGCAACGGATATTTCTTCCAACTTGTCCTTGAGGTATACGGTCAATTTAATAATTTTATAGTGACCCTTTGGCATCAATTAAAAGACCCTTATGGATAAATCTCCTACTACGATCGACAACTACTTAGAACATCATTACATTCACAAAAGCAATTGGTTACGTGCTGCAGTTTTGGGAGCCAATGACGGCATCCTTTCTACAGCGAGTATCGCCATTGGAATGGCAACTGCCACCGATATGCGCGAGCAAATCCTTTTGGCAACACTGGCAGGATTGGTCGCTGGGGCACTGTCCATGGCCGCCGGAGAATATGTCTCTGTGAGTTCCCAAACCGATGTGGAAAAAGCCGATATCGAAAGAGAAAAAAAAGAGTTGGAAGAAGACCCCGAATTTGAATTAAGCCTGCTCGCCAAAATTTATGAGGATCGCGGATTGAAAAAAGAAACAGCCCTCTTGGTTGCCAAAGAACTCACCGAAAAAGATGCCTTGGCGGCACATGTACGCGATGAATTGGGCATCAACGAACTCAATCAAGCCAATCCCATACAAGCGGCTTTGGCTTCGGGAGCTTCATTCACCGTGGGCGGTCTTTTGCCTTTTGCCGTCACCCTATTTTTTCCATTAAAAAACATAGAGTATAGCTTGTATGGATGTACTCTTTTTTTCTTAATTTTTTTGGGTGCCTTAGCGGCAAAAACAGGGGGGTCGTCCATCGCAAAAGCAGTCCTTCGAATTACTTTTTGGGGAACCATCGCCATGGGAATTACCGCTTATGTAGGGTACCTTTTTGGAGTGCATGTATAATTAACCCAATCTTATAAATCATGAACGAAGCCCATTTTCACCTCATCATCAATCATTTTCCCATCATTATTCTTGTCGTTGGAATGTTTATTCTTTTGAGTGGTTTTTTAATTAAATCTCCTCTACTCAAACGCGTGGCCTATTGCCTCTTTATACTCGGTGCACTTTTTACGATCCCTGCCTTTGCCTCGGGCGAAGCCGCATAAGAAGTGGTAGAACACATGAATGGCGTCAGCGAACACCGGATTCATGAACATGAAGAAGTTGCTGAAACTTTTTCTCTACTCATTTATCTTTTAGGTGGATTTTCATTAATTGCCTTGTGGGCGCAATGGAAGCAAAAATCCTTTTCTAAGATAATTTCGTGGGGCGTTGCCCTTTTTGCTCTAGTTGTTTTGTTTTATGCACAGCAAACAGGCACTTCCGGAGGAGAAATACAACACCCCGAAATTCGAAAAGACTTTCAAAACACATCCCCGTTGGAGGGTACAACAAACCACAATACCCCTCATGAGGATGAGGACGATGATGATGATTAAGTCGTTTTTTTAAGAAAGGAAATCTTTAATCCAAAACACTCAAGACTCCCAAGCGGTAGGAATCCATCCCAAAACCGATGATAAGTCCTTTCGCCACTGGAGTGATGTATGAAGTATGTCTAAAATCTTCCCGCGCAAAGGTGTTTGAAATGTGAATTTCAATCACATTGCTATCAATTGCCTTAATGGCATCTCCAATGGCTACAGAAGTGTGGGTATATGCCCCTGCATTGAGTAAAATCGCATCGGAAGTAAAACCCACTTCATGCAAACGATCGATCAATGCCCCTTCAATATTGGACTGAAAATAGTCAAAACTTACCTGCGGAAATTTTTCTTTTAAACCTTCAAAATAGGCTTCAAAAGTTTGATTGCCATAAACCGTGGGTTCGCGCGTGCCCAAAAGATTTAAATTCGGACCATTGATGATACTGATTTTCATTTTAAGTATTTTAGCAAAAGTATAGAATTTAGGGTTATCCCCCTACACACTCATAAAGTGAATTGGAAGCAAGCCATCAACGATTTTAAAATGTACCTCAAAATAGAACGGGGCTTGTCTCGGCATTCCATCGACAGCTATAGTTTGGACATCCATGCCTTTTGGTATTTTCTTGATCGTCATGACATGGAAATCAGCCCTGTGGACTGTGACTCCGATGCCGTTCAACAATTCATTTATGAAGAAGCTAAAATTCAATCTGCGCAAACCCAAGCCCGTCGAATCTCAGGGCTGCGAAGTTTTTTTAATTATTTAATTTTTGAAAATTATCGAACCACCAATCCTACAGACTTGATCGAAGCTCCCAAATTGGGACGGAAATTACCCGACACTCTCTCGGTCAAAGAAATTGAAACACTGTTGGAGGAGATTGACTTGGGGCATCCCCAAGGACATCGCAACAGAGCCATCATTGAAACCCTTTACGGCAGTGGTTTACGAGTGAGCGAGTTAACAGACTTGACCCTTTCGAATTTGTTTTTTAAAGAGAACTTGATTCGGGTTACTGGCAAAGGAAACAAACAACGCTTGGTTCCGATGGGAAGTTATGCCAAAAAATTTTTAAACTATTATTTGGACTATTATCGTGCCCACCAAACCGTGGATCCGAAATTTGCCGATATCGTTTTTCTCAACCGCAATGGCAGGCAGTTATCCCGAACGATGATCTTTACCATTGTCAAAGATTTGGCGAAAAAAGCACAACTGGGAAAAAACATCAGTCCACACACTTTTCGTCATTCTTTTGCTACGCACATGCTGGAAAACGGTGCAGACCTTAGAGCCATCCAAACCCTACTTGGACATGAAAGTATTACCACTACCGAAGTTTATACGCATCTTGACACCAAGCACTTGCGCTCCGTGATGGAACGTTTTCACCCCAGAAACGATTAGGCCTCAACCACCAAGCGGAAACCCTCTCCGTGAATGTTCAAAATTTGAACCCGTGCATCCAAGGACAAGTATTTACGCAACTTCGCAATATAGACATCCATACTTCGGGAAGTGAAGTAATTGTCGTCCCTCCAAATTTTATTCAATGCCAAATCACGCGGCAATAAATCATTGATATGAATGACCAAAAGGCGAAGTAATTGATTTTCCTTGGGCGATAGTTTGACCTTTTCCTGATCTTTAAATTGAAGAAAACGCAGTTTGGAATTGAATTTAAAATCTCCAAAATCAAATTCATAGGTATCAGTATCCGCAACAGGAGCCTTGCTTTTTCGGTTTAATATGACTTTGATTTTTGCTAATAGAACGTCCGAATCAAAGGGCTTGGTCAAATAGTCATCCCCTCCGATTTTAAATCCTTTCAACATGTCTTCTTTTAAGGTTTTGGCGGTCAGGAAAATAATGGGAATCAAGTCGTCTTTTTCACGAATCTCTTTGGCAAGCGTAAACCCGTCTTTATAGGGCATCATTACATCCAGTATACAAAGATCAAAATCTTCTTTTTTGAACTTCTCAAAACCTTCAATACCATTTTTTGCGAGGGTAATATCATAGTCGTTTAAGAATAAGTAATCCTTCAAAATACTACCAAAATTGGGGTCGTCTTCTACGATAAGAATTTTTTTGTTTGAATTTTTCATGCGTTTATATATGAGGCGTTAGTTAGTTTATGAATGATACTTTTCTTTTTGGGGTAGCGTGATGGTGAACTGTGTTCCTTTTCCTTTTTTACTTTCAATACTGATGGTTCCTTTGTGCAAATCGACAATTTTCTTTACATAGGCCAAGCCCAAGCCATGCCCTTTTACATTGTGAATATTTCCGGAGGTTTCGCGGTAAAATTTTTCAAAAATTTTGTGTTGCGTAGACGGACTCATCCCAATGCCATTGTCTTCAATATGCAAGATCAAGTTTTGGTTTTCATTTTCAGTATATATTTTTACTTTAGGAGCCGTTTCGCAATATTTAATGGCGTTGTCTAAAAGATTCACAACAACATTGGTAAAGTGACTTTCGTTCCCCCAAAACAAAGTGTTTTTGGCTTTAAAATAGGTTTTTATGCTTCCTTGGTTATCATCGAGAATCAACCGAATGTGCGCAATGGATTCGTGAATGATATCGCTGAGGTCAACCACCTCTTTTTGGATGGGTTCATTGCTGCGCTCCAACTGGGAAATCCGCAATACATTTTCTACTTGCGAC
This sequence comes from Flavobacteriaceae bacterium, assembly GCA_018699935.1. GTDB lineage: Bacteria > Bacteroidota > Bacteroidia > Flavobacteriales > Flavobacteriaceae > MS024-2A. The sequence goes on along the minus strand of JABISF010000014.1, from coordinate 2,461 downwards.
AACATTCTGGAATTTTCTTCACGAATCATTCCCAAATATTGAAGAATACGATCCGGAGCCCCCAAGGTTTTGGGATTTGAAATAGCATCTAAAGCCAAATTGATCGTTGCAATGGGCGTCTTAAACTCGTGAGACATATTGTTGATAAAATCCGTTTTAATTTCTGAAATTTTCTTTTGACGTATAATCTGATAGAGTGCACTCATGGAAACCAAAACAATAAAAACCGTTAAAAACATCGTGAGTCCTCCAATACCCAAGATAGAAGAAAAAACAAATTCATCTTTTTGAGGGAAAGACACCACCAATTCATAAGGACTGTTTCCATCTTCATTCAACAAAATTGGTGTACTGTAGCGATAGCCTTTTTGCTCTTCCTCATAATTGTTTGATTTGATTTTGGTGGACAAACCTTCGTTATAGATCACAAACTCATAAGGCGTTTGTATGTCCTTTTCATTAAATTCTCGAGTCAGCAATTGGTCCAATTCGTCAATATTGATGCGCTTGTGGATGGGGAGATTCATGGAATAATTCATAAATCGATCACGCAACGCCTGATTGTAAACATTGATGCGATCTACGGTTTTTATTCGTTCAATAGAACTCGGTAAATTATTGGTTCGGTCAAAGACATTTTCTTTTTTAATAATCATGGTGTTGCGAACACTCTTATAATCCTTCACCTCCGAAGGTATTTCGCCCAACTTTGGATCCAAATATGGAGAAATATTATAAGCCTCCTCCAAGATACTATAGGTATAATAGGAAATCAGGTTGTTGGGCTTGTCTTCATCCAAAAATAAAAAAATGTCTTCATATTTGGATTCACTGGGATTTCCCTTGTTGTCGATTATTTTTTCATAGGCTGAAATATAATCGGATAATTCCCGCTCTTGTACTTCTTTGGAAACCACCTGTAAGGACTGTTGAACGGCTAATGAAAATTCTTTTTCTTTATTCTTCCAGGCTGAATAAATCCAATATCCTTGTACTGCAATAATCCCCAAAATGGAGATTATCATAAAGGTTACTAACGATATGAAAATATTTTTTTTCATTAAGAATAAATCTAATCAAAATTACAATGGATTTTATGAATCCACTTCATTTCTGCAAATTTGATGGTTTTCTTCGGATAAAAATCCTAATGCTTTGTTAATCCTCTGTCCTCGAAAATTCTTTTAATTTAATATAAATCTGTTTTAATTGAGGGCTTAGATCACAGGAATTGGGATTGTTTACAACAAAATCTGCCAAAGGTATTTTTTGCTCATCCTCCCATTGGTGGGACATTCGAGCGAGCACGTCGGAACGACTTCCTCCATCGCGTTTCAAAACCCGTTCGATTCGATCCTCCTTGGGCGCACAAACCAAGATCACTTGATCGCAGGAGACATGCCCTCCGGTTTCAAATAAAATTGCGACTTCTTTTATAATAAAAGGGGCTTGGGAATGAGCATCCACAAAATTTTTAAAATCAAGGGCAACCGCCGGATGCACTAGGGCGTTTAATTTCTTTAAGGCTTCTGCATCTTTAAAAACCAAAGCCGCCATTGCTTTTCGATCCAAAATTCCATCGCTGTAAAAATGTGCGCCAAAACAAGCTTTCACTTCGGCTTGTAAGCTTGTGTGCAGCAGGTGTTTGGCACGATCATCTGCCCGGTAACAAGGAATACCGAGGTTTTCAAAATACTTTAAAACCGTGGATTTTCCACTTCCAATACCTCCTGTAAGTCCTATAATCTTCATTTGCGAATTAAATAATCTACCGTTTTGGGGGAAATACTAATCGTTTTGATATAATCTGGATAACGAATCACTTTTAAAGGTAAGGATTTTACATCGGTTGTTTTCAATTGGGAATAATCCACTGCAATTTCAATATCCGTGGGTTGGAGTTGGGGAATCATCTGAAGAGGTAAAATCACCCTAACTTCAGCTTGTGCAGGAAAAAGTTTCAGTTTAATGTCGTTGGGTAGATTTATAATATTGATCAAAACTTCCAATTTTTTCTCAGAATAGGGCAATACATTCACCGCTACATTGACCGTACTGGGATTAGCGGACAACCGAGCATCTATATCCAATGGAAGTACGGCTGAAATAGGTGCTGCTTGGTTGTTTAAAACAAGCGGCTGGGTATTGACTTGATAAATCGTATCTAAAATATTGGTGGAACCCACTAAAATGATACTATCGGGTGCAATCGACCACCTATCTTCCGGAAGATAGCCCGCTCGATAGCGGATCTTGGACTGCACACGAACAGCTACTTTTTTTTGCGCCAATCGACTGTAGTCCAACCTCCATTCAGAGGTGTCAAAACCCAAAAGTTGCGTGGTGGAAAAAAGTTGTTGTTGTATCGCAAACAGCTGACTGCTCGAATTGATTAATAATTCATCCCTCTCATAAATGGCATTTCTCATAGACAATTCCAAGGTTTCATAAAACAAACGAT
>JABISF010000013.1 GCA_018699935.1 Flavobacteriaceae bacterium | reverse complement strand
TAATTTTTTATCACTAGCATCAGTATAATGGTCAGCAAGTTGGAAACAAAATAATACAAACTTAAACCACTGGCATAATTGTTAAAGAAAAACAACATCATCACTGGCATCAAGTAAATAATAATCTTCATGTTAGGCATGCCGGGTTGTTGCGGCATGGGTTGTTGTCCCGTGGTCATTCGGGTGTAGAAAAAGATTGCCACAGAGGCTAAAATGGGAAATAAACTCACATGATCGCCATAAAAAGGAATGGTAAATCCTAAATCTAAGACGGAATCATAAGACGAAAGGTCATCGGCCCACAAAAAGCTTTTGGCACGCAATACAAAGGCTACCGGGAAAAAGGAGAATAGGGCATAAAATACGGGTAATTGAAGAAGGGCAGGAATACAGCCCGACATCGGATTGGCTCCGGCACGCGTATACAGACTCATGGTCTCTTGTTGACGCTTTACAGCATCGTCCTTGTATTTTTCATTCAGCACTTCAATATCGGGACGCAACATCTTCATTTTGATTTGCGACACATACGATTTATAGGTCACCGGCGACATCACCAAACGAACAATCAAGGTCATTACAATGATGGCAATTCCGTAGGAAAGGAAAGAAGATAAAAACTCAAATAAAGGCAAAAAGATCACGCGGTTGATCCAACCAAATATCCCCCACCCCATCGGAATAGAAGTTTCCAAATCTCCTTCTAAATTCTGTAGGGTTTTATAATCTGTAGGACCGTAATAAAATTGAAGGGCTGTATCTAGATTTCCTCCCGATAAATCCAGCGCATATAGGGTCGAAAAGCGTTTGGTGAATTTCTCTTCCAAGGACGCTTCACTGGCTAAATTCACTGAAGTCAAATCGGCTGATTGTATGGGTTTTTCGGGGATTAATATCGCGCTAAAAAAGTGTTGCCGATAAGAAATCCATCGCAAATCTTCTCGAGTTTCTTGATCCTCTCCACTCAACGACAAATAGTCCACACGATCGTCTTCGTAACCAAAAGTGAACTCTGTATAACGATTTTCGTAATCTATACTACGGGAGTTTCGGAAGGCGGTAGTCTTCCAATCCAATTGGGGTGGAGTGGCCGAATTGAGCAAACTTTGCATGCCTTCGGTTTTGATTTGCACTGAAAACAAATAGCCTTTTTTGGGAAAATTATATTCAAAAGCAATATATTGACTTCTGGAAAGACTGGCCTTCATGGTCAGCTGAAAGGCTTCTCCAAGATCGGTTAAAGTGGGAACAAAATAGATGTCGCGTGTGTGGATCACACGTCCGTCTAAAGTGGTCAATACAATATTGAAATCTGTATTTGCCTCATTGATGAGTCGCATCGGAACATTTTCATAATTCTCAAACTCGTCGAGTTGCAACACGGCAATTTGTGCCCCTTTTGATTGTACTTCGAGGGTTTGATTTTCTGTAGTTATGGAAATATTCTCCAGCGTATTGGGCATTAACAAAACACCCAAATCACCAAAGGCAGCCACTTTTTGTTGTTGGATCAAAGAATCGGAAATCACAGTATTGTTTACGGGGGCTGAAGGGGCTACAGGCTGTTCGGCGGTTGCTTTTGCAGCTGCCTCCTGACCTTCTTCAGGGGAGTTGCGATAGAGCATCCACGTTAAGATAAGGGCAATCAGTACAAAACCTATAAACTGATACGGATCAAATTTTTTTTCTTCCATAATAAATTTTTAGCGCTTGCGGTCAAGGGCATGGGTCAAGGCTGCTTTGGCAAAAGCAACAAAGAGCGGATGCGGATTGGCCACGGTGCTTTTGTATTCGGGGTGAAACTGTACACCCACAAACCAAGGATGCTTTTTATTTTCAATTATTTCTACTAAACCGGTATCAGGATTTACACCCACTACTTGCAGGGTGTCGTCAAAAACGGTCGCCATAAAATCATTATTAAATTCATAACGATGCCGGTGCCGTTCCGAGATGGTCTTTGATCCATAGATGGTTTTCACCAAGGAGTGCTCTTCCAATTGACAATCCCAAGCCCCCAGGCGCATGGTTCCCCCTTTATTGACCACACTTTTTTGTGATTCCATCAAGTCGATAACGGGTGAGCTGCAGTCGGGTTCCATTTCCGTTGAATTGGCATCGGGAAGTTGCACCACATTTCTGCTGTATTCGATTACTGCCATTTGCATGCCCAAACAAATTCCAAGAAAAGGAATATCGTGCGTCCGCGCATGTGCAATGGCTGTTATTTTTCCCTCTATACCCCGATCTCCAAAACCAGGAGCAACAATCAGTCCATCAAGTGATTGGAGCTGAGCTTCCACATTTTTTTCGTCGATATGCTCAGAATGCAAACTCACCACTTCGATTTGTGTTTCATTGATGGCTCCTGCATGAATCAAAGATTCTAGGATGGATTTATAAGAGTCTTGTAATTCGACATATTTTCCTACCAATCCAATTTTGATCTGATTCGTGGGATTTTTAAATTGATTTAAAAAAATATTCCACTGCGTTAAATCCGGAGCCTGATCCGACTTGAGTTGCAAACGGTTGAGTACGGCTTTATCCAATCCTTCTTCCAACATTTTTAGCGGCACATCATAGATGGTCTCCACATCAATGGACTGAATGACTGCTTCTCGTTTTACGTTACAAAAAAGCGCAATTTTTTCTCTTAATTCCTCAGTAAGTTCGTGTTCCGTTCGACAAACAATAATGTCCGCCACGATTCCACTTTCCATCAAGGTTTTTACAGAGTGTTGGGTGGGTTTGGTTTTTAATTCTGCGGCTGCTGCCAAATAAGGAATCAAGGTCAGGTGAATTACTATGGTGTTTTCTTTCCCCAAGTCCCAAATTAACTGACGTACGGATTCTATGTAGGGTAAGGATTCAATATCCCCTACCGTTCCACCAATTTCGGTAATGACGATATCGTAATCCCCACTTTCACCCAAAAGACGCATCCGTGCTTTTATTTCATTGGTAATGTGTGGAATCACTTGAACCGTTTTGCCCAAAAATTCCCCTCTGCGTTCCTTTTCAATAACGCTTTGATACACACGACCGGTAGTTACGTTGTTGGCTTGTGAGGTAGCAATATTTAAAAAGCGTTCGTAATGTCCTAAATCCAAATCCGTTTCTGCGCCATCTTCGGTCACATAACATTCTCCGTGTTCATAAGGGTTTAAGGTTCCAGGATCGACATTGATATAAGGATCAAATTTTTGAATCGTCACCCTAAAATTTTGAGCCTGAAGTAGTTTTGCCAATGATGCAGCAATGATTCCTTTGCCTAAGGAGGACGTTACACCACCTGTTACGAAAATATATTTAGTTTTGGACATCCGGTTGTTTTGCCTTAAGTATTACCGGGCTCAAAATTACAAAAATCAATAGGAACTAAGGGTGCTATCCCCCCATTCTTTTATCTCTATTATTTCGTAGGATTGATGCTGCAAAAGATAAAGACCTTTGTTGACAAAGCTCCCATTCGATTCCGGTACATAATGAAACCGATTTTCAACCTGTTCTGTTTCGCCTATGGCCACAGCAGCACTGAGGGATTCTTTAACGGTAAGACGCTGAATAAGATCTCGGGTAACATCATAGGCGCGAATCGCTTCCTTACTGGGAAGCTTTCCAAAACGCTGCTTGTAGTTCACGACAAAGGGATGCTCCTCTATCCATTGCAAGGGATACGATCCGGCAGGATAGGTAAATTGTATGCCTCCCATAATTTTTAATGAAAGGTTGTCGTTTTCGTAAATATTTCCCTTGTAGGTGGTGAAGAGTTGTACGTTGCGATCCTCGCTGTTTTGGGCATTCATTTGAGAAATCACACTGGTGATCAGGGCAAAAGAATTGCTTTCCAAAATTACTTTATTGGGCTTTGAATCGAGCAGCAAGGAATCAACCGTTTCGGGGAGTACATAATTCCCGCTTTGGGGGCGCATCGTTTGGGACCAGGGAAAACGCTGTTTGAGGGCTCTTTCCGTAGCACTGTTTGCTGCGTCTGCAATAATCAAGACATTTTGTGTACTGTCCAAAACCTGATCCAAATAGTGATACATTTTCTCCCGATAAAATTTTTCGGGAGTAATGGTTTGAAACACGTTCTTTCGCAAGACCACCGGCATCGAGGATAAGGGTGCTATTTTTGGCGTATTTTGAAGGCGCGCTTGCTGTGAAACAAAATCAAAATTGGAGGGAATCAGTGGGCCAATAATCGCATCCGAAGTTTCTAACTTTTCCTCTTGGATGATTTTTTGTAGGGTTTGCGTATTATTCGCTGTGTCAAAAACATCCAACTCCACAGTGATGCCCTGCTGCTTTGCCGCTTCGAGTGCCGACAGCACTCCGGAATAAAAATCCAAAGCAATGGTAGATAGGTTTCTACCTTTTAGCAAAGCGGCCGTGTCCGCCACCGAATCAAGATTGATTGTTTTTAGATTAAAGGGCAATAGTAAGCTTAATTTAATAGCATCTTTGACAATCAAAGAATCTTGGAGGTTAGGACGTTCCACCAACAAATCCGACTCTACTTTGAGGTTACCCGATGCCATGCCCGGTACTTTTAAAATCATTCCTGCCTTGAGTCCATCCACTAATAAAATGGGATTCAATGAATCCAAAACCGTTTGTGTTACACCCAGTTTTTTCTCAATTCGATAGTATCCTTCTTTGGGCAAAACTTTATAATAGTTGAACGCCGAATCAAATTCCGGAATTTCATTTTCTTCCTCTGCAATTGGGATACGAATCTCTTGCCCTATTTTTAATCCGTCTTTGAGTTGCGGATTTAAGGAATCCAACACTTGTATGGTTGTCCCATAACGATAGGCAAGTCGCCATTTTGTTTCTTTTGGGGCAACTGTATGATATTGGAAGGCAACTGTTTTTTCCGCCTTGGTCTCCTTTGTTTTGGAGATTTTTCTGCCATACACAGGGATACGAACGGTCATTCGCCGTTTTAATCCAATTTTTTCAAGCAGGGGATTATATTCCAACAATTGCGCCTCGGTTACACCGTATTCCTTGGCCAAACCATAAAGCGTTTCATTTTTTTTAACCCGATGAAAAATAAATTCATCAGGAGTTAGGGTTTGTCCAAAACTCAGACTTAAAAAGAGTGAAAATAAAAAAGTTAAAAAAAGTTTTTTTTTCATGGCAGACTCACTTGCAAAAACTATTCCCATTCTATGGTTGCGGGGGGTTTGGAACTAATATCATAAACCACGCGATTGACGCCTGGAACATTATTAATAATTTCATTCGACACTTTTTGAAGAAATTCATAGGGCAAATTAATCCAATCAGCAGTCATTCCATCTGTGGATTGAACGGCACGCAAGGCAACACATTTTTCATAGGTACGTTCATCGCCCATCACTCCCACGCTTTTTATGGGAAGCAAGATAACGCCGGCTTGCCATACGTCATCGTATAATCTCCATTTTTTTAATCCTTCTATAAAAATGGCATCGGCTTCTTGCAACAAACGTACGTTTTCTTTGTTGATTTCGCCCAAAATTCGAATTGCTAAACCCGGTCCCGGAAAAGGATGGCGTCCTAACAATTCGGGTTCCATGCCTAAGCTTTTTCCTACACGGCGAACCTCATCTTTGAATAACATCCGCAACGGTTCCACCAATTTTAATTTCATAAAATCGGGTAATCCGCCCACATTGTGATGCGATTTGATGGTCGCCGATGGACCATTGACCGAAATGGATTCTATCACATCGGGATAGATGGTACCTTGCCCCAAAAAACTGGCTCCTTCTATAAGTTTTGACTCTTGATCGAAAACATCAATAAAGGTTTTACCAATAATTTTTCGTTTGGTTTCTGGGTCGGAAACCCCTTCCAAGGCATCTAAAAATTGATCGGAAGCATCCACACCTTTGACATTGAGTCCCATGCCTTCATATTGCTGAAGCACTTGTTCAAATTCATTTTTGCGCAGTAATCCATTGTTGACAAAAATGCAATTGAGATGGGGACCAATGGCTTTGTGTAACAATACTGCCGCAACGGAAGAATCTACTCCCCCCGACAAACCTAACACCACTTTTTCATCCCCTACCGTTTCCGCCAGTTGCGCAATGGTCATCTCTACAAATGAATCCGGTGTCCAGTCTTGCGCAAGTCCAGCAATATTGACTAGAAAATTTTCCAAAAGTTGTTTGCCGTCCGAAGAGTGATACACCTCCGGATGAAATTGAATTCCATAGGTGGTTTCTCCTTCAATACGAAAAGCGGCATTGGCCACATCCGTCGTACTCGCAATTTGGATTGCATTTTCGGGTAATGTTTTGATCGTATCGCTGTGGCTCATCCACACCTGACTGTTCACTGAAACTTGGTGAAAAAAAGGATCGCTTGACTCAAAACGAGTCAAATTGGCGCGTCCATATTCTCTCGTATTTGAAGGGCTAACATTGCCACCAAAAAAATGGGCTAAATATTGCGCCCCATAACAGACACCCAGCAGCGGAATTTTACCTTTGATGGCCGTGATGTCGGGATGGGGGGCATCTTCATTGCGCACTGAATAGGGAGAACCCGAGAAGATTACAGCTTTAAAACTTGCGATGTCCTCCGGCAAATGATTGTAGGGATGAATTTCACAGTAAATAAATAATTCTCTAACGCGACGTGCGATGAGTTGTGTATATTGGGAACCAAAGTCGAGGATGAGTACTTTTTCTTGCATGCGCAAAAATACAATTAAATATACGCTAGACGAAAAAGGAAATCAAAAGAATTACACACGAATTGTTAATATTCAATCCAAGTAAATTCAAGTCGTAAGGGATCGAGTTTTTCAAAAAGCAAGGGAATTAAATCTGCGCCTAGCACCAAATAAAATTCGGTGAAATTCAAACTGCGTTCCTGTAAACTGTCCCCCGGAAATAAATATTCGTGCAAGTGAACCAATCGCTGCACTTGATCCGCCAGTTTTCGTTTTTGAGCCAACAACAACCTTTTTTCCAATTGATCTATCCCCTTGAATTGTTTTGCTTTTTGTGCTTTTACAGCTCCTTCAAAAGAAGCGTCCGTCTGCGACACCGATTCCTCCAGTTGAGAAAACTGTACGTCCAATTGTTTTTTTAATGGGGAAAGATCTAAATCAATATTACTGATTTGCCTAATTTTTTTATTAATCAGTGCATTGCGATTTAAAAAAAGATCTTTGACCCTGAGTCCTAATTTCTCCGCTTTTCGACCTTTTTTGGCATCCAACAACAAGGCAGAATTGCGCAATAACAGTAGCGGAAATGCCACTTTTTGACTTTCAAAAAAAGTTTTGAGTTCCAACCAATAGGCCAATTCACCCCCTCCGCCGATATAACAAATGTTGGGTAAAATCACCTCTTGATAGAGGGGACGCAACAGCACATTAGGCGAAAAACGCTCCGGTTGATCTTCCAATGCGGTCAACAGGCTTTGCTGAGAAAAAGTTTTTTCTGCTCCTTCCAAAGCATATATCCCATCCGTTTCAACGATGCGATATCGCCCTTTGGTGGTAAGATAAAAGAGATTGATGGCTCTTGGATTCACTTGCGGTTTAAATCCGGGATCGTAATCGGTTTGCAGTGCTTCAATTTGCTGATTTACTTCTTTAAAAGCAGTTTGTTGCAGCAACTCCTGTTTCATGTAGGGAATGAACGCCTTTTTTAAATCCTTGTCATCGGCATCGATGATTACCAAACCATATTCTCCAAAAAGCTCGTGTACCAAAGCACGGGTGGCAGCAGCCAAATTGTTTTGGGAACGATAGCTGAGCGCTATGATTTTTTTTAATGCGAGTGCGTTGGGACTGTTGCCCAAATGCTGTTCAAAAACATCCAAGATGGGCTGCAAATCGTCCAAGCGCATTCGACCTACAGCACCTTCGGCAGTTTTGTTCCATTGGATTTTTTTTTCCTGAAAACGAAACGAACGCACCTCGTCAAAATCGTGGTCTTCTGAGGCCATCCAATAAATCGGTACATAATGCTGCTCCGTATCAGCCGCATTTAGGGCTTCGCAAAGTTTGATGGTACTGATGATTTTATATAAAAAATACAAAGGCCCTGTCATTAAACACAACTGGTGTCCGGTGGTGACGGTTAGTGTTGTTGGCTTTTCAAGCTGGGCAATGGCATGGAGTACCGCCTCCTTCTCGGGCAGTTCCGTATACTGCTGTCGCAAAACCTTCACCAACGTCTGGCGATGGGTTTTTGAAAAATCTGCAGCTTTTGATTGCGCTTGTTTTTTTAGTGTTTTTATGGTGGGAGCAGCAGTATAGAAGGCTTGTAATTTTTGATTTTCTTCCAAATAATCACTTATGAGTTTAGAAAAACGACCCGTTTCAGAATAAGGAAGAAATGCTGTGTCCATGCATAAATTTGTGTAAATATAACAATAAATAAATGCCTCTATCTGCTAAAAAAGTAGGGGAAAAAGAATTTACGAAAGCGGTAATTTGTAATAAATCCCTAAGTGAATTTACCTTGATGTGCAGAGAAAGTGTATTTTTAAATAATCAAATACGATACTATGAACAAGTGCTCATTTCTTTTACTTTGGCTACTTTCCCTACCGCTTGTAAACGCGCAATTACAATCTCCTGAAAAATTTCTAGGATATTCCTTAGGTGAAAAATTCACTTGGCACCATCAAGTGGTGGATTATTTCCAGCATTTGGAAGCACAATCTCCCTCGCTTCAATTGTCCCCCTATGGCAGCACCTATGAAGGTCGGCTGCTCCAATTGGCGTTTATATCCAGTCCTGAAAATCTTAAAAATTTAGAATCCATACGGAAGCGTCATTTAAACAACAGCGGAAGTCTGGAAGGCGTCAAAAACACGGATAAAGTCATCGTTTGGTTGAGCTATAATGTGCATGGCAATGAGGCGTCCAGTACAGAGGCTGCAATGCAAACCGCCTATGCCCTTCTTACCCAACACAAAGAATGGTTGGAAGATACGGTTGTTATTTTAGATCCTTGCATCAATCCGGATGGGCGGGATCGGTATGTGAATTTCTACAAACAAACGCAAAGTGCCCCCTATAATTCCAAAAAATATGCTCGAGAGCATATTGAAGGTTGGCACAATGGTCGCAGCAATCACTATATGTTTGACCTCAACCGAGATTGGGCATGGCTCTCGCAAGTGGAGTCCCAACAACGGATCAAACGCTATAACCAATGGATGCCTCATTTACATGTTGATTTTCATGAGCAAGGAATTAATTCACCCTATTACTTCGCTCCCGCAGCAGAACCGCTGCATGAAATTATCACCGATTTTCAAAGAACATTTCAAGATCAATTGGGAAAAAATCACGCTAAATATTTTGATAAAGAAGGCTGGTTTTACTACACCAAACAAGTTTATGATTTGCTCTATCCCAGTTATGGCGACACCTATCCCACCTATTTGGGAGCTATTGGAATGACCTATGAACAAGCCGGCGGTGGGATTGCTGGACTTGGAATTGACAACGACGAAAACATCGAACTCACCCTGAAAGATCGTATTGCGCATCATTATACCACCGGAATTTCCACCGTTGAATTGGCTACTCAAAATCGAGCAACGCTCAATGAAAATTATCAAGATTTCTTTTCTCCTAAAAATGCCAAATACCGCTCCTTTGTCATGGAGGGGAGTAAGGACAAACTGCATGCGCTTGCCGATTTTTTAAATCAGCACGAGATTAAAAGTGGATTCCTAAACACCGAAACCACCGTAAAAGGATTTGACTACGAAAGCCAACGTGATACCAGTGCGAAATTCAAAAGCGGAGCCTTGGTGGTTTCGACGCAGCAACCCAAGGGAAAAATGGTGCAAGTCCTTTTGGAACCCTTTACTCAACTCAGTGACTCCCTCACCTATGATATCACTGCTTGGTCACTTCCATACGCCTATGGTCTTAAAACCATGGCCAGTCAACAAGCGTTAGCGCATACTGTGTATACCCCTCAACAGGCGACAAAGGCGGTACCCAAGACGACTGCTTATGGCTATGCCATTCATTATGAAAGCTTTAAGGATGCACAGTTTTTAGCCGCTTTATTAAAAGCCGGAATGGGGGTTCGTCAAAATCGAGTGGCACTGACCAATAGTGGTGTATATTGGAAACCCGGTAGCGTTTTTATACTCCGAGGAGATCAACAAAAAAATGAGGATTACACTCAAACTCTGGTCGAAATTGCCGAGGATTTTAAAAGAACCCTACATCCCATCAGCACCGGATATTCTTCCCAAGGTCCGGATCTGGGTGCAGCAGCACTTCAGCTTATCAAAGCTCCAAAAATTGCAGTCCTAAAAAGTGAGGAAGCGAATACGCTTAGTTATGGCGAAATTTGGCATTATTTTGAGCAGCAATTGGGCTACCCCCTCCTGCAAATTGACCCGGATCATTTGGAAGCAGCTTTGGAAGAAATTGACCAATTGATCCTTCCCGATGGATATTATTACGCTTGGGCGGATAATGATTGGGGAACACAAGTCCTAGATTGGGTTCGTAAAGGAGGCAAGCTAATTGCCTTGGCCGGAGCCATTGATCAATTTTTAGAGGATGAAACTTTTTCGCTACAATCCAAAGAAGTTGCCGAAATCGATAAGAGCCGCATTCCGTATGGTGAAATGGAACGCAATGCACTAAGTTCAATAACAACTGGAAGTATTTTTCCCGTTAAATTAGACCCCACACATCCGCTCAGTTTTGGTTTGGAACGCTATTATACCCTAAAACTCAACGCCCATGCCTATGCCTTCCTCGATGAAGGAGAAAACGCTGCTTACATTGGTGAAGACACAACTCCTATCAACGGCTTTATGGGGCACAATGTCCTAGAAAACCAAAAGGAATCTTTGGTTTTTGGTGCAGAAAGTATCGGCGCAGGTCGTGTAATCTATTTGGTGGACAATGTGCTTTTTAGGGGGTTTTGGTATACCGGAAAAATCCTCTTTGCAAATGCTTTGTTTTATTAAGTGGCATGTTTTTTGTTTTCCGATGTGCTACCTAAAAACCAACCCTGATGTTTCGTTATTTTTCTTTTTTCGCACTTGTCGTATGGAGCACTGCCTGTACCAAAACAAAAATTGTAGATCCCGAGACGGAGGAAAGCAATGGTCGTAAAGCTCAAAAAGTCGCCTACTACACCCCTGTTTATGCACAACCCAATGAAGGTTTGCTCAAGGTTCAAGTAACTCCTCCTAAAGCCTACACCAAAACAGGAAAGATCATCACTTATGAAAACTACATCTTTATCAACGAACCCTTGGAAGGCATCCATGTGGTTGACAACAGCAATCCAGAAGCACCGGAAAATATTGCATTTATAACTGTAAAAGGAAATATCGACATGACCATCGTGGATGGATTTCTCTATGCCGATATGTTTTCTGCCCTCATCGTACTGGACATTCGAGAGCTTGCAAACGCTCAACTGATTGAAGATTTTACGGTTGATCAAGTATTTGATTATGACCCCTATTGGGCGTTTGAGTATGCCGAAGAAACGCAAGCCTACGAATATGTTCGAATCGATAGCGTGGATCACAGCAAAGGGATCGTGGTGGATTGGGAAATCGAAATTCGTTGGGAGTACATCAATGACAAAATTGATTTTGGTATATGGTTGGGAGCTATGCGCTATGATGATACCAACGCTGCACTAGATGCTGTTACGGAGGCAAGTGGCTCACCCAATATCAGTCAAGCGGGCTCCCTCACTCGTTTTTTACCGGTGGACGGGGCATTATATGCCCTTAACCGTTGGGAGTTGATCTTATTTAAAATCAATGAACAACATCAACCCGAACGCTTTGGGAAAACCAATACAGAGGTAAACGCAGAAACTTTATTTCGACTCAATGATTTGATGTTTATTGGAGCGACTTCCGGCATGCAGATGTATGACATCAGCGATCCTTTTAATCCAAAATTCCTCAATCAAATCAATCATTTTAGAAGTTGCGATCCCGTTGTTGCAGATGACACCTATGCCTACGTTACCCTGAGAGGAGGCACCAATTGTTTTACCACCGACAATGAATTACAAATCATCCGCATCGACAATCCTCAAGAACTCAAAGTGGTGGGACGTCAGTTGCTTTTTAACCCTCATGGATTGGCTGTTTATGGTGACCATGTTTTAGTGTGTGATGGCACAGCTGGGATCAAAGTAGTGGATGTCAGTGACCGAAATCAACCTAAAGTGTTGGAAACCTATCCGATACCTTTTGCTTATGATGTCATTTTAAATTATCCTTCGGCGGTGGTGATTGGGGAAGGAAAACTCTATCAATACGACCTTAGTGAACTACCCAAGCTAATACTTATCAGTGAAAAAGATGCAAAAACAGCTGTCCGCTAAACCGGCACACCTACCAAATCGTAATCGGTGGCTTCCGTAATTTTCAGATTTACAAATTCCCCTTGTTTTAGATAATATTCTTTAGCATCAATGCGCACTTCGTTGTCCACATCGGGAGAATCCATAAAGGTGCGTCCAATATAATGTGCTCCTTCTTTTCGGTCGATTAAACAAGAAAATGTTTTTCCAACGCAGTTTTGGTTGTGTTCCCAGGAAATTTGCGATTGAATTTCCATAATGGCATTCGCGCGTTCTTGTTTGACCATTTCAGGCACATTGTCCTCCAGTTGAAAGGCGTGGGTGTTTTCTTCGTGACTGTAGGTAAAGCAGCCCAAACGTTCAAAACGCATGGCAGTCACCCAATTTTTTAGGGTTTCAAAATCCGCTTCCGTTTCTCCGGGATAGCCCACAATTAAGGTGGTTCTGATCACCATTTCCGGGACGGTTGCTCTAAATTCTTTTATCAGTGCCGTTGTTTTGGCTTCTGTGGTACCTCTTCGCATGGATTTCAAAATCGGATCGGCAATGTGCTGTAAAGGGATGTCTAAATAATTACAAATTTTGGGTTCGTTCTTCATTACCTCCAAAACATCTTTGGGGAAGCCCGTTGGAAAAGCATAATGCAAACGAATCCAAGCAATTCCCTCTACAGCCGCTAGGGCCTTGAGCAAATCGGCAAGTCTGCGTTCTTTATATAAATCCAAACCGTAATAGGTCAAATCTTGTGCAATAAGAATCAATTCTCTGACGCCTTGTTTGGCGAGTTCTTTGGCTTGCTTAACCAAATCCTCTATGGGCATAGAACGGTGTTTACCGCGCATCAAAGGGATGGCGCAAAACGAACAGGGACGGTCACAACCCTCCGCAATTTTTAAATAGGCAAAATGTTTGGGCGTGGTCAACAATCGTTCACCCACCAATTCATGTTTGTAATCCGCACCCAAGGCTTTCAAGAGTAGCGGCAAATCCGTGGTGCCAAAATATTCATCCACTTGAGGAATTTCTTTTTGCAAATCGGGTTTGTAACGTTCGCTCAAACAGCCGGTGACAAAAACCTTATCCACCTTTCCATCTTCCTTATTTTGAATCTGCTCCAATATCGTATTCACTGATTCTTCTTTTGCATTATCAATAAAACCACAGGTGTTGATGACCACTATATTTCCTTCTTCTTGATGCACCACTTTCTTGTTATTGGCTCTTAGCTGTCCCATGAGGACTTCGGAATCGTAGACGTTTTTGGAGCAGCCCAAGGTGATTACATTAATCGTGTTTTTGGTTGTGGATTTTGTTCGCATAAAAGAGTTTCGAAGCGGTTATAAACCTAAATGTTGTTGTAAAAAAACCAGCGTAGCTTGTGTAATCTGATCATACTTTGAAGTTGTAATATAAGAAGTCATGACATGATCCCCCGTTTCCGGAAAAGCTTGTTTTGTTTTTAATGAATCTGGAGTTCCCAATTGATCAAACATTTTAAGCATCGCAGGAACAGAAACCACTTGGTCTTGTAAAGAATCGTTTTTGTAATAATATCCCAAAAACACAGGAACCTTAACTTTTTCAAAGGTTTTGGGACGCATTTGAACATCCAAAAATTTCTGCATATGAGTAAGGGCTTCCAAACGTACTTTGGTCGTCCAATATAATTTTTTCTCTTCGCTCGGTTGATACATATAATGGTATTTTCCGCCTTTCACCAAGCGCGCAATTTGCAACCCCCAAGGTTTAGATAACATTTTAGAGGTAGGGTCAAAAACAGCAATATTAGGAGAATATAATGCTAAGGCTACCACATCAGGATCATCCCCCAAACTCAAAGCGAGTGTTCCCCCGTGAGAGGTGGCTAAAAGAATCACTTTTTCACCCAAATGTTTTCCGATCTGCAGGGCTTCCAAAGCACTCTTCCAATACTTATCGTTGTCAAAATCCAACATCGGCTCTTCCTCTTCCAATCCATGACCGTAAAGTCTGGGCACATATAAGTTCGCGCCGATCGCCTTGGCTAGGTCACGATGAACGGGAGCCCCTTCCATGGGAGCTGCAGTAAATCCATGAAAATAGATGACGCTATAGGGCGTTTTTTGAGGAATAGAATCATTAAAATAAATCTGTGAGGCATTTCCCTCACGAACATTGCCCAAGGAGGTTTCATTGGTATTGACCCAGGCAGCCAACTCGTTTAAGTCCGTTGGCACTTCCGGAAAAATGCGTTCCAATTCGGGTCGTTCTACTCGAGGTCCCATCAAATACAAAGCCCCTAGAAATAGGAGGGCAGTAAAAATACGTCTCGAAATTTTTCCCATTTCCAAAATTTATTTTGAGGTATCGAACAAAGTGGCTATAAAAGCACCTTTATCAAAAAGCTGAAGGTCTTCTATCCCCTCTCCTACTCCAATGTATTTCACTGGAATCTGAAACTGATCGGAAATGCCCAAGAGCACCCCTCCTTTTGCGGTTCCATCCAATTTCGTAATCGCCAATGCATTCACTTCGGTGGCGGCCGTAAATTGTTTGGCTTGTTCAAAAGCATTTTGTCCCGTTGATCCATCCACGACCAGCAGAATTTCATGCGGAGCATCGGAATAGACTTTCGCCATCACCCGTTTTACTTTCGTCAATTCATTCATCAAATTGACTTTATTGTGCAAACGACCAGCGGTATCAATGATGACCACATCGGCTCCTTGCGCTTTGGCTGACGCAACCGTGTCATAGGCCACTGCTGCAGGGTCACTGCCCATTTCTTGACGTACCAAAGGTACAGCAACGCGATCGGCCCATATTTGTAGTTGGTCTATGGCACCCGCTCGAAAAGTATCAGCTGCGCCTAAAATCACTTTTTTTCCGCCTTGTTTAAAACGGTGTGCGAGCTTTCCAATCGTGGTGGTTTTTCCCACGCCATTCACCCCCACTACCATAATTACATAAGGGTGTTTGGGAAGTGGCTGATCAAAATCAAAAGTGGTTTCAGAGGCTTGGGGATCGTATAACAAATTCTCAATTTCCTCTCGCATCAAAGCAACAAGTGCCTCGGTACCCAAGTATTTTTCTTTCGCAATCCGTTCTTCTAGGGCTTTGATAATTTTAAGAGTGGTATTCACTCCCACATCGGACTCGATTAAGATTCCCTCCAATTCGTCCAGAACGTCATCGTCAATTTTGGATTTCCCAGCAACCGCAGTTCCTAACTTCGAAAAGAAAGATTTCTTGGTATTGGCCAAACCGGAAGCTAACTTTTCCTTGTCTGTACTTGAAAAAAACGATCTTAATTTTCCCATAAAACGAATGCATAAAAAAAGCTACCCTAAAAGTAGCTTTTTATTTTTTATATAGGGAGCGCACTTTATTGTTTGCTCATCCAATCATTAACCTGTTCTGGATTGATGATGGTTTCCACAAAACTATAGGAATTGCTTCCCTCTTTTTTCACCATCTTGATGGCTTTCGTGAGTCGCTTAGATCCGGTTTGTAAACTTGCTACTGATTTCTTTGCCATGACTTATTTTATTTCTTTGTGAACCGTCATTCGCTTAAGAATGGGGTTAAATTTTTTAATTTCCATACGCTCAGGCGTATTTTTTTTGTTCTTGGTCGTAATATAACGAGAAGTTCCAGGAAGACCAGACTCTTTGTGCTCGGTACATTCTAAAATAACTTGTATGCGATTGCCTTTCTTTGCCATCTGATTATCCTTTGAAGTGACCTTTAGCGCGGGCTTCTTTCAAAACTGCACTAATGCCTTTTTTGTTGATTGTTTTTAACGTTGCCGTTGAAATTTGTAACGTAATCCATTTTCCTTCTTCAGGAATGAAAAAACGTTTTTTTATGATGTTCGCATCGAAGCGACGTTTGGTACGGTTTAAGGCGTGAGAAACATTGTTTCCAAACATGACGCGTTTTCCGCTTATTTCACAAACTTTTGACATGGTGTCTTTTTTATAATGTGGCTGCAAATTTACTGTTTTTTTGACAGTAACAAAATAGTTTTTTAAAAAAATAAAAGGGCTTTTATAGAAATGGAAAAATGACCTAAAATAAAGCACCCAATGCGCAGATATTTTACTTTAAAAGAGATCCTCTTTCATTAAAAGTTCAAAAACTTTACTCACGGCTTTTTCCACCACCCGTTCCCGATGCTTGCCAAACAAAAAATGGTGGCTTTGCACTCCCTTTTCAGTTGCAATCGCAATCCAAACCGTACCCAATTTGGCGGGAGAATCCCCACGAGTGGGTCCTGCATTTCCAGTGGTGGAAACCCCAATATGCGATTGAAATTTTTGTCGCACCTGCACGGCCATGGATTCGGCAACTTCTTTGCTGACCACCGTATGCTCCTGAATCAAAGCCTCGGGCACTCCCAAAAGTTGCGTTTTACTTTGGGTGTGATAGACGACCGCACTCCCTTTAAAATATTTTGATGCTCCCGGTAGGGCAGACAAACGAGCCGCTATAGCTCCTCCAGTACAACTTTCTGCCAAAGCCAAGGTGCGTTGTTTTTTGATGAATTGTGCTTGTAACTGCTCCTCTATACTGGCATCCTCCTCAAAACCTACCACAATCTCGCTAATTAGGGGGAGCAATGCTTCAATTTGCGCATCGATTTGTGCTTTTAATTCGTTTTCGTCATTGCCTTTGCTGGAAAGGCGTAAGCGCACCCTGCCCAAATTAGGGAGGTAAGCCATTTTAATAGCAGCGGGTAAAGCCGCTTCCCAATCTTGGATGCGTTCTGCAATGGCACTTTCACCCAAGCCATGAGTCAGCACTGTTTTATGAAGAATATAGGGGCGTTTAAAATGCGATTTTAAGGCGGGAATCACTTGATGCGTCATTAATGCCTTCATCTCAAAAGGAACACCGGGTAAGGAAATAAAAACAGTCCCCTCTTTTTCAAACCACATCCCTGATGCAGTCCCGTGAAGATTCTCTAATATTCTTGCTTTGGAAGGTAATAGCGCTTGTTTGCGGTTTTCGTCATTAATGGGAGTTTGTACGTATTTGGCAAACATTTCTTCAATACGCGCCAAAACAGTTGTATTTTTTACTAAAACATCATCGAAATAGCTGCAGAGGGTATGCTTGGTGAGGTCGTCTTTGGTAGGCCCCAATCCTCCAGTCATCAAAATTATATCTGCACGGGTTTTGGCAGCTTCCAGAGCTGCAATAATAGCTTCTTTGGAATCGGATATGCTGGTGATTTGCACCACTTCGATACCGATTTTATTTAAAGCTTTCGCCAAAAAAACAGCGTTGGTGTTGACAATTTGACCGATCAGGATTTCATCGCCAATGGTGAGGAGCTCTGCTTTCATTTGATTTTAACTGAAAATTGTTGTTGCCCTTCTATAAATCCGGTTAGGGTGTCTCCCGGGCTTACAGCACCCACACCGGCTGGTGTTCCGGTGAAAATAATGTCCCCGATTTTTAAGGTAAAAAATTCAGAAACATGTGCGATCAAATGATCGATATCCCACAACATTTGAGAAGTATTGCCTGACTGTACGGGCGTGCCATTTTTTTCCAAACTAAAATTCAAGTGGTTCAAATCTTCAAATCGTGTTTTGGGAAGCCAATCGCTCACTAAAGCCGACCCATCAAAGGCCTTTGCCTTTTCCCAAGGCAGCCCTTTTTCTTTCAAAGCCGTCTGCATGGCGCGTGCCGTAAAATCAATTCCAAGGGCGATGTCGTTGTAATATTTGTGGGCAAATTTGGGTTGAATATGTTTTCCCAAACGATGAATCCGCACCAAAAGCTCCACTTCATAATGAATTTCGCTCGTAAAATGTGGGATGAAAAAAGGTTGATTTCGTTGAATCAGTGCCGTGTCAGGTTTTATAA
The DNA here is from genome assembly GCA_018699935.1 of Flavobacteriaceae bacterium. Lineage (GTDB taxonomy): Bacteria > Bacteroidota > Bacteroidia > Flavobacteriales > Flavobacteriaceae > MS024-2A. The sequence goes on along the minus strand of JABISF010000013.1, from coordinate 30,582 downwards.
AAAGCACAGGTTGTTGCGGCTTTTCATTTTTCAGCTCGTCTATGTGCGAACTGTAATTCCGACCCACACAAATGATTTTCAAAACTAGCTGTTTTTAGTATTGATGGCGCGTAAACGGATTTCTGTCAATATCTTTTTGGTGTAGCGCGGAAAGTCAGCATTCAAAACCCAACCGAAATAGCCCGGTTCCGTATTCAAAACATCGACAACCTTTTTGCCTTTGTGCTTCCCAAAACCAAAACACTCTTCACCCGCCTTGTTATAAACGACAAAACCTGCAAAATCGGCCGTTTTTCTACGGGTAGAAAACTCGTTTAAAAACGCCACATTGGGCTCCAAATGGGTATACCGTTCCAATTGTGCCATCAATACATCATGGGTGGCTTGGGTGTCGGCTGAGGCAGCGTGGGCATCTACCAATTCGGTGTTACAATAAAATTTTAAAGCGGCAGTAAGAGTGCGTGCCTCCATTTTGTGGAAAATGGTTTGTACGTCTATCGTTTTCATATTTTTGAAATCAAAATCAACCTCCGCCCGCAACAATTCCTCAACCAATAGTGGAATGTCAAATCGATCCGAATTAAAACCTGCCAAATCCGCGTTTTTTATAAAGCCGTAAATTTCTTTGGACGCCTCTTTGAAGGTGGGTTCATCGGCCACCATCGCATCCGTAATTCCGTGCACAGCAGCAGCCTCGGCAGGAATGGGACGCTCAGGATTGATCCGCCACGTTTGGGCCTCTTTAGTGCCATCGGTTTGTAATTTGAGTACCGCCATTTCAACGATACGATCTTTAGAAATGTCTACGCCCGTAGTTTCAAGATCAAAAAAACACAGGGGACGGGTTAAATGTAAGGCCATGAATAGGTTTTAGTAGGGCAATTTTACAGCCCAATTTTCAAGATTTTCGGCAACGCGTTTTACAAATAAACCACCTGTAGCGCCATTGATGATTCTGTGGTCATAACTGTGTGATAAGATCACTTTTTTTCGAATTCCGATAAAATCGCCTTCCGGAGTTTCTATCACAGACGGTAATTTTCGAATCGCACCAATGGCAATAATTCCCACCTGAGGTTGATTGATGATGGGCGTTCCCATGATCGAACCAAAGTTTCCAATATTGGTCATGGTATAAGTGCCGTTTTGTACTTCGTCGGGCAACAAACTGTTGGTTCGGGCTCGAGCAGCGAGGTCGTTCACTGCTTTTGCCAATCCAATAATATTTAAGTGATCCGCGTTTTTAATGACCGGGACAATAAGATTGCCATCGGGTAAGGCGGTCGCCATTCCTAAATTAATTTCTTTTTTAAGGTGAATATGGTCGCCTTCTATACTGCTGTTCAATTGTGGAAAATCATGTAATGCCTGAATAATAGCATGCATGAACAAGGGGGTGAAAGTTAACTTTTCACCGGTGCGCTTTTGAAAGTCGGTCTTGACTTTTTCACGCCAATCCCAAATTTCGGTGACGTCGGCTTCAATAAACGATTGCACATGGGCAGAAACCTCCAAGCTGGATTTCATATGTCCGGCTATCAATTTTTCCATGCGACTCATTTCCACCCATTGATCTGTCCGCGCCGCTGTAGTTTCTTTTACAGCTGTTATTGCAGGAGCACTTTCCGACCTGTTACTGTTTTGAATTGGAGCAGCCTTTGGAGTAGCGGGTTCAGGGGCTTGCCCTCTTTGTTGGAGGTATGCCAACAAGTCGTTTTTGGTCAGGCGTTGGTCCTTGCCCGTACCCGGGATGGCATCCAATTCTGCTGCAGTGACCCCTTCTTTTTGTGCAATATTTTTTACGAGCGGAGAATAAAAACGATCGGAAGAATTTACAGGGGCAAGTGTTGTCGCTTTTACAGTGGTAATATGCTCTATGATGTCATTGGCAATTTGAGCAGTTGCGGGTTCTACTTCCTCTATTATGGATGCTGGCTGGGGAGCTGTTTCAGCAGGTGCTGGCTCCGGTTTTTTTTCTAAAATGGGTGCTGCATCAACATGCTGATCGGGAATGTCTTGTTGGGTTTCGATAACCGCCAACACTTCCCCGACAGCTACCACTTGATTTTCTTCAAAACGTTTTTCGATGAGGATACCTTCCACTTCGCAGGGAACATCGGTGTCCACTTTGTCGGTGGCGATTTCCACAATGGAATCGTCCATTTCGACGGTTTCACCAATTTCTTTCAACCATTTAGTAACCGTAGCTTCGGCTACACTTTCGCCCATTTTCGGTAATTTCAAAAAGAAGTGTCCCATAGCTTGTATTCTTGTGCAAAAGTATCAAAATTTAATGGGGTTCTCATCATATTTCAGGGCGATCGCTAAAAATCTGTTTACATTTTTGAAATCGAATCTTCAAAGGGGATTCTCGCCAAGATGCTTCTTCCCAAGGTTACTTCGTCGGTATATTCCAATTCATCTCCCACAGGAATCCCCCGAGCGATGGTAGATGTTTTAATGGCATAAGGAGCTACCAACTTGTGAATATAAAAATTTGTGGTATCAGCTTCCATAGTGGCACTCAAAGCAAAAATGATTTCCTCCAAAACACCTGATTTTACTTTTTCTAGCAGGGAATCTAAGTTTAAATCCTGCGGCCCCACCCCGTCCATGGGTGAAATAATTCCTCCCAACACATGATAACGCCCTTGAAATTGCCCGGTGTTTTCTATGGCCATTACATCGCGTATGTCTTCAACTACACAAAGCAAGGCGTCATTGCGTTTGGGATTTGCACAAATTTGGCAAATGGAAGTGTCCGAAAGATTGTGACAACGATCACAAAAAATGATGTTTTGGCGCAAGTCGGTGAGTGCTTTTGCCAGATTTTCTACCCGATCCGTCGGTTGTTTTAATAAATGCAAAGCCAAGCGAAGGGCTGTTCGTTTCCCGATTCCGGGCAGTTGAGCAATGGCATTCACTGCGTTTTCCAGTAATTTTGAAGAAAAATCCATGTGCAAATTTATAAAATAAAGGGTAGCTCTTAGTTTTGTACCTTTATCTTCTATTAAATAATTATGATCTCTCCCGAATTTATTCTAGCGTTGATTGTCGGCTATTTTTTAGTCCTTTTTACAATTGCCCGTTTTACTGGAAAAGAAGATTCCAACGAAGTTTTTTTTAAAGCCAATCGCAATGCCCCCTGGTATTTGGTGGCTTTTGGCATGGTGGGAACCTCGCTGTCCGGGGTGACCTTTATTTCTGTTCCGGGTTGGGTAGCAGACTCCCAATTCTCCTATTTCCAAGTGGTTTTGGGCTATTTGGCAGGTTATTTTGTCGTGGCCTCTATACTCATGCCTGTTTATTACAAAAACAATGTCACCTCTATTTACGAATATTTAAACACGCGTTTGGGAGTTCAAAGTCATCGCGCGGGGGCTTTTTTCTTTTTTGTTTCACGAGTTTTGGGAGCCTCCTTCCGCCTTTTTCTCGTCGCCATTGTGCTGCAACAATTTATTTTTGATGCTTGGCAAGTTCCTTTTGAGATTACGGTCATACTTTCCATCGTCCTTATTTGGATTTACACTCAAAAAGGAGGTATCAAAACCATCGTTTGGACAGATACTTTGCAAACGCTTTTGATGATTGTGGCTGTTGTTTTGTCCATCGGGTATATCCTGACGGCCTTGGATTGGAGTTTGCTGGAATTTCTGCAATCCAATGAATTAAAATCCTATAGCGATGTTTTTGTTACCGATTCTTTTTTAACCCGAAATCACTTTATCAAATCGTTTATTGGGGGTGCCTTTATCACCATTTGTATGACCGGACTGGATCAAGACATGATGCAAAAAAACTTGACCTGCAAAAACCTCAAAGAAGCGCAAAAGAACATGAAAGTATTCAGTTTTGTACTCACTTTTGTGACGGGCTTATTTTTGCTTTTGGGGGCGCTACTTTTTATTTATGCCGACCAACAAGGAATTAGCATGCCGCTGATGGATGGTAAACCCAAAACAGATTTGCTTTTCCCTAAAATTGCTTTGGAGGGAAATTTAGGAATTGCGGTAGCGATTACTTTTATTTTGGGGCTTATTGCCGCTGCCTACAGCAGTGCCGATAGTGCTCTTACTTCATTAACCACTTCTTTTTGTATCGACTTTTTGGAGATTGAAAAAAAGGCGGTCGGTTCTCAAAAACGCATCCGCAAAATTACCCATGTTGGCATGAGTCTTTTGCTCATCGTGGTGGTTATTATTTTTAAGCATGTCTTGGATCGAAATGTAATCGATGGACTACTGACGGTCGCTGGCTATACCTACGGCCCCTTGTTGGGATTGTTTTCCTTCAGTATTTTTACTTCGTACGCCATTAAGGATCGCTATGTTTGGTTTGTTCTGTTTGCTGCAGTGGGTATTACCACCCTAATCGGGAATATCAATCCAGAGCTGATTGGGGGCTATCAACTGGGGTATGAGCTGTTGCCTTTAAACGGTCTACTCACCTTTATTGGGCTGGTATTGATCCGTAGCAAGTAGCACCAAAGTACAAGCATTCTCCCATGGAATATGCGCTTGATCTAACAGTTGCGCAAAAGCAGCATTTTCTGTTCCCGGATTGAAGAGTACTCGTTTGGGTTTTAGTTGTATAATAAAATCAAAATAGGCTTCCTGTCGTTTCGCGTTTAAATACAAAGTGACGGTATGAATATTTTGTAGCGGAGTAAAAGGAGTTTGAATGGGAATTCCATCAATGGTACCCTCAGTTACTCCCATAGCGACTACCTTAAAACCGCTGGATTTCAAGAGGGAAACAGCTCTAAAAGAATAGCGATCGGGATGGAGGGATGCCCCCAAAACCAAAGTCGTAAACCTTGCCTCCTCTACCATTGGATCATGATCGCTCCCCAAGTAAATCCACTTCCAAAAGCCGCCAATACGACTTTGGTTCCCGAAACGATCTTGCCTTCTTCCCAAGCTTCGGTGAGGGCAATCGGTATGGAGGCTGCGGTGGTGTTGCCATACCGTTCAATATTGTTAAAGACCTGTGCATCGGACAATTGAAATTTTCTTTGAACCATTTGAGCAATCCGCAGGTTGGCTTGATGGGGGATTAAAATTCCGATTTCTTCTTTTTTCCAGCCCGTAGCATCCAAGCCTTCTTGAATCACCTCTGCAAAACGAGTGATGGCGTGCTTAAACACAAATTGTCCATTCATATAAGGATAGTAGGAAATGTCCTCCGGATCGTTTTCAGCCATGATTTCGTGTACCCAACGGTTGGTGTTAGGTCCAATCAAGGAGAGTTCTTTGGCATGCTCACCATCGGAATGCAAATGGCTGGAAAGCACCCCCACAGAATTGTTTTCTGCACGGGTCATCACAACCGCTCCGGCACCATCCCCAAAAATTACAGAAATATTACGCCCGCGGGTGGTCATGTCCAAACCCCCAGACTGTTGCTCTGCCCCGATGACCAATACATTTTTGTACATGCCCGTTTTAATAAATTGATCGGCGGTGGCAACCGCATAGACAAAGCCCGAACACTGCATACGAATGTCCATCGCAGGGCATTCTGCAATCCCCAAAAGGGTTTGCACCAAAACCCCTGAACCGGGAAAATAATAATCCGGACTGAGCGTGGCCATCAAGATAAGATCTAACTCCTCGGGTTTTATCTGCGCTCGTTCCAAGGCAATTTTTGAGGCCTTGTACGCCATCGTGGCAGTGGTGTTTCCGTCGCCTTTTACCACATGACGCCGTTCTTTTACTCCAGTGCGCTCTTGTATCCAGGCATCGGATGTGTCAATTTTTTTTTCCAAGTCGGCGTTGGTGACAATATTTTCAGGGACGTATTTTCCCAAGCCGATGATTTTTGAATTGTACATGAATTTGGTTTAGCAGCAAGTAAATTAGTTAAAATTAATGGCTTATCCAATGAAAAATTAGAGATCGTTTATGGAACTTTCAATGCCACTTTATTCTTTATACAAAGTTTAAATAATTGTCTATTTTGACTTTGGCACCGAGATCATGCAAAAGGTGATAGAGTCCGAAAAAAGTTCGATTGATATATATAAAATGTTTGGATCCCCTACTCCCGTTTAATTTTTTGAGTGCTGGATTTTCTGCAAACGTTTTTGATAAATTGGTGATCGCTTCCCAAAATTCAGGATCGGAAAAATCAAAATCGGCAGTGTGGAAGGGTTGGGTAAAGAGCCGCATCATATCCAGAAAGAGTGTTGTGAAAAAATCAATTTCCGCTACACTGTCGTTCGGCAATAGAATCTCCAACTGTTCCAATAAAGCCTTGAATTTTTTAGGATTATTTAGATTTTCTAATTTGGAAAGCTCAAAATACGGATGGTAAAAATCCTCCGGAACTTCTTTGATACACCCAAAATCAATGGCGACCAACCGATATTCTTGATCGATTAAAAAATTTCCGGGATGTGGATCGGCCTGAACCTTTCTAAGATGGTGAATTTGATACATATAAAAATCCCACAAATGCTGACCGACTTGAGCTCCTATTTCAGTGTCATAGTCTTTGGACTGAACAAATTCCGATAAGTGCTGGCCTTCCATCCAATCCATGGTAATCACTTTTTCACAGCTCCACTCGGCATAATAATTAGGGAATAGCATGCCGGGAAGATGCTGGCATGCTTGGGCTATGGATTGACTGTTTTTTAATTCATTAACATAGTCCGTTTCCTCCATTAATTTTTCTTCCACTTCGCGAAAATACTTTTCGGTTTCATTTCCTTTCAAATTGAGCATCCGATAGGCAAAGGGCTTTACCAACGCCAAATCAGAACCAATACTGTCGGCGACACCGGGGTATTGAATTTTTACCGCCAGTTTTTTTCCATTCTTTGATGCCTGATGCACCTGACCAATACTGGCAGCATTAACCGACTCCGTGACAAAGGTATCGAATAGGTCTTCGGGATTGCGTCCGAAATTTTTTCGGATGATTTTTTTTACTAAGGGACCTGACAAAGGAGGTACAGAAAATTGAGACAAACTGAACTGCTCCACATAGGCTTGTGGCAGCAAATTTTTCTCCATGCTGAGCATTTGAGCAACCTTCAACGCGCTTCCTTTAAGCTGTTTTAAGCCATCGTAAATATCCTTGGCATTGTTGCGGTCTAATTTTGAGGTTCCGGAATCTCCATGGATGATTTTATCTCCATAATATTTAAGATAGTTTCCCCCCACCTTAATACCCGTTTCCACTAGTTTTCCCGCACGGGCAATCTTGTGGGTAGGAATTGTGTCGAGTGTTTTCAATAGGATGAAGTTTTTTCTTTCCACAAAAATTTACCGAAATCCAACAGGGAGTTTAAGGGTGTGGTATCAAATAAATCAAAGGCCGTTTGAACCGACTTTTCAATGGCTACATCCGTTTTTTCAAAGCCCGGTGAGGTATCGTCCAACCAAAATTTGATCAGGAAAATCAATTGTATCCAAGCCCCTTCGGAAAAGATTTTTTCGGAATTTTGGGAGAATTTTGAGGAACGTTTATTTTGATTGCCCTCCATGATCAAGGTGGTAGCAAATTCTTTAAAAACGGTTCGCAAGCCTTTCAACACCACCCATTGATCCATACGTGGGGACTGTGTTTTTAGGGTGTACAACACATAGCTTCTGTTTAATAGCAGTACTTCAAAAAAGGTATAATAAAAGGAAAGCAGCTTGTGTTTTGGGGTGGCGGTTTCAAAATCCGCTGCCTTGGAAATCAACTCATAGGTATTGTCAAAATAGCCTTTAAATATCGTCTCCTTAATGGCTTCCATGGAAGCAAAATGGGTGTAAAAATCAGCTTCTTGCAACTTGTTTTCTTTACAGAATTTATAGACCGACTTTGGTTCCATTTCATGTTCTAAAACAGCCTCATAATAGGCGGAAAGTATTTTTTCTTTCATTTTTTTCTCGGATGCTCCCATGGTTCTCTCTTTGGCCTCAAAGTTAAGAATGTTTATCTTTTTAAAGAATTATTTAAACAAAATAATTGTGTCATCTTGGCAGCATTAATCGAATTGGTATTTTTTTTGACTATGGCTACCACCATTAAACAAAATTTAAAATGAGTACAGGAAAAATTAATGTAGCAGTAGAAAACATTTTCCCACTGATCAAAAAGTTTTTATATAGTGATCACGAAATTTTTTTAAGAGAGCTGATCTCCAACGCCACAGACGCCACGTCTAAGCTAAAGCACTTGAGTAGCATTGGTGAAATTAAAGGTGATTTAGGCGATTTAACCATTGAAATAAAAGCCGACAAGAAAGCCAAAACCCTTCATATCATTGACAAAGGATTAGGGATGTCCCAAGAAGAGGTGCAAAAGTATATCAATGAAGTGGCCTTTTCTGGGGCTGAAGAATTTCTAGAGCAATACAAAGACACGGCAAAAGACAGCGGTATCATTGGTCATTTTGGTTTGGGATTCTATTCTGCCTTTATGGTCTCCGAAAAAGTAGAAATCATCACCAAGTCCCATCAGGATGTCCCCGCCGCACATTGGGTGTGTGACGGTTCTCCGGAATACAGCCTCGAGCTGTCCGATAAACAAGACCGAGGTACTGAAATCATTCTCCATATCGATAAGGATTCTAAGGAATTTTTGGAAGAAAGTCGTATCCGTGAACTATTGCAAAAGTACAATAAGTTCATGCCGATTCCCATCCAGTTTGGAACTCGAGAAGAATCCCTACCCTTGCCCGAAGATGCAGACAAGGATGCTAAACCGGAAACCATCACCGTTCCCAACATCATTAACAACAGCAATCCGGCTTGGACTAAAAAACCAGCTGATTTGGAAGAAAAAGATTATCAATCTTTTTATCGAGAATTATATCCCATGCAATTTGAAGAGCCGTTGTTCAATATCCATTTGAATGTGGATTATCCCTTTAATTTGACTGGGATTTTATATTTCCCCAAATTGAAAAACGATCTAAACATTCAAAAAGATCGCATTCAACTTTATCAAAATCAGGTATTTGTTACCGATAATGTAGAAGGCATCGTTCCCGAGTTCTTGACGCTGCTCAGAGGGGTGATTGACTCCCCCGACATTCCTTTGAACGTTTCTAGAAGTTATCTTCAAGCGGATGGTGCGGTGAAAAAAATAAGCAATTACATCACTCGTAAAGTAGCGGATAAATTGAGTGGTTTATTCAAAAAAGACCGTGCCGGATTTGAATCCAAATGGAACGACATCAAAGTGGTGATTGAATATGGAATGTTGAGTGAAGACAAATTCTTTGAAAAGGCAGAAAAATTCGCTCTTTATCCCACTACCCAAGGAGCTTTTTACGCCTATGAAGAATTGGAAGAGCAATTGAAAGCACTTCACACCGACAAGGATGGAAAATTTGTCATCCTTTATACTTCTGATGCAGAAGCCCAGCACAGTTATATCAAACAGGCAGAAAATAAAGGCTATACTGTACTTCTGCTAGACTCTCCGATTATTGGACACTTAATTCAAAAATTGGAAGGAGCAAAAGAAAAAGTTTCCTTTGCTCGTGTGGATGGTGACGCCATTGAAAATCTGATCAAGAAAGAGGAAAACACGATTTCCAAACTCAGCGATGAAGAAAAAGAAACGCTTAAACCCTTTATAGAAACCGCCATTGCCGACACCGGCTATACGGTTCAGTTGGAAGCCATGGACAGCGACAGTTTACCCTTTACGCTCACCCAACCCGAGTTTATGCGACGAATGAAAGAGATGCAGCAAACTGGTGGAGGAATGATGGGCAATCTACCGGATATGTATTCCTTACTAGTGAACACGAATCATCCTTTGGTGAGTGAAATTTTACACTGTAAAACTGCCAAAAAACGAGATCGATTGATCCATCAGGCTTTAGATCTTGCACGATTATCGCAGAATCTTTTGAAGGGAGAAGCTTTGACACAGTTTATTCAGCGAAGCATAGAATTGATAAAATAATAATGAAACCGCTCCAAAAGGCCGGTTTTTTTTTAACTTCCCATCGTGTTGGAAAAGCAATCTCTTTTTTCGGATGAAATAGTAAAGCTCCTACCCGACGGGCAGTTTCGGTATTTTCCAAGTTTTTATGCTCCGCAAAAGGCTACACACCTCTTTGAATCCTTGTTGGAAAACATCGCTTGGCAACAAGATCCGATCACCTTGTTTGGAAAAACCTATCTACAACCCCGATTGACTGCACTCTATGCCATTAATGATCGACCCTATTCATATTCGGGGATACAAATGCACCCGCATCCAATGACGCCTCTTTTAAAAGACATTCAACAGCAGATTGAATCCGTTTGTGCCACTACTTTTACATCGGTTCTTCTGAATCTTTACAGAGATGGCCAAGATAGTAATGGCTGGCATGCAGACGATGAAAAAGAATTGGGAATCAATCCGGTGATTGCTTCTTTGAGCTTAGGGGCAGAACGTTTTTTTCATTTAAAACACCATCGCCTGAAAGAAGAACGACATAAACTGTTGCTGGAACACGGCAGTTTACTCATTATGGAGGGAGCGATGCAACACCATTGGAAACATCAAATTGCAAAAACAAAACGTCCGATGGCTTCAAGAATTAATTTGACTTTCCGAAAAATCGTCTAAACAAAACAGGGATTTTACATTACATTTGCTCGAAATTACTATAAAGTATGATGTTCAAATATTCTTATTTGATCCTGTTTTTGATCCTTTCTTCCTCTGTGATTAGCCAAGAAACCCCCGCACTCTTTGTTAAACACACCTCTTCCCCCATCAATATTGACGGAGCAGATAAAGAAACGGTTTGGGAAAGTGTCGCTCCCACTACTTCGTTTTGGCAGTGGCGTCCCACCGACTCAATCCAAGCTCGAAAACAAACAGAATATAAAGTTTTGATGGACGATGAAAATCTTTATATTCTGGTAAAGGCCTATACCAACGGCAATCGTTTTTTAATTCCTTCTTTAAAACGGGATTTTGATTTTAATACGGATTATTTGACGCTGTTTTTTGATACGTTCAACGATGCCACCAATGCCTTTTCTTTTTCGACCAACCCTATGGGTGTAAAAGCCGAGGGTTTGATTTCCGGGGGTAATAACAATTATAGAACCGATCGCAACTATTCCTGGGATACGCGATGGGATGTGGAAACCACCATACACGAGGGTTATTTTATGGCAGAGTTTAAAATCCCTTTTCAGTCGGTGAATTATGAAAAAGGAACCCGACGGTGGCGCTTTAATATTACCCGAAGAAATACGGAAGGCAACGAACATTCTACTTGGATCAAAACCCCTCAAAATTTAGTCATTGGCAATTTGGCCTTTATGGGAGATTTGAATTTTGAAAAACCATTGGTTAACCCCAAAGTACCGCTTTCCTTAATTCCCTATGTCAATGGATTGACCTCCACTGAATTTGACGCACTGGGAAGAAAAAATACTTTTTTAGTGGGGGGTGACATGAAAATTCCCATCGGAAATTCTTTGAATGTGGATTTGACCATCAATCCCGATTTTTCTCAAGTCGAAGTGGATGATCAAGTGGTTAATTTGACACGTTTTGAGATTTCCTTGCCCGAAAAAAGACAGTTTTTTACCCAAAACAGTGATTTATTTTCTGATTTTGGTAATGTTCGGGATGCCCTCCCATTTTTCTCTAGAAGAATTGGAGTCGCCAAAGATTTGGAGGGCAATACCATTGAAAATAAAATTATTTCAGGCGTTCGATTGAGTGGAAAACTTGACAAAAATCTTCGGATTGGATTTATGAGCATATTGACCGAAGCTGATGAGGAAAACGAAATTGCCTCTAATTTCAATTCCCTTTTAACACTGCGTCAAAAAGTTTTTAATCGTTCCAATGTAGCCTTCTTTTTAATCGATCGAAGAACTTCGGGTGCCTATGACTTTATTGACGAGAGTGAAACCTCCAACAGTGTAATGGGATTGGAATACAACTTGGCCTCTGCAGACAGTAAGTGGAATGGACGTTTGTTTTTACACAAATCTCAAACCCCAACATTTAAGGGAGACGACCTGAGTTCTGGACTGGTGATTGAGCGCAATACAAGAAACCATAATTATCGCTTTTATGGCATCTTTGGAGGAGAAAATTTTAAGTCTGATTTAGGGTTTTATCGAAGAACCGGCTTTATGAAATTCAACCCCAACTACACCTACCGCATCTATCCCAAAAACGAGAAAATCATCAGCATGGAATTCCAAGAGAATTTTGCATTAATTCTTAAACCTTCTCGAGATTTCTTGACCACCGATCGATTGTTGAATTCCAATGTTCAGTTTCGTTTTTTGAATCAAAGTAATCTGGAATTAGACGTCAAGAATTGGTGTCGATTTTTGGACACTGCGTTTGATCCCACCCAAACGGAAGGAGGACTACTATTGCCCGCAGATGTGACCTACAATTACACCGAGTTTGAGCTTTCCTTGCGCTCCGATCGAAGAAAAAAACTGAACCTCCAAAGTCAAATGACGTTGGGATCCTTTTATAACGGGAAACGCTTTTCGTTGCAAAATGAGATCAACTGGCGCTATCAACCCTATTTTGTCGCCAGTTTTGTTTTAAACTACAACAACATTCAACTGCCCGAACCCTATTCCTCAGCACAGCTGTGGCTGATCAGTCCAAAATTGGATTTTAGCTTTACAAAAAAACTGTTTTGGACCACCTATGTACAATTCAATTCGCAAAATGACAATCTCGGTATCAACTCCAGAGTCCAATGGCGTTTTGCACCTTTATCCGATTTTTACTTTGTTTACAACGATAATTACCTTACCGTCGATACTTTTACTCCAAGATATCGTAGTTTTAATCTCAAATTAACATACTGGTTAAATATCTAAACATGTATTACAATTATTTACGCATTGGAATCTTCTCATTTATTTTAGCAACAACTTTAATACGCTGTGGCGAAAACACTCCCAAGCCCTTAAGCGATGGAATTATGGAGGTGAGCGGCAAAATTGATGGCTTACGAAAAGGAACCCTTTATCTTCAAAAAGTGAAGGACAGCATCCTCATGAACATCGATTCTACGATTATTTCCGGCACCCCCGAATTTCGTTTTTCTACGACTATAGAAACTCCCGAGATTTTTTATCTGTACTTGAATAAAGAAGACAGCGACAGTCTGAATGATCGGATATTATTTTTTGGAGAACCGGGACGTATTGAAATACAAACCTTGCTAAAAACGTTTGAAAGCAGCGCGACAATCAAAGGATCCAAAAATCAAGAATTACTTCAGGAGTATATTTCTTTCAATCGAAAATTTAACGACCAAAATCTTGATTTGCTGCAAAAGTTTTTCCGAGCGCAACAGCTCCAACAAAACGAACGCGTAGATTCCTTGCAAAAAGCGATGGATAATTTGCTGCGCAGAAGGTATTTGTACACCATCAATTTTGCAGCCAACCATACGGATGAAAACATTGCGCCCTACCTAGCACTTACTCAAGTGTACGACGCCAATCTGAGTTTGTTGGACTCCATAGCCGTCAAAATGACACCGGAAGTAAAAGGTTCAAAATACGGTAAAGAATTTTTGAATTTTTTGGAAGAACGAAGAAAAGAAGAAGCTAAGGATTAAAGCTTCGCAATCTTGGCTAAAAGTGATTTAATCAAGGTTGCTTTTTCATTTTCAATGACCTTAAATTGTTTTTTAGGGTCTTCTCCATTCACTCCATTCACTTTGGCAATCAAATTGTCAAAGCCTTCAATGGCTTCATCGATCAATTGTTCACTCTTTGATAAATCTGCTTTCGGATTGGAAAGTTCCCAGTGATAAATATCTTCGATGATTTCACCAATTTCGTTATTAATGTCTTTTTTTAACTGTTTTATACTCGCCATTTTCTGAAGGTCGTTTTATGTAACTTAATATGATTTTAAAAGTAGTTTTGTTTTTTCTTTAATAAACATAATCAAACTTTGATAATCTTCAAAGATTCTTAGAAATATATTTCTAATTATTTTTTTTCAATTTTAAGGCGTTTAAACTTTGCTTGATATGGGAAGTTGCCATAAAGCTGTCGTGAATCTCAATAATTATCCCTTCGGCATTGATAATAAAGGTAATGCGTTTAGAAATCAAGCCAAACAGTTGTCTGGATACATTGTATAAACGATGAACAGTATTGGAGGGATCGGACAAAAGGAGAAAGGGCAAGCGGTGTCTTTTAGAGAATTTATGGTGGCTTTTTTCGGAATCACTACTGACTCCAATCACTTTGGCGCCATGGGCTTCAAAATCCTCGTAATGATCTCTAAAACTACATACTTCAGCCGTACATCCGGGGGTGTGATCTTTGGGATAGAAAAAAAGGACTAAAGGTTGTTTACCGATACATTGGTGGCTGTCAAATTCATTCCCGTCTTGATCTTTGAGTTTGAAATGGGGAGCTGCTGCTCCAATTTTAATTCTCATTCCCCAGAATAGTTTACAAAATTGCGCGGTGTCTCGTAGAGCGTGATTGAAAGCTTGTGGGAAGGCGCTATATGCGGTTGCAGTTTGTTGTGAATCACTACAGCAATATTTTCTGCGGAAGGAATCAAGTCGAAAAAATCAGGGACTTCTTCGTTCAAATTTTTATGATCTAAACAATCTTCCACTTCCGACTTAATCAAGTCTTTTAATACTTTCATATCCATCACATAGCCCGTTTCGGGATCGATTGCTCCAGTAACATGCACAATCAGTTCATAGTTGTGCCCGTGATAATGCGGATTGGCACATTTTCCAAAAACAGCCTCGTTCTTTTGGTCCGACCAATCTTTTCGATACAAACGATGGGCAGCGTTAAAATGGGCTTTTCTACTAACGGTAACTTGTGTCATAAATGGTTTGCGTTGATATGCTGATTAAAACGGTTGAAAATGATTTTAAACCATGCGGTGTAATGATGGGGATTTTCTTCCATATCTGTTGCGATGGCAGGAAGCGACATCCATTTCCAATCCCCCACTTCTTCTTTGTTGATTTGAGGAGCTTGTTCGGACTGTCCTAACAACACATGATCCAACTCGTGTTCCGTCAAACCATTGTCAAAATCCGCTTTATAGATAAAAGAAAAGAGAAATTGTAAGGGTATTTCTAGACCCATCTCCTCTCGCAATCGGCGTTTTCCGGCATCCAAGGTGGTTTCTCCATCGCGTTGATGGCTGCAACAAGTATTGGTCCACAAGCTGGGAGAGTGATATTTTTCGGCGGCTCTTTGCTGTAACATCAACTCGCCTTTTGCATTGAGAATAAAGACCGAAAAAGCACGGTGTAATACCCCTTTTTCGTGCGCCTCCATCTTGGGCATTAGTCCAATGGCGTTGTCATTGGAATCTACTAAAACTACATTTTCTTCTTTCATTGCAAGGCTAAAATTACCTATAATTTTTGCAAAAACCTACACCTTTAGTTTGCTTCCGGGGCATTAATTGTAATACTTTTGCACAAATTGCTATTATGGGATTTTTAGAGGAAATAAAACGCCGACGAACTTTTGGAATCATCTCTCACCCGGATGCGGGAAAAACTACGCTGACGGAAAAACTGCTCCTTTTTGGTGGAGCAATTCAAGAAGCCGGGGCGGTGAAATCCAACAAAATAAAAAAATCTGCCACAAGTGATTTTATGGAAATCGAACGCCAACGTGGAATTTCTGTGGCGACTTCGGTTTTGGCTTTTGTCTATAAAAACAAAAAAATAAATATTCTAGACACCCCCGGGCACAAGGATTTTGCCGAGGACACCTTCCGAACACTCACCGCAGTGGACAGTGTGATTGTAGTGATTGACGTGGCCAAAGGGGTGGAAGAACAAACCGAAAAATTGGTAGAGGTCTGCCGAATGCGCAAAATTCCCATCATCGTTTTTATCAACAAACTGGATCGAGAGGGAAAGGATGCCTTTGACCTGATGGACGAAGTGGAACAAAAATTGGGCTTACAGGTCACCCCGCTTTCCCTACCTATTGGAATGGGCTATGACTTTAAGGGCATCTACAACATTTGGGAAAAGAACATCCAATTGTTCCAAGACGAAAACAAACAAACCATCGGCCGAAAACAATATTTTGATCGTTTGGATGACCCCGGCCTGGAAGCTGCCATTGGTACACAACGACTGAAAACCCTGAAAGAAGAATTGGAACTGATCGCAGGAGTGTATCCTGCTTTTGATCGTCAAGCGTATCTAAAAGGAAATTTACAACCCGTATTGTTTGGCTCTGCATTGAACAATTTTGGGGTTCAGGAATTACTGAATTGTTTTATCGAAATTGCACCCGAACCTTTGCCCAAGGATGCCGATGATCGACGGATAGAGCCCACCGATAAAAAATTTAGCGGTTTTGTTTTTAAAATTCACGCCAATATGGATCCCAACCATCGCGATCGTTTGGCTTTTGTCAAAATTGTTTCTGGGACTTTTGAACGCAACACGCCCTACCATCATGTCCGTCTAAACAAAAAATTAAAATTTTCTTCCCCCAATGCATTTTTTGCAGAGAAGAAACAAATTGTGGATGTGTCCTATCCTGGGGATATTGTTGGATTACACGACACTGGAAATTTTAAGATTGGTGATACGCTGACTGCAGGAGATGAAATTCAATTTAAGGGAATTCCCAGTTTTTCTCCGGAACATTTTCGCTACATCAACAACAACGACCCCATGAAAGCCAAACAGCTTTCCAAAGGAATTGATCAATTGATGGACGAAGGCGTAGCACAATTGTTTACGCTCCATATGAACGGTCGTAAAATAATCGGTACCGTGGGGGCACTCCAGTTTGAAGTGATTCAATACCGATTGCTGCATGAATACGGTGCGCAATGCAGTTATGAAAATTTAAATGTTCACAAAGCCTGTTGGGTGGAAGCCCGCAATGACAGTGAAGATTTTATTGAATTTAAGAGAATTAAACAGAAGTTTTTAGCCCATGACAAAAGTGGTAAATTGGTTTTTCTTGCTGATTCTGCTTTTTCGTTACAAATGGCGCAAGATAAATACAAAGCCATTACGTTTCATTACACTTCAGAGTTTTAAACCTGTCTTTTTGAATTAAGAGGATCGCTAAGCTGCTATTCCATAGACCCATACCGCTTTATCTTATTTTTATTTGTTAAATTGGGACTTGCTTATATGCAACAATAATTACCTAAAAACACTATAATTATATCAATGAAAACAATACTCCCCTTACTCCTATTGCTATTGACAAATTCCATCTTTGGACAAATGATGTATGTCACTGCGGACAATGGTTTAATTGTAAGAGAAAGTCCAGACCGGAATGCTGCACGAACCGGTAAGTTGGAATACGGGGCAAGGGTTGTTATTGAACAGGAAACCGAAATTGAATTAACGATTAAAGATGGGGAAGAAACTATTGTTGGAAGCTGGGTAGCGGTTTATGAACCCGTAGGGAATCAAAGTGGCTATGTTTTTAACGGTTATTTGACAGAAGCTCCGATCAGCCCTAAAATTGAAATCAAATTTGAAGATTTTTCCCTAAAAATGAACCTTGATGCTTCTATTGACAATGAATTTGGAGAAATACATAAGGATTCGGCCGCTCTTTTTTTAGAATTGGGAGAAACAATTGAAAAGAAAAAAGTCAAAATAATCCCCTCTAAATTTAAAAAAATTGAAGTCTTCCAACGGTACGAAAATAGCATTACCATTATGGATGAAGGAGCACATTGCGACTTGACAAATTGGAAGCACTACTATTCGGAATGGAAAAAACTAGCTTATAACAGCAGCGAAAGCACTTTTATAACCGATTCTTATACCCGCGAAGAGTATGCTAAATTTTTGTCCCTTGACATGAATGAATTTAAGTCCGCCGTAGATAAAGAATGTGATGAAAGATATTCGGCATTGATAAAAAATATTCAAGCGGTCAATGAATATCCGAGTGGCGTTTCGATGAGCAATATTTTCATCAAGATTGTATTGACCGACGAGAATGATTCCGTCACTGAAAAAATCATCAGCGTTGAAATTCCCATGGGGTGTTAAAGATATTGTGTCAAATAAAAAGTATAAAAAACCGCAATTCTCATTGCGGTTTTTTGATTTAAGCTTCTCCCGTAGGGCCGAAATTTAAAGGTATCGGTGGCGGTTCATTGGTCGTGATGGTTCCATGACTGGATTCATAACGATGAATATTTTCGCCTAACGCTTTATAAAATCGCTTCGCATGTTCTGGAGTGAGTATCACCCGTGATTTAACACGAGCTTTGGGTGCTCCAGGCATTACGGTAATAAAATCAACAATAAACTCCGAAGGGGAGTGATTGATGATTGCAAGATTGGAATATACGCCATCGGCGATACTTTCGTCGATGGCTATATTCAATTGATGTTCTTTGGGGGCTTTTTTATCACTCATCTTTAGAAACTGATTTCTTCTTCTTTATCGATCAAAAGACTGTTATACTCTTCTTTAGAACCTACAATAATGTTGTTGTAGTCTCTAATTCCAGTACCTGCAGGGATTTTATGCCCTACGATAACGTTCTCTTTCAATCCTCTCAAAGCATCCACTTTACCACTCACAGCCGCTTCGTTCAATACTTTGGTGGTTTCCTGGAAGGAAGCCGCAGAAATAAACGATTTGGTTTGTAAGGAGGCTCTAGTGATTCCTTGCAATTGAGGCGTAGCAGTGGCAGGCGCAGCTTCACGAGCTACTACAGCATTTTTACCTTCACGGATTAAAAGTGAGTTTTCATCTCTCAACTGACGTGCAGAAATCACTTGACCAAGTTTAAGGTTTTGAGAATCTCCCACTTCTTCCACGATTTTCATTCCGTAGAGCGCATCGTTTTCTTTGATAAAGTCTTGCGTAAATACCAATTGATTTTCTAAGAAAATAGAATCTCCTGGATCGTTTACCCGCACTTTACGCATCATTTGACGTACGACTACTTCAAAGTGCTTGTCGTTGATTTTCACCCCTTGTAAACGATATACTTCTTGAATTTCGTTAACAAGGTATTGTTGTACGGCAGAAGGTCCTTTGATACTCAAAATATCGGAAGGCGTCACTGACCCATCGGAAAGGGGCATCCCTGCTTTCACAAAGTCATTTTCTTGTACTAAAATCTGATTCGACAATTTAACCAAGTATTTTTTGATATCGCCAAATTTGGATTCAACGATGATTTCTCGGTTTCCTCTTTTGATTTTTCCAAACGACACTACTCCGTCGATTTCAGAAACAACCGCTGGGTTGGAAGGATTACGCGCTTCGAAAAGCTCGGTCACCCGGGGCAAACCTCCTGTAATATCTCCCGATTTGGCAGATTTACGAGGGATTTTAACCAAGATTTTTCCTTCAATAATATCTTCTCCATCATTCACCATCAAGTGCGCCCCAACAGGGAGGTTATACGACCTAAGGATGTTTCCTTTTTTGTCTTGAATGGATAAGGTAGGAATCAATTTCTTGTTTCTAGACTCGGAAATTACTTTTTCTTGGAAACCGGTTTGTTCGTCAATTTCCACTTGATAAGTAACCCCTTGCTCAATATTTTCAAAAGCAATTTTACCGGCAAATTCTGAAACGATAACCCCGTTGAACGGATCCCAACGACAAATCAAGGCTCCTTTTTTCAGTTTTTCTCCATTCTTCATGGTCAAAATAGAGCCGTAAGGAATGTTATTGGTACTCAAAACGTTTTTGGTGTTGGCATCTACAATTTTCACCTCCGTAGTACGAGAGATCACAATTTCAGCATCGCTTCCATCGCTGTCTTTTCCTTGTACTGTTTTGAGGTCTTCAATTTCAGCAATACCATCAAACTTGGCGAGTAATTTATTTTCCTCAGAGATGTTTCCAGCAACCCCACCCACGTGGAAGGTACGCAGAGTCAACTGCGTTCCTGGTTCTCCAATGGATTGTGCAGCAATTACACCGACAGCTTCTCCTCTTTGAACCATGTTTCCTGTGGCCAAGTTTCTTCCGTAACAATTCGCACAAATTCCGCGTTGTGCAACACAGGTCAAAGGCGAACGCACTTCTACTTTGTCAATGGCTTTTTTCTCAATCAGACTCACATGCGCCTCTTTGATCTCTGCGCCAGCTTCAACAATGACATCATTGGTCGATGGGTCAATCACATCATGAAGCGCAACACGCCCCAAAATTCGTTCTCCAAGACTTTCTACGATTTCTTCGTTCTTTTTCAAAGCGGCAACCTCTACACCACGCAGCGTACCACAATCAATTTCATTGACAATGACATCTTGTGAAACATCGTGCAAACGACGTGTTAAGTATCCTGCATCAGCCGTTTTCAAGGCGGTATCAGCAAGACCTTTACGGGCGCCGTGCGTAGAAATAAAGTATTCCAAAATAGAAAGTCCTTCTTTAAAGTTAGAAAGAATCGGGTTTTCAATAATTTCACCCCCTCCTACATTAGATTTTTTAGGCTTGGCCATTAGACCGCGCATTCCGGTTAGCTGACGAATTTGTTCTTTGGAACCCCGTGCTCCGGAATCCAACATCATATATACAGAATTAAACCCTTGCTGATCTTCGCGAATACGCTTCATCGCCAATTCAGTCAACATAGCATTGGTCGAAGTCCATACATCAATTACCTGATTGTAACGTTCGTTGTTGGTAATCAGTCCCATGTTGTAGTTCCCCATGATGCCTTCTACCTGACTATTGGCTTCTTCAATCATGGTGATTTTTTCGGGTGGAATGATAATATCTCCCAAACTGAAAGACAATCCCCCTTTAAAAGCAAAACCGTAGCCCATATCCTTGATTTTGTCTAAAAACTCGGCGGTCTCGGGAACACTGGTCACTTTTAAAATATCACCAATAATCTCTCTTAAATTCTTTTTGGTTAATACCACATTAAAGTATCCTGCAGCTTCGGGTACAACTTCGTTGAATAAAACCCGACCGACGGTAGAATCAATAATTTGATATTCTAATTCCCCTTGCTCGTTGAAATCTTTTGCTCTGATTTTTATCATGGCATTCAAATCCACACGCTTTTCATTATAAGCAATATGAACTTCCTCAACGGAATAGAAAATTAATCCTTCTCCCTTCACCTTTACTTGAGGCGTAGATTTACGCGCTTTGGTCATGTAGTACAAGCCCAAGACCATGTCTTGAGAAGGTACGGTGATGGGCGAGCCGTTGGCAGGATTCAATATATTGTGCGAGGCCAACATCAAAACTTGTGCCTCCAATATAGCTTCTGGCCCTAACGGAAGGTGAACTGCCATTTGATCTCCATCAAAGTCGGCATTAAAAGCCGTACAAACGAGGGGATGCAACTGAATCGCTTTTCCTTCAATCAATTTGGGTTGAAACGCTTGGATTCCCAAACGGTGTAAGGTGGGAGCCCGGTTCAATAGTACCGGATGTCCTTTCAATACGTTTTCCAAAATATCCCAAACTACGGGCTCTTTGCGGTCGATAATTTTTTTGGCAGATTTCACTGTTTTTACAATCCCGCGTTCAATCAATTTACGAATGACAAAAGGCTTGTATAATTCAGCGGCCATATCTTTAGGAAGACCACATTCAAAAAGTTTTAATTCTGGTCCCACAACAATTACAGATCGAGCCGAATAATCTACCCGTTTCCCTAATAAGTTTTGACGAAAACGCCCTTGTTTTCCTTTTAGGGAATCCGAAAGGGATTTCAACGGACGGTTGGAATCCGTTTTTACAGCAGAAGACTTACGGGTGTTGTCAAATAATGAATCTACCGATTCTTGCAACATCCGTTTTTCGTTACGCAAGATAACTTCCGGGGCTTTGATCTCTACCAATCGCTTTAAACGATTGTTACGAATAATGACTCTTCGATAGAGGTCATTCAAATCGGAAGTGGCAAAACGACCTCCGTCAAGGGGTACCAATGGACGTAATTCCGGTGGAATTACAGGAACCACTTTCATGATCATCCATTCAGGAAGATTTTGTCCTCTTTGGTTGGCGTCACGAAAAGCTTCCACCACTTGTAATCTTTTGAGGGCCTCCGTTTTTCTTTGTTTAGAAGTTTCGTTGTTGGCCTTGTGACGCAATTCGTAAGAAAGTGCTTCCAAATCAATACGTGACAACAATTCAATCAAACACTCCGCTCCCATTTTAGCAATAAACTTGTCCGGATCGGAATCATCTTTGTATTGATTGTCCGCAGGTATCGTTTCTAAAATGTTCAAATATTCTTCTTCGGTAAGGAAATCAAGTTTGTTAACTTCTTCACCTTCTTCATTTTTAGCAATTCCCGGTTGAATGACAACATATCTTTCGTAATAGATAATCATGTCCAACTTCTTGGAAGGTAAGCCTAATAAGTATCCGATTTTGTTGGGAAGTGAACGGAAGTACCAAATGTGTGCAACAGGAACCACCAAATTGATGTGTCCTACACGATCACGACGTACTTTTTTCTCGGTTACTTCTACCCCACAACGGTCACAAACGATGCCTTTGTATCGAATTCGTTTGTATTTACCACAAGCACATTCATAATCCTTTACAGGACCAAAAATACGCTCACAAAACAGACCATCTCTTTCGGGTTTGTGCGTTCTGTAGTTGATGGTTTCGGGTTTTAAAACCTCTCCACGAGAACTTCCAAGGATGACTTCCGGAGAAGCCAAGCCAATAGAGATTTTGTTGAATTTTTTCTGGGTAATTATTTCGTTATTTCTAGCCATGGCCAAATGTCTTCTTAAAATTTATTATTCTTCCAATCTAATGTCCAGTCCAAGTCCTTTCAATTCGTGCATCAACACGTTGAATGATTCTGGTAATCCCGGTTCGGGTAAGCTGTCTCCTTTGACAATTGCCTCATAGGTTTTTGCTCTACCAATCACATCATCTGATTTCACAGTGAGGATTTCTTGTAAGGTACTGGAAGCTCCGTAGGCCTCTAATGCCCACACTTCCATTTCTCCAAAACGCTGTCCTCCAAATTGCGCTTTCCCTCCAAGAGGTTGCTGCGTAATCAATGAGTACGGTCCGATGGAACGCGAGTGCATTTTGTCATCTACCATATGCCCTAGTTTCAGCATATAAATGACACCCACGGTGGCGGGTTGGTCAAAACGTTCTCCGGTTCCTCCGTCATAGAGATAAGAATGTCCGAAAAGTGGAACACCGGCTTTGTCGGTCAATGCATTGATTTCTTCAATCGTAGCTCCGTCAAAAATTGGTGTGGCATATTTTTCACCCAATTTTTGTCCTGCCCAACCTAAAACTGTTTCATAGATTTGACCAATGTTCATCCGTGAGGGTACACCCAAGGGGTTAAGTACGATGTCCACAGGAGTCCCGTCTTCCAAGAAAGGCATCTCTTCATCACGAACAATACGGGCAACAATCCCTTTGTTTCCGTGACGACCTGCCATTTTATCTCCTACTTTCAGTTTTCGTTTTTTGGCGATGTAAACTTTTGCCAATTTTTTAATTCCGGCAGGAAGTTCATCTCCAACACTGATGGTGAATTTTTCTCTTCGCAAAGCTCCTTGCAAATCGTTTTCCTTGATCTTATAATTGTGAATCAAGTCCGCGATGAGCGTATTGGTTTCTGTGGTGGTAGTCCACGCACCTTTGGTAAGGTGGGTGTAATCCTCAACCGCAGAGAGTAATTTTAGCGTGAATTTTTTTCCTTTTGGCAAAACTTCTTCTCCCAAGTCATTTTGAACGCCTTGACAGGTTTTACCATTTAAAATTCCAAATAATTTATCGACCAAAACCGCTTTCAGAGCGTCGAATTTTTTGTCAAATTCAACCTCTAATGCATCCAATTCTGTTTTGTCTTGGTTGCGCTTGCGCTTGTCTTTAACCGAACGGGTAAATAATTTTTTATCGATGACCACACCGCGCAAAGACGGTGGTGCTTTCAAAGATGCATCTTTCACATCTCCCGCTTTGTCTCCAAAGATGGCACGCAATAATTTTTCTTCCGGAGTCGGATCCGATTCTCCTTTGGGTGTAATTTTACCAATTAAAATATCACCCGGATTAACCTCAGCACCAATACGAATCATTCCGTTTTCATCCAAGTCTTTTGTGGCTTCTTCGCTCACATTGGGGATGTCACTGGTCAATTCTTCCGTACCTAATTTGGTATCCCGAACATCCAAGGAATACTCATCAATGTGAATGGACGTGAAAATATCTTCACGAACTACTTTTTCAGAGATTACAATAGCATCTTCGAAGTTATATCCTTTCCAAGGCATAAAGGCCACTTTCATGTTACGTCCCAAAGCCAATTCTCCGGCTTCGGTAGCATAACCCTGTGATAACACTTGCCCTTTGGTCACCCGATCGCCTTTTTTAACAATGGGTTTCAGGTTGATACAAGTTCCTTGGTTGGTTTTTCTAAACTTAATTAAATTATAGGATTTGGTGTCTCCATCAAAACCTACAATTTCTTCGTTTTCGCTTAAATCGTATTTAATGACGATTTTATTAGCATCTACATATTCCACAACACCTTCGCTTTCAGCATTGATCAGTACTCTGGAATCGGAAGCCACTTGACGTTCCAAACCGGTACCCACAATGGGGGCTTCGGGTCGTAAAAGCGGAACAGCTTGACGCATCATGTTGGATCCCATCAATGCACGGTTGGCATCATCGTGTTCCAAGAAAGGAATCAAAGAAGCCGAGATAGACGCAATTTGATTGGGTGCCACATCCGTATAGTTCACCTGGTCAGGAGTTACTACGGGAAAATCGGCTTGATCTCTAGCGATTACACGGTCTGCTGTAATTTTTCCACTATCGTCAAATTCAATGTTGGCCTGAGAAATCAATTGATTTTCTTCTTCTTCCGCGCTTAAATAAACGGTCTCTTTTAGGTTGATGATTCCGTTTTCTACTTTGCGATAGGGCGTTTCAATAAATCCAAGATTGTTCACTTTTGCATAAACTCCCAAGGAAGAAATCAACCCAATATTGGGTCCTTCAGGGGTTTCAATTGGACACAAACGTCCATAGTGTGTATAGTGTACGTCACGCACCTCAAACCCAGCACGCTCTCTGGAGAGTCCTCCCGGTCCTAGTGCAGATAATCTTCGTTTGTGCGTAATCTCTGCCAGCGGATTGGTTTGATCCATAAACTGAGACAACTGGTTGGTTCCGAAGAATGTATTGATGACGGAAGAAAGTGTTTTCGCATTGATCAAGTCAATGGGGGTAAACACTTCATTGTCACGAACGTTCATTCGTTCCCGAATAGTTCTCGCCATACGAGCAAGTCCCACACCAAACTGTGAAGACAATTGTTCCCCAACGGTTCGAACACGTCTATTGGACAAGTGATCGATATCATCAATCTCTGCTTTGGAGTTGATCAATTCGATCAAATACTTGATGATAGTGATGATGTCCAGCTTGGTTAATACTTGTTTGTCCATTTCGACATCCAAGCCCAATTTTTTGTTCATTCTATAGCGCCCTACTTCACCCAAATTGTAGCGTTGATCGGAGAAGAATAGCTTGTCGATAATTCCTCGCGCAGTATCTTCATCCGGCGGTTCTGCATTTCGCAACTGACGGTAAATGTGCTCTACCGCTTCTTTTTCAGAGTTGGTAGGGTCTTTTTGAAGGGTGTTATAGATGATTGCATAATCGGACATATGTGCGTCTTCTTTGTGCAATAAAATAGATTTTACGCCCGCTTCTAAAATTTCATCTACATGTTCTTTTTCTAAAACGGTATCTCTATCAATAAGGATTTCGTTACGTTCGATGGAAATTACCTCTCCTGTATCTTCATCCACAAAATCCTCGTGCCAAGTTCTAAGAACCCGAGCAGCAAATTTTCTGCCTAATGCTTTTTTAAGACCGGCTTTGGAAACTTTAATTTCTTCGGCTAAGTCAAAAATTTCTAAAATATCTCGATCGTGTTCAAATCCAATCGCTCTGAATAGCGTGGTAACAGGAAGTTTTTTCTTCCGATCGATGTAAGCGTACATGACGCTGTTGATGTCTGTTGCGAATTCAATCCAAGAACCTTTGAAGGGAATGACACGCGCAGAATATAATTTGGTACCGTTGGCATGGAAAGACTGTCCAAAAAAGACCCCCGGTGAACGGTGTAATTGCGAAACGACGATACGTTCTGCTCCGTTGATGACGAAGGTTCCGCTGGGTGTCATGTAGGGAATTGTTCCCAAAAACACATCCTGAACGATGGTTTCAAAATCCTCATGCTCAGGATCGGTACAATAAAGTTTAAGTCGTGCCTTAAGAGGAACCGAATAGGTCAACCCTCTTTCAATACATTCTTGTATGCTGTATCGCGGCGGATCCACAAAATAATCCAAAAATTCAAGCACAAATTGATTTCTCGTATCTGTGATTGGGAAGTTTTCTTTAAACGTATTAAAAAGGCCTTCCTCATTACGTTCGTCTGACTTGGTTTCTAATTGAAAAAAATCTTGAAAAGATTTAATTTGAATATCCAAAAAATCAGGATAGTTGGGAGAGTATTTAGCTCCCGCGAAGTTGGTTCTTTGACTTTTGTTATTAGGCATCTAACTTGTTATTTAAAGGTCGTCATTTCGATTACATTGGGGATACTTTTATAAAAGGGTATAGGCCTTTGGAAAAAATCCAAAAGCCTACCCTAAAACTATGCTGTTGAGCAATTACTTAAGCTCAACTTCAGCACCTGCTTCTTCTAGAGATTTTTGTAGCGCTTCGGCTTCATCTTTAGAGATCCCTTCTTTCAAAGGGCTAGGTGCATTATCAACAACTTCTTTAGCTTCTTTAAGCCCAAGACCTGTTAATTCTTTTACCAATTTAACAACTGCCAATTTAGAGGCTCCAGCGGCTTTAAGGATTACGTCAAATTCTGACTTTTCCTCAGCGGCTTCACCATCAGCAGCAGCAGGTCCAGCGACTGCAACAGCTGCAGCAGCAGGCTCAATGCCATATTGATCTTTTAAAATACCAGCCAACTCATTGACTTCTTTCACTGTCAAGTTGACCAATTGTTCTGCGAATTCTTTTAAATCTGCCATTTTTAAGGTTTTTAATTTTTAATTTATTGTTGAATAGAGTGCGTACGTATGTAATTGTCGGTTTATCGTTCGGAAAGTGTGGTTAAAATTCCTGATAGTTTTCCACCTCCCGACTGAAGGGCAGAAACAACGTTTTTGGCGGGGGATTGTAACAAGCCGATCAAGTCTCCAATGAGTTCTTCTTTCGATTTGATTGCCACCAACTGATCCAATTGATCGTCACCGATATAAACGGCTTGTTCAATGAAAGCTCCTTTAAGAAGCGGTTTTTCGGATTTTTTACGGAAATTTTTAATCACTTTTGCAGGTGCATTTCCAACTTCAGAAAACATCAATGAAGTGTTTCCTTTAAGGATTCCCAACAAATCTCCAAATTCGTATTCAGAAGCCTCCATAGCTTTTGCCAAAAGGGTATTCTTAACTACTTGAAGTTTGATGTTTTCTTTAAAACAGGCACGTCTTAGTGCTGTTGTTTGTGAAGCATTTAATCCAGATATGTCTGTTAAATAAAGATTCTTAAGTCCTTTAAGGGCTGCTGTCAAATCTTCTATCGCTGCTGCTTTTTCTTGTTTTGTCATTGCTTTTCTTTTAAAAATTAAGCCCGTTTCACTTCGACGGAAATACTAGGGCTCATAGTACTGGACATATAAATGCTTTTCATATAAACTCCTTTGGTCGAACTGGGTTTTAATTTTGAGATGGTTTTTAACAACTCATCTGCATTTTCAAAAATCTTGTCGGCAGTAAAAGAAACTTTACCAATAGCGGCATGTACAATACCTGTTTTGTCTACTTTAAAGTCAATTTTCCCACCTTTCACGTCGCTAACTGCTTTTTTAACATCCATAGTAACGGTTCCCGTTTTGGGATTGGGCATTAAACCTCGCGGGCCTAAAATACGTCCTAGAGGACCTAATTTCCCCATCACACTGGGCATGGTAACGATAACATCTACGTCGGTCCAGCCGTCTTTGATTTTTTGAAGATATTCATCCAATCCCACAAAATCGGCTCCTGCTTCTTTGGCTTCAGCTTCCTTGTCAGGAGTTACCAATGCCAAGACACGAACGTCTTTTCCGGTTCCGTGTGGAAGAGTAACTACCCCACGTACCATCTGATTTGCTTTCTTAGGATCAACTCCCAAACGGACAGCAAGCTCAACACTTGCGTCAAATTTTGTTGAGGTAATTTCTTTTACCAATGCAGAAGCTTCTTGGAGGCTGTATAGATTTTTGGGATCTACTTTTGCCCGTGCTTCTTTTTGTTTCTTTGTAATTCTAGCCATTGCCTAAATTTAATTGTTAAAAGGGAGCTTGCCCGGAAATCTTAAATCCCATAGAACGTGCCGTACCCGCAACCATTTTCATGGCGGATTCTATGGTAAACGCATTAAGGTCAGGCATTTTGTCTTCTGCGATGAGCTTAACTTGATCCCACGATACGGTGGCTACTTTTTTGCGATTGGGTTCTCCGGAACCTTTTTTGGCTTTGGCTGCTTCCATCAGTTGAACGGCCGCTGGCGGTGTTTTAAGAACAAACTCAAATGATTTGTCCTTATATACAGTAATCTGCACAGGCACAACTTTGCCTTGCTTATCTTGGGTTCTTGCATTAAACTGTTTGCAAAACTCCATGATGTTGACTCCTGCAGCACCCAGCGCGGGTCCAACCGGTGGCGATGGATTCGCAGCACCTCCCCGAACTTGTAGTTTTAAAACTTTACTTACTTCTTTTGCCATTTTTTAAAGTTATGTGCGGTTGGATTATTTTGGAAGCTTAAATCTTCCCGCAGAAATTTATAATTGTAACATTTATACTTTTTCGACTTGCATATAACTGAGTTCCAAAGGTGTTTTTCTTCCGAAAATTTTCACCATGACTTCCAGTTTTCTTTTTTCTTCATTGACATTCTCAATGGCTCCTGTAAATCCATTGAAAGGACCATCAATAACTTTGACACTCTCTCCGATAGTAAAGGGTATCGCCACATACTCTGTTGCCAATGCCAATTCATCAACCTTACCTAACATCCGATTGACTTCAGAAGGGCGTAAGGGAATGGGCTCACCACCTTTGGTTTCTCCTAAAAATCCAATGACGTTGGTTACCGACTTGATGATGTGTGGAACTTCCCCCGAAAGGTTGGCTTTGATCATGATATAGCCGGGAAAATAGACCCGTTCCTTATTGATTTTTTTACCGTTTCGAATTTGAATCACCTTCTCGGTAGGAACAATAATATCCTCCACCTGATGGTCAAAACCCAGTCGAGTGATCTCAGACATGATGTAGTCTTTAATCTTGGTTTCTTGACCACTTACGGCGCGAACCACATACCATTTTTTTTCGCTTGTAGTTGTTGCCATGATTATCCGATCAAATTAAAATAGAATTGAACAACTCGAGACAAAACTGTATCGGCTCCCCAAACGGCTAGTGAAAATAAAATGGAGAAAACCAAAACGATTACAACCAATTGTTGCAATTCGCTACGCGGTGTCCATGCCACATTATTCTTTAATTCTTCGAAAGATTCCTTGATGTAGTTAAAAAAGAGTTGCATTCTTTAATTTTCTTTAATTGCACGGGTTGAGAGGCTCGAACTCCCGACACCTGGTTTTGGAGACCAGTGCTCTACCAACTGAGCTAAACCCGTTTTTAATTGAAACAAAAGGCATCCGCCAATGGCGGACACCTTATGCATCATTGTAAAAACATTTTTGCTTAGTCTAGAATCTCTGTAACCTGACCTGCTCCTACTGTTCTTCCTCCTTCACGAATCGCAAAACGCAATCCAAGGCTGAGTGCAATAGGTTGAATCAAATCTACATTGATCGTAAGGTTGTCGCCGGGCATTACCATTTCAACTCCATCAGGAAGGCTAATATTTCCTGTTACGTCAGTGGTACGAACGTAAAACTGAGGACGGTAGTTGTTGTGGAATGGCGTGTGACGTCCACCTTCTTCTTTTTTCAAGATATACACCTCTGCTTTAAATTTGGCGTGAGGCTTTACAGATCCAGGCTTACAAATAACCATCCCTCTTTTGATATCGGTTTTTTCGATACCTCTTAAAAGGATTCCTACGTTATCTCCAGCTTCACCACGATCTAATATTTTACGGAACATCTCTACCCCGGTGATGGTGGACTTCATTTTCTCAGCACCCATCCCGATGATATCAACTTCGTCACCAGTGTTGGCAACTCCTGTTTCAATACGTCCAGTAGCTACAGTTCCACGTCCTGTAATAGAGAATACATCTTCCACAGGCATTAAGAAATCTTTATCTACATCACGTCTAGGAAGCTCAATCCATTGATCAACCTCTTCCATCAATTTCATTACGGTATCCACCCATTTTTGTTCTCCGTTAAGAGCTCCTAAGGCAGAACCAAGAATTACAGGAGTGTTGTCACCATCATAATCGTAGAAAGAAAGTAATTCACGTACTTCCATTTCAACCAATTCTAATAATTCTTCATCGTCCACCATGTCCGCTTTGTTCAAAAAGACAACAATACGTGGCACACCAACTTGGCGCCCTAAAAGGATGTGTTCTCTCGTTTGTGGCATGGGTCCGTCAG
>JABISF010000085.1 GCA_018699935.1 Flavobacteriaceae bacterium | reverse complement strand
GGTTCTCCCAGTCCGGTAGGATCTTCGTTGTTTTCCACAAAATGAATGTCAATATGCTTTGGGGCTTCCCGCAAACGGATCATTCTGTAGCCATCAAAATTGTTACTACTGGGCACTCCATTTTCAAAACTCAGGCTTCCGTAAAAGGCATTGCCAATTCCATGAATATGGTTCGGCATAATAACGAATTCATCTAGAAAAATATTCTGTCGTATTTTTTCTGATGCATACCATTGGGTATGCACAATTTCACCTAATTCATTCAAAACCATTTGGTCATCCACAATTTTCCCAAAAAAATGTTCGCGGTTTTGGGTACAAATCGTAATGAAATAATACCCATTGTTCCGATAATCCCAATTTTTGTATCGATTGGATGGAATACGGTATTTCCCACGGAATTTTTCTGCCATTGGATTTCTTGTATATGGATTTTGTAATTTATAAAAATTTGGGATTGGTTTTTTGGTGGTTGTTTGTAGAGACGTTTTGCAAATCGTCTCTACGCAAATCGTCTCTACAGAGGGTTCAAACCCATAATCCGTCATCATTATTTCGGTCGCGGTGCCACATGGTGGGGTTGTGAAAAATATATTCACGAATTTTTTCTAACGATTTTTCATTACGGATAATATGGTCGTAATAATTTGGTTGCCATCCAAATTGGGGGGTGTAAAAACAAAAAAATCCGCTCCAAGGGAGCGGATTTTTGATCTGTATCGGATTACATTTTACACAACATTAGGAACAACAAAGTCCGAACGATAATTGCGTGTCAGCATTTTATCGGCTTCAGGATCATTCACAAATTGCTCCGCAGCAGGATTGAAAGTCAACACCTTTTCTGTACGATAGGCAATATTCCCCAAATGCGCCAATCCGGAGGCCAAATGCGCTGTTTCAACAGGAGCATTGAGGATACTCGAATCGTGGGCACGAACTGCTTGGATAAAGTTGGCAATGTGTCCATCGGTTCCTCCAGCACCTCGGTCGATTTCGGAAGCTTCTAGTTCTCCATCATCTCCAGATTTTCCAGGCTCTCGATTTTGACCAAGATAGGTCTTGTATTTGTTGTAACCTTCCACAACAAGGATACCTTTATCGCCATAAAAAATATTCCCCACAGTAGCACCCTGTTCTGTATTGGTACACCAAGGCCGCACTTCAAATTGAATAATTTTTCCTTCTTCGGGATAATTGTAAATAGAGGTCAATACTTCGGGAACTTCTTTGCAGTCATCCCATAGATATTTACCTCCCATAGAAGTGATTTTGGTAGGCAGTCCTACATCCAATCCCCACATACAAAGATCCGTTTCATGGATGCCTTGATTTCCTACATCACCGTTGCCATAATCCCAATGCCAGTGCCAGTTATAATGGACGAGGTTTTCTGTAAAAGGGCGTTTGGGTGCTGGACCTGTCCACAAGTCATAATCCAAACCTTTGGGAACGGGAGAAAATCCTTTGTCGCCAATGTCTGCTCTCCAACGAAACACCAATCCCCGTGCCATATATACACGACCAATATACCCCTCGCGCATCAGCTCTATGGCCTCGTTGATGGCGGGGCTGCTTCGGAGTTGGACACCATGCTGTACAATACGATCGTATTTGTGTACGGCTTCTACCATTTTTCTACCCTCAAAAATATTGTGAGAACCGGGTTTTTCCACATAAGCATCTTTCCCGGCCTGACAAGCCCAAATAACGGATAGTGAATGCCAATGGTTGGGCGAGGCAATGCTCACCACATCGATGTCTTTATCATCCATGACCCTTCTTAAGTCTTGTTCCAAAGCCACGTCTTTGTTGTAGGCTTCTTTAAAATCTTTTTGACGATCACGCAATACATTTAGATCGGGATCACAAAGGGTGGTTACGTGTACATTTTTTTGCTTCATCAACCCACTAATGTGGCTTTTTCCTCTCCCGTTTACCCCCAATACGGCCGCATTGATACGGTCGTTTGCGCCAAAAACACTGGAGGAGACAATGGTGGGCGCTAGAAAGGTAGCTGATCCGGCCGCTGCCGTTTTTTTGATAAAACTTCTTCTCGAGTTTGTCATAATTGAATTGAATTTAAGTTGTATAATTTAAAACAACAGTAGGTGATTTCGGAATGGGGGTTCTTTTTATCCATGATTAAAAACCTTCATCCAGTGGTGGGTCATCAAATGACTTCCAGCCAGGGAAGGATGAACCCCATCGGGAGCCCAATAGCTTGCTTCGGCTTGTTCTAAAGCCGCATCAAAAGCACTTTGGAAAGGCACCCAAAGGGTGTTGAATTCCTCCGCTATTTTTTTAGCAACCTCTTGATATTCTTTAAACGGGGCCACCCAACTTTCATCCACGGCAGAAGTACCCGGAAGGATAAAGGGTTCACACAAAATAAATTGTACTTCCGGCAAAGCCGCTTTTGTTTCTTTCAGCAATTTGCGATAGTCATTTTCATATATGGCAATAGTTCCATCGTAATTGTGTTTGCGTTTATGCCAATAATCGTTCACACCAATCATGATACTGATCCATTTGGGATTCAAATCAAGAGCATCTTTTTGCCAGCGTTCTTGAAGTTGATATACTTTATTTCCACTAATCCCTCGATTGAAGATAGAAAGCTTTTTGTCGGCATGGGTATGCAGGAGGTGCGAGGCGGCCAGGAAGGCATATCCCTTCCCCAAAGAATCCGGCTGGTTGGGCAGTTCCTTGGTTTTTTCGCGTCCAGCATCGGTGATGGAATCGCCTTGAAACAAGATCGTAGCTCCAGTTTCCAGTTTTGCGTTGGACGATGAATGGTGTTCGGATTTACATCCAACGGCGGAACCCACCAAGGGAAAACTCATTGCCAAAGAAGATTGGGCAATAAAATTTCTTCTCGATAATTTCATACTAATTTATATTTAACAGTTAAAGTTAGTGATTTTTATCGGACGAAAAACGACACCTCTATAATGCAAAAAGGGAGCAAAAGCTCCCTTTTATAATACACTTAAAAAAAGAAATACTAATTGGCGGGACCTGCCAAGTATTCCAATTCAACTTTGTCAATCAAAGTTACGGTCTCTATGGCTTCGATCAGCGCATCGTAATCGACCAACAACGAATCCGCTGTGGGAAGACTGCTGGGGGTTTCGGAAAGCGCATAAATTGTAATGTAATAAGTGGAATAATTGGTGCTTGGATTACAAGGCGAAGTATAGGAAATTTGCACTCCGTCCTTGTTGGGTCCCATATACCAATCTCCATCATTGGCACCGCCATAAGCAATTTCTGTTACACTGGGATCAATATTCCAAAGTGTCAAATAGGAATTGGTTTCTACCACGGCTGTATTCGTTAAGGCATGAATGCTGATGGCTAAGGAACCGGTTCCTTCAGGAACATTCGACCAAGACAAAGGAATGGATTTTTCAACACCATTGACTTTTTCTTCACATTGGTAATCGGATAAAATTTCGCCACTGGAATCTATCGCACTACTGGACAATGTGAAATTGGAATTGGCAGAGGTTACGGAATATCCTGCTGTACTTGAACTATCGCTGGAATCGGAGGAAGAACTATCCTCAGTGGAGCTGGTGGAGTCCTCCGTAGTGGTGGTTCCTGAGCCTTCCACTGTGCCTCCTTCGTAAAGATTTACATCGGCACAAAAAGTTACGTTGGTAAACGTTTCAACATTTCCAGTGCCAGTTCCAATCGCACCATTGGAGGGGAGGTTGGTTGTTCCACCATTTTCATCCACATAAGTATAGGTAAAATCACAATTATCGTCCCAGTTATAATTCACATAATATTTGGTTCCGGAAACCGTGTATTCGAACGAAAATGCATTTTTTCCAGTTTGTGTAAATGCGGTTACTTCAGCATTGTTCACGGGTTTGAAGTCATCCGATCTTCGCACTGCATTTTGAACTGCTTGTGGATAAATTTGATCTTCAGGTGCTGTAGAAGAGGGGTCTAAAGTGACTTTACCCATCAGTAAAGGCATGTAATAGGGGGCTGTAGTTTTTGCGTGATAGCGGTAATTATTATCGGAATCATATCGCCCAAAAGCGTCGTCCAAAGCTTCGTCCGTATATCCGTAGACAGGATAGCCATCAAGTGCATAGGCCAAAGGGCTGTCCGTACCTACGGTTTCTTCCAAGTGGGTGGGAATCTTGTGATAATGATAGTCGTCTCCACGACCAAAGTGACCGCCCCAATTGTCCAACTCTCCTAGCAAAAAGGAATTTTCTCCCCGATTGTTTAAGACATTGAAAATAGGCACTCCATTTACGGCTACTGCCAATGCTCCTTTTAAGAGGTGTTCGGAGGTATCCAATGGTGTGTCCGCCATTTCGGGATTTAAAGGAATTGCCCAACTGTTGTCACCGATGTAATTTTGGGGAATGGGAACTTGTTCTTGCCAAGCCGTAATTCCTACCCCCATTTGATGTTCTGGCCAACTATAGGATTCGATATAAAAATAGGTGTCATCGGAAGTAATATTCACTCCAGAAAAATCTGCAAAATCTGCAACTATTTCCGCAATGGAGCTGTTGCTGCCGGAGCTATCCGTGGTTGATGAATCCTCTGAACTGTCGTCGGTTGAAGTATCTGTTGTACTGTCCGTCGAATCGGAAGAACTGTCTGAAGTGTCGGAGGAGCTATCTGTGTTGTTAGTAGGAGGGGGTGTATTGGTTCCCGTATTCACCACGGGTTCTTCCACAGCGTCCTCTACCGAACAGGCTACGATGACCAAAAATAACAGCGAAACCCCTGCTGTGCTGAGTGCAAATTTTCTTTGTTTGGGCAGTCCAAAATAAAGGAAAACCGACCCAAATAAACTGATGATCAAAAGGATTCCCAACCGCCCTTTTTCTTTGTCAATCTTGATTTTTGTTGGAGCCACGGCCAGTCTAACGGGCTTCGCATTGGAGCGGTTTATTTTTGCCGATAATTCATAAAGTTCAAGAACAACCAATTGATCTTTCATACCAAAATCCGTTAAAGGAAATTGCAAAAGGGAGCCGTCTTCAGAAGCGCGTAGATAAACGGTTTCGTTTTCAAAAGCCACATAGGAGGCTTGAAGCTGTTTGCCCGAAGCTTCAAAACTCCAGACTTTGTCGGAGGAGGCGTCGTGCCCAGTATGGGCAATGGTTGTATGTGGAAACAGGATCACACTCAGAAAAAAGAGTACAAACGCTGTATTTTTAATCAATGATGATTTCATATTTTGGTCGATGATTTAAAACGTAAATGTAGGAATAATCTGTCTTTATTATTCGTCTATGTAAGAAGAATAAATGAGAGAAGGAGACCGTCTGTATTGGCAAAGGAGCTTTTACTAAGACCTAATGATTCGTTAGCGGAAGATCGGATAGGGGAATCCAGCGGGTGCTTAAATCTAAATCCGGAAACTCTTTATCCAATGGAAAAATGGGTCTTTGGATATGCTGATAGCCCAAACGATCCAAATCCTGATCCACCCCTCCGGGGGTCAATGCCATAATCCAACCACCGCGCATATCATAAAGTTCGGGCACCAAATATCCAATTTTAACCACTACTATATCCGCTTGTTTGGGCATCAAATTCAATTGAGTAAAATCTTTTTCGTGGTGATAGGGTTTTCTTTTTTTTGTAACGATTACCTGTATGCTCCCCACACGAATCACGGCTTCTGTTTCGGCATGAATATCACCCTGATGAATTGCTTCTACCACGCCCTCTAATTCCAAAGGGGGTGCAAATCGCGCGTCCACCGCAGCCCCCACTTTGGCCTTCACTTTTCCTCCAATTCCCACAGCTTCGGCAGCGGCAATCATGTCCGGACCAGGGATGGAGGCATAAATTAATGAAGGTCCTGAAGGATCTTTAAATTCCTTTCGCGCCAAAAGTTGTTGTAGCGTCCAAGTGACATCTCCCGCTCCACCGGCCGTAGGATTATCTCCCATATCACTTATGATAAAGGGCTTCGTCTTATTTTTCAAAGCTTGCATTAAACTTTCTTCCAAGCTTGCGGTGGGCGCAACAAATTCAAAAGCATTCCGAACCGACCAAAAAGCTTGGGCAAGTTGTTCGGCACTTTCCTGTACGGCGGTAGCATCATCACCAGTAACCATCACAACGGCGTGATTTCGTGGGGCATCGGCCCATGCATAACCAATCCAAATGGCGGCGTCCACCACCCCCTCTTTCTCAGTAAGTGGAGCCACTTGTGCATAAAGACTTTTCCCCGGCTCAATGCGCGTACTGGTTTTTTCACCCGGCAATAAAATAGGAATAGGAATCCACGCTTTGTATTTGGGTTTTCCTTTTTTGGAAACAAGACGATCTAATAAATTATCAACGGCACGTTGGCGCGATTCCATGGCGTCTTCGTGGGGTGCCATGCGATAACAGGTGATTAAATCCGACTGGTGGGCCAAACGTTGGGAAACATTTCCATGTAAATCCATGGAAGTAGAAATCAAGGTTTTTGTACCCACGAGGGCACGTATCCGAGCGATCAAATCTCCTTCGGGATCATCCATACCTTCCACACTCATGGCTCCGTGAATGTCTAAAAACAAACCGTCATAGGGCAGGTTTTTTTCCAAAAGGCTAAGTGTTTTGGCCACCAAACTTTCATAGGCTTCTGGGGTGACGACGCCTCCGGGCAGCGCATGCCCTTGGAGTGCTGGGAACCAAGCGGCAGCTTGACGCTGCGGAGAGGTCTCACTCAAAAAAGGATATTGGGAAAAGAGCGCATCGCCTTCTTTTGCCTTAAATGCCTCGGCTTCCGTTTTTGCTGGAGAAAAAGTACTAGACTCAATAGCCAATCCCGCTATGGCAATTCTTGGGCGTTGGTCTCGGGTTACCGTTTGACAATTTAAAAATAAAAGAAAACTAAAGGCAAGGATTAAGTATGTGGAAAACGTTCGCATCGATTTTTTATTTAAAGATACATTAATCTAATAATGTTCTCCAAAACCCTATGGAATCAATTTTCCCTTGATAGGGATGAAAGGGGGCAATCATTTCATAAAATTTAGTATTTTTAAGAAAAATATTATCATGGCTAAATATAGTTTAAACGTCAATGGGGCTCAACGCGAAGTGGATGTTGACCCAACAACACCGGTTTTGTGGGTATTGAGAGATCATTTGGATTTGGTGGGAACCAAATACGGCTGTGGGATTGCCCAATGCGGCGCCTGTACGGTTCATCTAAACGACACCGCAGTTCGATCGTGTCAATTGCCCGTGTCGGCAGTGGGCAACCAAGCTCTCACAACCATAGAAGGTCTTTCAGAGCATGGAGATCATCCCGTGCAACAAGCATGGATAGAAAAAGATGTTCCTCAATGTGGCTATTGTCAAGCGGGTCAAATCATGTCGGCCTCCGCTTTGTTAAAGTCGAATCCCAATCCTTCGGATGAAGAGATTGATGCCGTTATGCACGGTAATATCTGTCGTTGCGGAACGTACACCCGTATCAAAGCAGCGATTAAAACAGCGGCCAATTCATAAGGTCTTAATTTAAAACAACAACACTATGGCAATTGCAAAAATAGCATACGGAAGACGCGCTTTCATTAAAAACGTCGCCTATGGCGGTGGAGGAATGATGATTGGGTTCAGTTGGTTAGCCTCCTGTGAATTAAGCCCCGAACAAGTTAAAAAAATGCCTAAAGAATGGTTTACCATCAACGGCTATTTAAAAATTGGGGAAAATGGTTTGGTAACCATCCAGTCCCCCAATCCAGAAATTGGTCAAAACGTAAAAACCTCCATGCCCATGATAGTGGCAGAAGAGTTGGATACCGATTGGGATCATGTGATCGTAGAACAGGCACCATTAAATACAGATTTATTTAAACGCCAATTGGCGGGGGGCAGTCAGTCCATTCGTCAAGGGTGGCAAAGTCTGCGGATGGCGGGAGCTACGGCACGTCAAATGTTAATTCTAGCCGCAGCGCAAACCTGGGAAGTACCGGCTAGCGAAATCACCACAGCCGCGGGAATGATTTATCATGAAGCCAGTGGTAAAAAAACAGACTATGGCGCTATGGCATCCATAGCCGCCACGATTCCAGTACCCGAGGAAGTGGAATTGAAAGAAGTCAAAGATTTTAAAATTATTGGAACCTCACGCAAAAATGTTGATGGTTCTAAAATCGTGACTGGAAAACCGCTTTTTGGAATTGATTATAAAAAAGAAGGCATGCTCACTGCCATGGTGGTGCATCCGCCGGCTTTTGGATTGAAACTGAAGTCGATGGACGATAGTCCCATAAAAAACATGCCGGGAATCCGTGCAGTCTTTCCTATTCAAACCCATGTAGAGGGCTACAATATCGGTGCTTTTGACATGAACGCTTTCAATGACTTGGCGGTCATCGTGGGGGATTCCACCTGGGAAGTGATGCAAGCCAAAAAGGCATTGCAGGTGACTTGGGAAGATACAACGGATCAGGTACTTAACATGGATATGTTTGGACGGAAGATGGACGTTCGTTTTCCTGCTGGAAAAGAAAACACCAGCACGCATCAGCAAATTATGGAAACCATGGGCGCCAAAAAGGCGAAAACGGTTCGCAAAGACGGTAATCCTGACGCGGCATTCCGCAATGCATCCAAAATCATCGAACGCAGTTATTCCTGTCCGTTTTTGGCACATAACACTATGGAGCCGATGAACTTCTTTGCCGATGTATCAGAAGATCAAGCCACCTTAGTGGGGCCGATTCAAACCCCCGAAATTATGGAACGTAGTGTTTCGAACCGCCTTGGAATTCCAGTTGAAAAAATTGACATCCAAATGACCCGGATGGGGGGTGGATTTGGAAGACGGCTCTACGGTCATTTCTTGACTGAAGCCGCTGTGATTTCACAACAAATGAAGGCGCCAGTAAAATTGATTTACAGTCGCGAAGATGACATGACACAAGGAACGTATCGTCCGGCTTATCATGCC
>JABISF010000084.1 GCA_018699935.1 Flavobacteriaceae bacterium | reverse complement strand
GCCTCCGCTGAGTTGTTTTTTGATCTCTCCCTTGCACAGTGGTCATTGCACAAAGCCATTCGCTCGGGAGCTATGTCTCCATATGACTTTGCAAAAGTTGCTAGTGAACTCGGCTTTAAAGGGCTAGAGTATGTCAACCAATTGTATCCAGATGTTACTAAAAGCGAAGACAAAACCGCAGCAATTCAAACCTTTGTTGAAAAAAATAATGCACTCACAAAACAATACAACCTAAAAAACGTCCTTATCATGATCGATGGAGAAGGAGATTTATCGAGTTCGGACGAACAAGAGCGAATAAACGCCCAAGAAAATCATAAACTTTGGATCGATGCAGCCCATCAAATGGGTTGTACCGCAATTCGATTAAATCTCAATGGAGAAAAAGAAGAAGCTCTATGGATCAAAAATTCGATTGAAAGCCTAAGTATTCTTTCTGAATACGCAGCGCCACTCAACATTAATGTTATTGTAGAAAATCATGGGGGAAAATCATCAAATGCCAAGCTATTGATGCAAGTTATAAATCAAGTGAAATTCAGTAATTGTGGTACACTCCCAGATTTTGGAAACTTTTGTATGAGTGAAGATTGGGGGTCGTTAAAGGACAACAAATGCAATGCGCCTTACGATCCGTATTTAGGCGTGTCTGAGATGCTTCCAAAAGCCTTTGGAATGAGTGCAAAATCTTATGAATTTGATGCCCAAGGTGACGAAACTATTTTGGACTATTACAAAATGCTTTCTATAGTAAAAAAAGGAGGCTACACTGGATTTATTGGAGTTGAATACGAAGGGGATATTCTTCCTGAAAAAGAAGGCATCCTAGCAACAAAACGTCTCCTTGAGAAAGCTGCTGCGAAACTTTAATAATGAAATTCCAAACGCGTTTCCAACTCTCTTTTTTATTTTTTCTTGAATTTTTTATTTGGGGAAGTTGGTTTGTGACCATGGGAACCTTTCTTTCACAAGAGTTTAGTGCTAGTGGAAGTCAGTTGGCACAAGCCTATGAAACACAATCGATCGGAGCCATTATCGCGCCCTTTGTTATTGGATTGATCGCCGACCGTTATTTTGCTGCACAAAAAATTTTAGGAATCTTGCATCTCATGGGCGCTGCATTACTTTTTATCATGAGTCACGCAGAACACTTTGAAAACTTTTATCCATATATTTTCATTTATATGCTGTTGTATATGCCCACTTTGGCATTGGCCAATGCTGTAGCATTCAACCAAATGAAAGATCCGTCCAAACAATTTGCATCCATTAGAGTGCTGGGAAGTGTTGGGTGGATCGTTGCAGGATTTACAATTGGGACACTCGGGTGGGAAGGGACACAAACCTTGAAATATACTTTTTATATGGCGTCAGGAGCTTCTGCTTTGTTGGGAGTGTACAGTTTTTTTCTTCCTAAAACTCCGCCTAGATTGAGTTCCAATGAAAAAATATCCTTACGAGAAATTTTAGGCCTTGATGCACTGGCAATGCTTAAAGATCGGGGCTTTTTGTTTTTCTTCATCGCTTCGATTTTAATTTGTATTCCACTCGCATTTTATTATCAACACGCCAACCCTTTTTTAAATGAAGTGGGTATGGAGGCTGCAGCTTCAAAAATGATCTTAGGTCAAATCTCAGAAGTACTATTTTTACTACTTCTTCCACTATTCATCAAGCGATATGGAATCAAAAATGCACTTGTAGTGGGTATTCTTGCCTGGGGAGTTCGTTATCTTTTATTTGCATATGGAGATACCGGAGCCCAAACTTGGATGTTGATTTTTGGAATTCTTCTACACGGGGTATGCTACGATTTCTTTTTTGTTTCGGGACAAATTTACACCGACTATAAAGCAGGGGAAACCTTCAAGAGCTCTGCACAAGGATTGATTACCCTGGCAACTTACGGTTTAGGAATGCTCATCGGATTCCGCTTTGCGGGATGGCTTACGGATCAATATGTAACAGACACTGGACATTTATGGAGTAATATTTGGGTACACCCCGCAATTTTTTCTTTTCTTGTATTAATCTTATTTTTAATCTTTTTTAAAAACGAAACCATTAAATTTAGAACACTATGAGCAAAATTAGATTGGGTATATTGGGAGGTGGTGGCGATTCCTTGATTGGAGTTTTGCACCGGATTGCATCTCATATGTACGACCGCTTCGAAATCGCAGGAGGAGTATTCAATCCCAACTACAAAGAAAACGTCCAATTTGCCAATCAGATTGGAGTGAATACAGATAAGGTTTATGTTGATTTTGACACATTTATTGCAGAGGAAATAAAACTGCCTAAGGAAGAGCGTATTGAAGTGGTTTCGGTACTCACTCCAAATTTTTTACACTATCCTATGGCAAAAAAGCTCTTAGAAAATGGGTTTCATGTCATCTGTGAAAAACCATTGACCACTAGTTATGCCGAAGCTTTAGAATTAGAAGCACTTCAAAAAAAACACAAGGCCGTTTTTGCGGTAACCTACACCTATACTGGTTACCCCATGGTACGCCATATGAAACACAAAATCGCTTCTGGAGAGTTGGGTGACATTCAAAAAGTAGATGTTCAGTACTACCAAGGATGGATCAATCCGGTGATTCACGATCCTGAGGTTCGAAAAACTGTATGGCGTTTGGATCCAAAAAAAGCAGGAATTAGTTCCTGCATTGGAGATATTGGAACACATGCCTTTCAAATGACAGAATACCTTACAGGAAT
>JABISF010000083.1 GCA_018699935.1 Flavobacteriaceae bacterium | reverse complement strand
TCTTTGAAAAGCTCCAATGTATTGTCTAAAATCTTTTCATTGGATAAGCTTTTAAAAAAATCCGTTCAAAACATCCTCCCCGCCCATGGTTCTAATCCTCAAGTATTTTTCATTACTCCTGTGGGGAAAAATGAAAATGTAGTAGGTCTTATTGTCAAAAGCAATCCGTTGGACAGTATTATTCCCTTTGACAAAAGCATCGACTACAGTGGCCAAACCATAGGCATCATCAAAAAACAAAATCAGATTTTCTACACCACTCGAATGGGAGCGTATAAAATGTTCTCCCAGTCCCAACTGGTCATTGAGAATGGCATTAGAAATTTTCAAAAAAAACAAAGAGGCATCAGCAGCACTGCTTTTTACCAATTGTCCGAAAGCAGGGATGAAGATTTGGCTGCCAATTTCCTAATCCATCCCTCCTCCATTGCACTGGCAAAAGATTTCTTTCCCGATACACCCCTTTTCCCCGATACGGGTCGGGATTGGATAGAACTGGGTATGGAAGTAACCGAAAATGGCTTTAACCTCAACGGAGTGGCTTTTCTGAATGATTCTATTCCCGATGCACTGACCTTGGTCAAAGAGATGGAACCACAAACTCTGTCCCTGTCTAAAATCGTTCCCGAAAATTTCACCTCTTACCTCGGGTTTCCAGTAACCGATATGGCACAATTGGAAGACAATTTTAACCGCTTGAGTCGGCACTCCAACCTGCCCATCAAACAGATAAATCTATCTGCAATGGCTCAGCTGAACGAAATCGCTTGGATCACCACAGCAGAAGATCAATCGGTTGTTTTTAGAATAGACAGCACGGAAGAAAGTTTCCCTTCCTTTATTTCAACCGAAGGATCGGCTAATAAATTTCGCGGCTTTTCCTACTTTAAATCCAGACTGCCCAGAGGATGGCAAACGCTGGTAAATATTTTTGGAGATGCTTTTGAACCCCT
The DNA here is from genome assembly GCA_018699935.1 of Flavobacteriaceae bacterium. GTDB lineage: Bacteria > Bacteroidota > Bacteroidia > Flavobacteriales > Flavobacteriaceae > MS024-2A. Next base: position 3,050 of record JABISF010000083.1, on the reverse strand, counting down.
TTGGGGGTGTTGGCACGACAACCTTCTGGTGATGAGTGAAACAGAGTCGGGTTTAAAAAATATTTTAGGGAATTATCAGGATCGCAATACACTAAAAGAAAATACTGCATTTAAAAATCTACAAGAAAATCTTGCAGATGAAAATTCTTTTTTATGGATCGGAAATACCCAAAACTTGGGAAAGCAATGGCAACTGAAAAAAGGATCTCCTAAAATCAAAGATTTGCCTTTTGATGACTATCCCTTAGTCGCTTTTCAGGGAGTAGCAGAGAATGGTTTTACCCATTTGCACTTTAGTCTTCAAAAAAATCTGGCCACAACAAGCAAAGGGAGCGTAAGCAATGCCTACACACTGACCCTTCCAAGAAATCCAATTCTTACTCCTCAGTGGTTTAAAAATCACCGAAACAAAGGAATGGACGTTGTCGTTCAAGACCAAGACAACGTTTTGTATCTATTTTCTAATACAGGTAAACTTTTTTGGAAAAAACAACTCTCTGGACCCATCATTGGCAAGGTGCATCAAGTGGATCTTTACAAAAACAACCGTTGGCAATTGGCTTTCCGAACTGCTGACCGACTCACAGTATTGGACCGCAATGGAAAGCTTGTCAAACCCTTTGACATAAAGCTTCCCAAGAGTTCTAACCCACTCCCATTGGCTGTTTTTGATTATGACAATAATCGCAATTACCGCTTTTTGATTGCCCAAGATCGCAACTTGTACATGTATGACAACCGAGGAAAACGAATCAATGGTTTTACACTCAAAAAAGTCAACGCCAATATGATCACTTCTCCCAAGCACATCCGCCTTCAGAGCAAGGATTACATTCTGATTCCATTGGAAAACAACACTCTAAAAATCGTTTCCAGAACGGGGAAAGATCGCGTTAATGTAAAGGGAAAGATCGCCTTTACCGACAATGCAGTCTTTTCTTACCTCAACACCTTTATGACTAGCGATCAAGAAGGGAATTTGATCCAAGTGGATACTAAAGGAAATAAGGTAAACTCTTCCCTAAAATTGGCTCCCAATCACCGTATCGATGCTACCACAAAAACATTGGTCACCCTTTCAGAAAACATCCTCAATATCAAAGGAATACCAGTAAAACTACCTCATGGGACCTTTACCCCTCCTAAGATATTTTACGTCAACAATACCCTCTATTTCAGCACTACCGATACCAGTGCTCAAAAAGTCTATTTGTTTTACAGCAATGGAAACGCATTGGAAGGCTTTCCTGTCTATGGAAATTCAACGATTGATTTGGCCAACAGCGATAAAGACAAGGCGTTGGAAATGGTAGTAGCCACAGAGGACAATAGCCTTTTGATCTACGAAATCAATTGATCATTTCAGCCTCGAATATTTTGGAAAAGTGAAATAAAATCTTGCCTTTGACTTCTTGTTCATTCACTTCTTTTTTCAACTCTTGGGCCATCGAGCTGACTCCTTTTCCCTGTATTCCACAGGGTACTATATAATCAAAATAGGACAGATCGGTATTGACATTGAGTGCAAAGCCGTGCATGGTTACCCAACGGCTGGCCCGAACGCCCATGGCACATATTTTTCTAGCAAATGGGGTGTCCAAATCCAACCACACCCCCGTTTCTCCATCACTTCTCGCCCCTTCAATACCATAGTCGGCTAAGGTTTTGATGATGGCCTCCTCAAGAAAACGCAGGTATTGGTGAATATCAGTAAAAAAATTATCCAAATCCAATAGCGGGTAGCCCACTATTTGCCCTGGGCCATGGAAAGTAATGTCCCCCCCACGGTTGGTTTTGTAAAAAGTAATGCCCTTGGTCTTCAGTTGGTTTTCTTGTAGCAATAAGTGTTCCATTTTACCACTTTTACCAATGGTAAAAACTGGAGGGTGTTCCACCCAAAAAAGGTAATTGGGTGTAGGAAAAGACACCTCTTGTTTTCTGTTTTCTTTTTTACGGTCAATGATTTGAGAAAAATACTCCTCCTGTCGTTGCCATGCTTCGCTGTAGGAAAGTAAACCCCAATCCGCTACCGTAATTTTTTTGTTCTTCATTATTCCCAACGCTCTGGGTTGTTCAAGATCACCAAAGCAGCAATCACACCGGGTACCCAACCACAAAGAGTCAGCAAAAACACAATGATCATAGAACCACAGCCTTGGTCATACACAGCAAGCGGGGGAAAAAGAATCGATAAAAGGACACGCCAAAAACTCAAAGTTGAATGCTTTTAGCAAAGATAGGAAATTTGATTACGGATTACTTTAGACTGATTATCTTTGCACAAATCAAATGGCCTTATGGCAGTACTTTCAGAGCAAGAACAGGTAAGAAGAGAAAAGTTACAAGCACTACGCGAACTGGGAATCAATCCCTATCCAGCAGCTTTGTTTCCCATAGATGCAGATTCTAAATCCATCAAAAATGACTACAGCGAAGGCAAGGCGGTTTGTATCGCTGGGCGCTTGATGTCACGAAGAATACAGGGAAAAGCCAGTTTTGCTGAAATACAGGACAGCCACGGCAGGATACAGGTTTATTTTAACCGTGATGAAATTTGTCCAGGAGAGGACAAGACACGCTACAATGAAGTGTACAAAAAACTACTCGACATCGGCGACATCATTGGTATTGAAGGAACCCTTTTTACTACCCAGGTGGGGGAAAAAACCGTAATGGTCAAATCCTTACACCTGTTAAATAAAACCCTACGTCCGCTGCCCTTGCCCAAAACCGATGCCGATGGAAAAGTCTATGATGAATTTAACGATCCCGAACTGCGTTATCGCCAGCGCTATGTTGACCTGATCGTCAATCCCAAAGTCAAAGACACTTTTGTCAAACGAACCAAAATCACCAACAGCATCCGCAGCTTTTTTAACGAAAAAGACTATTTGGAAGTTGAAACCCCCATCCTTCAACCCATTCCTGGAGGGGCAGCGGCACGACCTTTTTTGACCCACCACAACGCACTTGGAATGACGGTGATCAACCCTTGCGACTTTAACCAAACCAAAGCAGCTACATTGGCCATTGCTAAACATCAAGGTCCT
>JABISF010000082.1 GCA_018699935.1 Flavobacteriaceae bacterium | reverse complement strand
TGTGAATTGCATCCCTTGGGGATTGGAGGAAAAGAAGATCCTGTGCGATTGGTTTTTAATGCGCCTGCTGGGCCCGCCATCAATGCCTCCTTGGTAGACATGGGAAATCGCTTTCGACTGATTGTGAATGAGGTGACCGCCGTTCTGCCGATGGGCGAATTGCCCAAGCTGCCGGTTGCCCGCGTGTTGTGGGATGCACATCCAGATTTAGAAACTGCGGCTACTGCCTGGATTTTGGCGGGAGGCGCACACCATACCGTTTACAGTCAAGCGGTGACCACCGAGTTTATGGAAGATTTTGCAGACATGGCAGGAATCGAACTGCTGGTTATTGATGACAAAACTTCGGTTCGAGAATTTAAAGATAAAATCAATGCAAATGAAGCCTACTATCAATTGTTTCAACACGGGTTTTGATCGATGGATGAGCTAATCCAGCAAAAATACAATAGTAATAAATACGTCTAAAAATAAAAAACCAATGAAAAAATTAAGCACCTATGTCCTTGGAATCACCCTTTTGGGAAGTTTGTCCTTAAGCATTCAATGTAAAGGAGGAGAGAAAAAGTCCAACGCAACCGCTGAAAAAGGAGCCACCACTGCACCCGTCAGCATTCAAAAAAGTGCGTATGGAACTACCCCCGAGGGTGAAAAAGTAGAGCACTATCTACTTAAAAACAATGCGGGAATGGAAGTCGGTATTATTACCTATGGAGGAAGAATTACTTCACTTTCTGTTCCCGATAACAAAGGAACAAGTGCCAATGTTGTTCTCAACTTTGAATCTTTGGAGGGTTATTTGAATGAAAACCCCTATTTCGGTGCCTTGATTGGTCGCTATGGAAATCGTATTGCCAAAGCCCAATTTGAATTGGATGGAAACGCATATACGCTCGCCGGAAATGATGGAGAAAACAATTTGCATGGAGGTTTAAAGGGATTTGACCGAGTGGTTTGGGAAGTAGCTGCCTCCGAAGCGGGCGAAGTCGCTACCTTAAAACTCCGCTATTTGAGCAAAGATATGGAAGAAGGCTACCCGGGAAACCTGAATGTTTTGGTTACTTACACCCTGGACAATGACAATAATTTGAGTGTGGATTATGAAGCGACTACAGACAAGAATACCGTCATTAATCTAACCCAACATGCCTATTTTAATTTGTCGGGTGATTTTTCAAAAACGATTTTAGATCATGAACTTCAATTGGCCGCCGATGCCTATCTACCGGTCAATGCCGTTTTGATTCCCACGGGCGAAATTGAAAACGTAGAAGGGACTCCTTTTGATTTCAGAACTGCCAAGCTGATGGGCAAAGACATTAATGCCGAAGACGACCAAATCCAAAAGGGCTTGGGCTATGATCATTGTTGGGTGTTGAACGATCAAGATCAAGGCCTGCGGGAAGTGGCTCGAGTGCATCATCCGGCAAGTGGTCGGGTGTTGACAGTAACCACCGATGAACCGGGCATTCAATTTTATACCGGCAATTTTTTAGACGGAACCCTTCCCACTACACAAGGAGGCAACTACGGTCACCGCAGCGGATTTTGTTTGGAAACCCAGCACTATCCTGACAGTCCCAACCAAAAAGACTTTCCCTCTGTGACCTTGCGCCCAGGAGAAAAATACAACTCAAAAACCGTTTTTAGTTTCCTAACTCAATAAGTATTCCATGCAACAATTAGATACCCTCGACTGGATTAGTATCGCCCTTTATTTTATGGTTCTCTTGGGAATCATCGTTTGGGTGATTCGAAAGAAAAAAGACAATACCGAAGATTATTTTTTGGCCGGTCGCAATATCGGCTGGTTTGTAGTGGGGGCTTCCATCTTTGCATCCAACATCGGTTCCGAACATGTCGTCGGACTGGCAGGAACCGGAGCTAGTGATAAATTGCCATTGTTGATCTATGAGATTCAAGCTTGGGTCGTGTTGATCTTGGGCTGGGTTTTTCTTCCTTTTTATGCACGCAGTGGGGTTTTTACCATGCCCGAATTTTTGGAAAAACGTTTTGATGCTCGTTCGCGTTGGTTGCTCTCCATTTTTTCGATCATCGCCTATGTGTTGACCAAAATATCGGTTACCATCTATGCCGGAGGAGTCGTCGTTTCAGCTTTATTGGGAATTGATTTTTGGACAGGAGCCATTGCCACAGTTGTTTTAACCGGAATTTATACCGTTTTAGGAGGGATGCGTACAGTGGTTTATACAGAAACGCTACAAGCGATATTATTAATCGTGGGAGCGGCTGCACTCACTGCCATTGGATTGGACAAGGTGGGCGGTTGGAGCAGTATGCAAGAAACCTTAGGCCCCGAATATTTTAATATGTGGCGTCCTGCAACCGATCCCGATTTTCCTTGGCCTTCCCTACTGATTACGAGCACCATCGTTGGGATTTGGTATTGGTGTACAGATCAATATATCGTCCAACGCGCATTAACCGCTAAAAATATTAAAGAAGGGCGTCGCGGAACTATTTTTGGTGCCTTGTTAAAACTGTTGCCCGTATTTTTGTTTTTAATTCCTGGGGTGATCGCACTCACCCTAAAAATGCGTGGTGAGCTGCAATGGGACAGCCCCGATCAGGCATTTCCCGTGTTGATGAGCAATTTACTTCCTTCCGGCTTAAGAGGATTGGTTGCTGCCGGCTTATTGGCGGCTTTGATGAGCTCTTTGGCCTCCGTTTTTAATTCTTGTTCAACGCTGTTCACCGTAGATATTTATAAAAAGCTACGCCCCAATGCGCCCGAGGCAAAATTGGTGCGTACGGGACAAATCGCAACCGTTTTTGTGGTCATTATTGGAATTATTTGGATCCCGATTATGGCCAATATTTCAGGTGTTTTATATGAATATTTACAGAGTGTACAATCCTATATAGCGCCCCCCATCACGGCTGTTTTTGTGCTCGGGATATTCTATAAACGCGTTAATGCCATCAGTGCCTACGCCACCTTGATTATGGGAATTGTTGTTGGTTTTTTAAGGATTGTCCTGGAATTGACCAAAGAACATCTCCATCCCGATGGAATTCTCTTTTATTTAGGAGACGTCAACTTTTTAAGCTTTGGGGCAGGATTCTTTATCTTCTGTCTGATTTTTATGATCGTTGTCAGTTGGTTGACCCAAGCACCCGATGCTGAAAAAATCGTGAACCTTACTTTTGGAACCATCACAGAAGAAGAAAAACAAAACAACAAAAGCAGTTACAACTGGGTAGATGTCAGTATTTCTTTGATCATCATCGTTATTGTAGCCGGAGTGATGCTCTTTTTTAATGGGAAATAAGACTGTTTTATAACGCTCAAAATTTGTTTATTTACGCCTTATTTGAGGTTGTTGCTTTTAAAAATAAGCACTCAGTTATCCTGTTTTAAGGGTTTCAAGAGCTGGCGTTTGAAAATATAAAGGCTTTGAAAATTCTTTAATTCGAGTTGTTTTCCTGTAAAATACTTTTCTATTTTTGATAAAAAAAACGATGGATTTAGTTGAAATTAAAATCCTTGAAACCGTCATTGCCATTGTCCTATTCTTTCTTCTTCGATTGGGGATTTCAAAATTAATTAGCCGTACCGTAACCAAAAGTTTGTTGCAAAAAACCCGAGGAAAAATCATTAAAAAGATTTTCTTGATCGTACTCATTTTCATAACCTTCATTTTTATTTTTTCGGTTTGGGGAATCAAGCAATCGGAATTGTATCTGTTTTTGGCATCGGTGCTCACCGTCATTGGGATAGCACTTTTTGCCCAATGGTATCATTTATCAAATATCACAGCCGGGATCATTATCTTTTTCAATCCTTCTGTAAAATTAGACGATACCGTTGCTATCATTGATAAAGACTATGAAGTGGAGGGGCGTATCAGTGACATTGGTCTGTTTTTTATTAAATTAAAAACCAAAGAAGGCGAAGAAATCAATTTACCCAATAATATTTTCTTACAAAAGATGATAAAAAAGAGGAATGTTTAGGCTTCTTTGAACAAGAAATTTATTTTTATTGCATTGGTTTTTTACCCGACATTTATGTAGCAAAAACGATTGAAGGGCTAAAGGCTGGGTGCGATGAATTGTTAGAAGCTGCCATAGCACTGACCAAATAACGAATACCTGTGTATTAGGTTGGGGCTGGGATTCCTTTTTAAAAAAGTTAAATTGAATTCGATGAAACTTTCTTATTTTTAGTTTATGAAAATTAACATTTTTGCCCTTCTTTCTTATTTGTTTTTTAGCACAACGATCGATGCGCAACAGCACAAAAAATCCGTCGTTAAATTTCAAAAAGAATTGAATAAAGAATTTAAAAACCCCAAAAAATCTCCCTTAAAAAAAGAAGATTTAAAGACCTTTCAAGGGTTAGCTTTTTTTCCCATTGATGAAAAATATAGGGTAACTGCAAAATTTGAACGGGCTGAAAATGCGATTCCTTTTCAAATGGCAACCACCACGGATCGGCTTCCCACCTATGAAGTTTATGGCACTGCGACTTTTGTAATTGATCAGCAGGAATTTACATTGAACATCTATCAGAGTCATCAATTGAGAGCAACAAAAAAATATAAAACCCATTTATTCCTGCCCTTTACTGACCTAACCAATGGAACGGAAACCTATGGTGGAGGCAGATTTCTTGATTTGGAGATTCCAGAAGGGACTTCTATTCCGATAGATTTTAATAAGGCCTATCATCCGTATTGCGCCTATAACTATAGCTACTCTTGCCCTATCCCACCCGAGGAAAATGATTTAAAAATCAAGATTGAGGCAGGTGTTAAGTTGTAAAAACTGAAAGCCAAGCCAGGTAGATCTAAGGATTTCATGACCCCCTATCCCTGAATATTTTTCGTTGTATTAAAATTCATACTTTTAGACATAAAAAGTCACCAAATCTGATATTTGAAACATGA
>JABISF010000081.1 GCA_018699935.1 Flavobacteriaceae bacterium | reverse complement strand
ATGCTGCCATCATCGCCATACAACCTACGAAGAAAGTAAACCCTACGTAGTCATCTGTAGCCATCGCTGGCGCTAAAGTCATTAAGCTTAGTAATTTTTCCATAATTAAATCAAATATTTGTTTTGTTTAGGTAAATTTAAAAAAAATTAAACTTATTAACTAAAAATATTATAAAATTTCTGATTATTTAATTTAAAACCCTCATTATCAGTGCATAAATATTTTAAATTCGCTTTAGGAATCAATTTATTAGTCATTTTGTTTAGTCTTTTTACTTCGCAAATTGCCCAGCAGTTGCTTGCTTTTACTGGGATTTTGAGTTTGGGAATCCTGCATGGTGCCAATGATTTGAAAATAATCGCTAAACAAAAAAACAGGGCAAAAGTGTCTCAGACTTTCCTTATTTATATAGGAGTAGTTCTTCTTGGAATTTTCTTTTTCTACTTTTTTCCGGTTTTAGCCTTGACTTCGTTTGTGGGCGTGAGTTGCTATCATTTTGGCGAGCAACATTGGGAAAGTATCGCAAAATCAGTACCCTTGGAAGGATTCTTTTATTGCTCTTACGGAGCGATGATTTTTGCCCTTATTTTTTTTGGACATTACACCGAAGTAGCCGAGGTTATCGATGCCATTACGGGACATCAACTCTCTTTTGCTATATTTTCCTGGGGGTTGTCCATAACATGCATCAGCACGTTGACTTTGGGAATAGCCCTTCCTCATTTTCGAGTACATCTAGTTAAAGAATTACTGCTCTTAGCCTTATTGATTGTATTGATGCAGTTTTCCAACCTAGTGCTCACCTTTGGGTTTTATTTTGTGGTGTGGCACAGTATTCCCTCCCTCCGCTCACAATTGATATTTTTATACGGTCAAGCAGATAGGGGCGCCTTGTGGTCCTATTTAAAATCAGCACTTTGGTATTGGATTTTGGCACTCGCTGCATTGGGTGTTGTTTTCTTTTATTTTAATTTTTCGAAATCCTTTTGGTTGCCCTTGTTTTTTTCGTTTTTAGCAGCCATTACTTTTCCTCATGCTCTGGTGATGGGAAAGATGTTTCAAACTCGGGCGAGAAATGAAGTATAATCAACTGACAATCCTTATTTTTGTTCTTTAATTCCGAAAAAAAGAATGCATGTTTGATACGCTCAGTAGTAAACTAGACAAAGCCTTTCAGGTTTTAAAAGGGCACGGAAAAATCACCGAAATCAATGTAGCAGAAACGCTCAAGGAAGTGCGTCGTGCTTTGTTGGATGCCGATGTAAGTTTTAAAATTGCAAAAGAGTTCACCGCTCGGGTCAAAGATAAAGCTTTGGGGCAAAAGGTGTTAACGAGTCTGCAGCCCGGACAATTATTGGTAAAAATTGTAAAAGATGAACTCGCCGAATTGATGGGTTCAGAAGCGGTTGGGATTAATTTGCAAGGCAAGCCCATAGTGATTCTTATGGCAGGCTTGCAAGGTTCCGGAAAAACAACGTTTTCTGGGAAATTAGCACTTCATTTAAAAAAGAAACATTCCAAAAAGCCCCTATTAGTGGCCTGCGACGTCTATCGTCCCGCTGCCATTGACCAATTGGGAATTGTAGCCGAACAAGTGGGGGCTGCGCTTTACGAAGATCGTGAAGAAAAAAATCCGGTTGCCATTGCCAAGGCCGCTTTGGAAAAGGCAAAAACCGATCAGCATGACGTGGTGATCATTGATACCGCGGGTCGATTGGCCATAGATGAGGTGTTAATGGAAGAGATCAAAGCAATACATACCGCTGTCCGACCTTCGGAAACCCTCTTTGTGGTGGATGCCATGACTGGGCAAGATGCTGTGAACACAGCCAAAGCCTTTCATGATCTTTTGGATTTTGATGGAGTTATCCTGACCAAATTGGACGGTGACGCCCGTGGGGGAGCTGCATTGACGATCAAATCGGTGGTAAAAAAACCCATAAAATTTATTGGTACGGGTGAAAAGATGGAAGCTTTGGACATCTTTTATCCCGATCGGATGGCCGAACGTATTTTGGGAATGGGAGACGTTGTTTCCTTGGTGGAACGTGCACAAGAACAATTTGATCAAGAACAAGCACGTCGCATCAACAAAAAAATTGCTACCAACCAATTTGGCTATGACGATTTTCTTTCTCAAATCCAGCAGGTCAAAAAAATGGGTAATATGAAAGATCTGATGGGGATGATCCCCGGAGTTGGAAAAATGATGAAAGATGTCGATGTAGATGATGACGCCTTTAAAGGCATAGAAGTCATCATCGGTTCGATGACTCCCAAAGAACGATCGCAACCGCAATTGATGAATCATAGCAGAAAACAACGAATTGCCAGAGGTTCCGGAAGGGGAATGGAAGAGGTCAACCAATTGATCAAGCAATTTGAACAAATGAATAAAATGATGAAAATGATGCAAGGAGGCAAAGGAAAGCAGCTCATGCAAATGTTTCAAGGGCTAAAATAAAATTAAATGATATTACTGAACGGAAAATCCACATCGGAAGCTTTAAAAAATGAACTGAAAGAAAAGGTCGATCAAAGACGTGCTGCAGGAAAAAAAATCCCCCATTTAGCCGCTGTTTTGGTGGGAAATGACGGAGCAAGTTTGACCTATGTGGGCAGTAAAGTACGCTCCTGTGAAAAAATCGGGTTTCAATCTACTTTGATTCATTTGGAGGAAACTATTTCTGAAATGGAATTGTTACAACAAATTGACCAGCTCAACCAGGATGAAAGCTTGGATGGTTATATCGTTCAGCTGCCACTTCCCAAACATATAAATGAAGAAAAAATCCTTTTAGCCATTGATCCCAACAAAGATGTTGATGGGTTTCACCCTTCCAATTTTGGACGAATGGCATTGGAAATGGATGCTTTTATCCCTGCCACCCCTTTTGGGATCATTGAAATGTTAGAACGCTATCAGATCGAAACCTCGGGCAAACATTGTGTGGTGGTTGGAAGAAGCCATATTGTAGGACGCCCCATCAGTATTTTGATGAGTCAAAAAGGAACTGCCGGGAATGCTACTGTAACTTTGGCACACAGCCGTACAAAAGATTTAAAAGCATTGACACTTCAAGCAGACATCATTGTCATGGCCTTGGGAATACCCGAGTTTTTAAAAGCAGACATGGTCAAAGAAGGCGTGGTCGTCATTGATGTTGGAATTACACGCGTAACCGATACAAGCCATCCCAAGGGTTATGTCATTCGCGGCGATGTTGACTTTGATGGCGTGGCTGCAAAGGCCAGTGCCATTACTCCTGTTCCTGGTGGCGTGGGACCCATGACCATAGCAATGTTGTTGAAAAACACGCTTTTGGCTTGTGAACGGAGGGACTAATCCTCTTTTTCAATAGCGTTATAGATCATCAAAATCAATAGCCCAAAAAGTACACTGGACGTGATTAACAGCACGTTGGTCAGTCCATAGGTGGAAAAGGAAAGCATGATCAAGATGGTACAAATCACAAAGCCGGTGTTTCGAACCAACTGGCTGTAGCGTTCTGTATATTGAAACGACAAGAGCAGGATCAACACATTTGCCAGAATCAAAATGGTGAAAAATTCATTGTAAAACACTCGATTGATGTCCAACAATAATGGAGCTCCTTGATTTTCCAAAAACAATCCATAAAACCAATAAAAAACACTGTAAAAAGAGGTGAAAATCATCACGGGAAGCAGCACCAAACTTACTGCACGTTTCGAACTCACAAAGCGCTGTATTCGCTCACTTAGCGGTTTAATGGGGATTTTTTTTCTTACGCGATTGAACAAATAAATCAAAAAGTAAAGCAAAAGAACACCCACCAAATCATATATTAATTGAGTATTGGCGCTGTTTTCAAACCAATTCACGTCCAAATCTATTTTAGGGAAATCTCCAAAAATACGTCGGATAAGGATTAGTGAGATTATTTCAAATTGCTTAGATATCGCCGTTGTAAAAGAACGCGGCAGATACATGATGAGTAGATAAATCTCGTACACCAAAATGATGGAAAAAGGAGTGTAAATGGCCGAAATGGGATCTTCCAACAGACGTGTTTCAAAAGTTGTTTCAAACACTCCAAAGCGTTTGGAATAAATTAAAATCAAATGAATTATAAATCCAAGTATGGAAAGCCACAAGGTGGCACGTTCGATCCATTTTTGATTGGCGTCGGAAAAAATTCGTTCAAAAGAACGATCAAAAAAAGTATACCATTTTGTCATAACATTCAGCGTGCAAAAATTTGATCTTTATTTTTAAAGGACTTGAACTCCAATGCGTTTCCGGCGGGATCGTAGAAAAACAAGGTCATTTGTTCACCCGGTAATCCTTCAAAACGCAAATAGGGAGGGATTACAAAGGCGACTCCTTTTGCCTTGAGTTTTTCGGCAAAAATCTTAAAATCCGCCCAATCGAGAAGCACGCCAAAATGGGGTACCGGCACTGCTTTTCCATCCACCTCATTATGGTGCGGTTGAGAACGGTGATTCGGATCTTGGTGGATGACCAATTGATGCCCAAACAAATTAAAATCCACCCATTGTTCCGAAGAGCGACCTTCTTCACATTCCAAAACTTCACCATAGAATTTGCGACAGCGTTCAAGATGATCCACAGGAATAGCGAGATGAAAAGGGTTTGGCATAAAATTTATTCTTATTATGATTAAAGATACGATTTCTCTACAAATGAACTTTTGGAAAGTGCTATCTTTGACCGATGCCAACGCAAGAGACTATTAACGCTGTAGATCAAGGACTTCAATTGCCTTTAATGGAAGCGTTTTACACCCTTCAAGGCGAAGGCTATCACAAAGGAAGCGCAGCCTATTTTATCCGCATAGGCGGCTGCGATGTAGGATGTCATTGGTGCGATGTTAAAGAAAGTTGGAATGCCGATTTACATCCTCCAACGGCAATTACAAAAATTGTTCAGGAAGCCCAAAAATATTCCAATACGGTTGTGGTAACTGGGGGAGAACCTTTGATGTGGAACATGGAGCCCTTAACCGATGCTTTGCATCAACAGGGGATACAAATTCATATTGAAACTTCGGGTGCCTATGCACTTTCCGGGGCATGGGATTGGTTTTGTCTTTCCCCAAAAAAAAACAAATTGCCCACAGATGCTGCCTATTTAAGGGCGGATGAATTAAAAATGATCGTTTATAACAAAGACGATTTGCGTTTTGCCGAAGAACAAGCGCAAAGGGTAAATGCAGATTGCAAACTTTTTCTTCAACCCGAATGGAGCAAACGCGAAAAAGTCATTCCGATTTTGGTGGATTATGTCTTAAACCACCCCCAATGGAAGGTTTCTTTGCAAACTCACAAATACCTCAATATTCCCTAGGGATACTGTAAATATTGACTTCTTATTTTTTTAAATTGATTTAAATGTTTTTCCCACGAAGCGCGAATTTGTTTTTCACTAAATCCATTTTCAATTTGTGTACGCAATGCATTTACACCACTAATTCGTTCAAAGCTTTTTAAGAAAAAAGCATCCTTTTGTGGAAACTGAGTGTAGGCATTCAAGAGCCATTTTAATTCTAATTGTTGTGGTTTAGGCTGCTGGGATAAATCTTCTCCATAACAAATCAGTCCTTTGTGCTTGGGGTTCTTGGAACCAAAATTAGGCTGCGGACTAAAGGAAAAATCCGATTTCGGTAATTCGGGATGACCATAGATCTGAAATTGTAACGAGGTGCCTCTTCCCACACTGATCACTGTAGGTTCTAACAAACACAAGCTGGGATACAGCGCAATAGATTGCGCATTCGGAAGGTTGGGGGAGGGGCGAACAGGGAGCTCATAAGGGGTTTGATGCGTGTAATTTTTCAGAGGGATTACCGTCAAGTCACAACGCACTTGATTTTCCAGCCAATTTTCACCGTTGATCATTTGGGCGTATTCTCCTATGGTCATGCCATAGACGATGGGAACGGGATGCATCCCAACAAAACTTTTGTTTTCCAGTTCTAAAACGGGACCGTCAATATAGTGCGCATTGGGATTGGGTCGATCCAACACGACCAACGGAATATTGTTTTCGGCACAGGCTTCCATCACATAATGGAGGGTGGAGAGGTAGGTGTAAAACCGAACGCCAACATCTTGTAAATCAAAAACCATGAGGTCAATATCTTGCAATTGCGCAGGAGTGGGCTTACGATTTTGTCCGTACAAAGATATTATGGGTAGCTGCGTTTTGGGATCTCTTTGGTTTTCAATTTTTTCTCCGGCATCGGCAGTTCCCCGGAATCCGTGTTCCGGAGCAAATACTTTTTTTAGATCAATCTGGTTTTCCAACAATACATCAACCAAATGTAAATCACCCTTACTGCTAGGAATCAAGCTGGCCTGATGGGCAACCACACCAATTCTTTTATTTTTAAAAAGCGGAAGATATTCTTCTGTTTGCGCTGCCCCAACCCTAATTTTTTCTTGACAACTTAGCGTAATTAAGCCATTAAAAAAAAGCAAAAATAAAAACGTAATTTTAGTCCGATAAAACATAACTGTTCATTGTGAATTTAGCACTCCTCTTTGCCAATAAAATGCGTCAGCAAAAACAAGATAAAAGTAGTGTTTCTGCGCGAATAATTAATATTGCAATGATTGCTGTTGCCGTTGGCATATCCATGATATTAATTGCTGTGGCAACGGCCAAGGGAATGCAAAAAGAAATTCGAAAGAAAACGGTTGCGTTCAATGGACATGTTGTAGTCTCACCTTTTGAAAATAACGAATCCCAAATCTCGATGCTTCCGTTTGAAGACACTGAAGCGTTACGCGCAGAAATTCAAGATTCCAATATTGATCGTTTGGTCCCCGTCATTCTTAAGCCGGGGATGCTCAGAAAGGGAGCTGATTTTGAAGGTATTGTTTTTAAGGGGGTTGACAGTCTTTATCAATGGAAGGACATTCAGGGCTTTTTGATAGTGGGAAGATTCCCCAATTTCGCAAACAATGGAAGTGAAGAAATTTTGATTTCAGCCACCGTGGCATCTCGAATAAGCGTGGAAATTGGCGATCGTGTCAATGCCTATTTTCAAAATGAAGCCAACCAAAATCTACCCAATCAAAGGCGTTTTACGGTTGTAGGGATATACAATTCTGGCTTTCCAGAAGTAGATGAAACCTTGATTTTTGGAGATATCCATCAACTGCGGCGATTGAACAAGTGGGAAGCCAATGCCGTTGGAGCGTATGAGATTTTCCTGAAGAATGACCGTCAGATGGCAAGTTTTGCCGCCGCTCTTTACAACCGCATACCTTCTGATTTAAATACCGTACCCATTAACGAAAAGTTCAGCAGCATCTTTCAATGGATATCACTTTTTGATTTTAACATAGCCATCATATTGGTGGTCATGATATTGGTAGGATTGATCAATATGGCAACCGCACTTTTGGTGTTGATTTTGGAACGCTCTCGGATGATTGGAGTCCTCAAAGCCATGGGAGCTCCCAATGCGCTGATTCAGAAAATCTTTATGTATAATGGAGTCCTGATTATGGCAAAAGGATTATTCTTTGGAAATTTGCTTGGATTGGCGTTTTATTTTTCTCAGCGCACTTGGGGATGGATTACTTTAGACCCGCAAACCTATTATCTGAGTGTTGCCCCAGTTATCCTGACCGTTTCTGAAGTTTTGTCGCTCAATCTTATTTTTCTTTCCGTTTGTGGAATCCTCCTTTGGTTGCCGGCACAAATTGTCCTTACAATTGCGCCATCCAAAGTCTTGCGATTTCGTTAAAATTATTTTCGCAACACAAGATTTTCCGTTTCTAAATAAATACCTTTGTGTTTCACTTAGAAAAGCGAAATAGAGGTCTTTGTACAAATTGCAAATTTGAATTACCAAAAATAAAATCGCATCAGTGGAGTCGAAATATTTATATGAAATACGCTAACAATATTTTAGAAACCATAGGGAATACACCTTTGGTAAAATTAAATACCATAACGAAAGAAGTTGAAGCTTTAGTCCTTGCCAAGGTGGAAAGTTTTAATCCTGGAAATTCTGTAAAAGATCGAATGGCGGTTAAAATGATTGAGGATGCAGAAGCCGATGGACGCCTAAAACCCGGAGGAACTATTGTTGAAGGGACTTCCGGAAACACAGGAATGGGTTTGGCGCTGGCAGCTATAGTAAAAGGATATCAACTTATATGTATTTCTACGGACAAACAATCCAAAGAAAAATTTGATATTTTGCGCGCTGTGGGGGCAGAAGTAGTGGTTTGCCCAACGGATGTACCCCCAGACGATCCCAGATCGTATTACAGCGTGGCCAAAAGATTGGGGGACGAAACGCCCAATGCTTGGTATGTCAATCAATACGATAATCCATCGAATGCACAAGCACATTACGAAATGACCGGTCCTGAAATTTGGGAACAAACCGAAGGTAAAATCACGCACTTTGTAGTGGGTGTTGGAACCGGAGGAACCATTTCGGGAGTAGGAAAATTCCTTAAAGAGAAAAACCCAAAAATCAAGATTTGGGGGATCGATACCTATGGTTCTGTTTTTAAAAAATACCACGAAACAGGAATTTTTGATCCCAACGAAATTTACCCCTATATCACCGAAGGAATAGGAGAAGATATTCTACCCGAAAATGTAGATTTTTCCATTATCGATCAATTCGAAAAAGTGACGGATAAGGACGCTGCGATCTATGCTCGAAAAATGGCAAGAGAAGAAGGTATATTTGCTGGAAACTCCTGTGGATCAGCAATTAAGGGGCTTTTGCAATTGAAAGAAAATTTTAAAAAAGAGGACGTGGTTGTGGTGTTGTTACACGATTCCGGAAGTCGTTATATCGGAAAAATATACAACGATGATTGGATGAGAGAAAAAGGTTTTTTAGACTAAAAAAAATATTTTTTAAATCTAATTTTCAGCACTTTTTTTATTTTTCGCAATCCTTTTCGATCCTTTTCGATCCTTTTCTAGATGTTATTTTTGTTAAATTTTTGCAGAATTTCACTGAAATCAATTTCCTTTAAAAAATAATTGAAAAGTTAAATTGAAATTATTCATGCTAAAGCCTTGTTGTAAAACAATATTTTGCATTAATATTCGTTACTTTTGTTATTAAGACTATATTAATTTAATTCGAAGACGATTTTATCAGTTGTTAAATATCTTTTAAAAATATTCACTATAATATTTTTACTATTTAGCACCTTCTTGAATGCTCAAGATATAGGGGTTTCTAATGTTGTTATAGTGGAGGGGACGCTTGATACTGCGGCATCCTCTGTTACCTATGAACTTTGTGCCACAAATCCAGTAACCCTAGATATTGTCCTAGAGAATTTTAGTGCCACTTCCGACACGGTTTCTAGGGTCACCATTTTAATCACGGGAGTAAATTCACTCACTTCAACAGAATTTACGATTTCAAGCACACTGACCCTTCCCGGAAGTTCTACGACCACCGTCACCTTTCCCGATGATTTCACTTCTCCAATACCGGCCTCACTGAGTTTTCTAAACCAAGGAATTTCAACGGTAGTGGTTTCCACGTCCTCTGTATCGGGAACAGGAGACACCGATACTGACAACGATGCCTTTGATGCAGTGGCGAATGTACTAAGTCCGGATACTCCAAGTTTATCCAGTCCTCAATCTGGTGCAGCATGCGCCGGAGAAGAAATTTCATTTGCGATTACTCCAACTGGGGCAACCGAATATAAATTTTATGTCAATGGCGTTTTAAAATACTCAGGAACTAATAATGAAGTAAGCTTTTCAACGGACCCAGCTGATTTGGACAGACTTTCCGATGATAGTATCATTACCATAGGATTTACCGATGCCAATGGCTGCGAAGCCGACACCTCCACGATTAGTTATACCGTTGATGTGTATGCTTTACCCACAGCCGCGTTGAGTGCTGGGGTTTATTCAAATGGTGTTTGTGCAGGAGATTCCGTTACTTTCGAAGCCGGAGGAGGTACCAATTACGAATTTCTTAGAGGGGGGGTTGTAGTACAGGCCAAAAGCACCTCCAATACCTATACAACTTCATCACTTACGGACACCCAAAGCGTTACGGTTGTAGTTTATAATGCCAACGACTGTACTGATGAGGCTACTTTAGCCATGGAAGTCTTGGATGTAAGTACAGGAGGTACCGTTACGCTCACTGTTGCCGCAGATGCCAATATCTGTGAGGGTGCTGCACTTGCCGGTTCCATTTCCTCAACAGCGGTCGCAGTAGGAACCGATACGATTACATATCAGTGGCAAAGTTCTCCCAATGGAACAGCCTGGAGCGATATTGAAAATGAAAACAGCGTCAACTTTAGCCCTCCCGTATTATCGCAAACTACCATTTTTAGAAGATTAGCGATTGTTTCTAATGGCGTACTCACTTGCGATACTCCCGATGATTTTAATATTTCAAATTCGATCACTATAGTGGTTGATGCAGCTTTTGATTTAAGCCTTACCACCGCACAAGCAAGTTATTGTGTAGATGATGCGATAACTTTTTCTGCAACCAGTGGTTTGACTTCATACACCTTTTTAATTAACGGCGTTTCTGCTCAAGCTTCTACATCAGCCTTTTTAGTAGCAACCGTTTCTACTACCACATCTACCAGCAGCTTGAGAGTAAAGAACGACGATATCATAACAGTCATTGCAGAAGACTCCAATGGTTGTACGGTTAGCAATACCTTTACAGTTGTAGCAAGTACTACTCCTATCATTGCCACTTTGGATACCGATATTACGGGTAATATTATTTGTGAAAACGATACTGTGGTGCTAACTGCTGGAGGAGGTAGTAGCTACTCATTTACGTTAGGAGGTCTTGCTCCGCAAGTAGGAGAGGTATCCGGGAATGTGTTTACTACTTCAAGAATCACCGATGGTGCTGTTGTGGAGGTAACCGTGACCAATGCATCGGGCTGTACTGCCTCTACTTCAATGACTTTTGAGGTGGTTTCGTTAATAAGTGCAGGAACGGTTACTATTAATACGCCAGATGAACTGCAAGTTTGTTATAATACAACTTTAACAGGAACTCTTTCCAGTACTGCTCCAGCTACAGCAACAGATGCCATCCACTACCAATGGCAATCTAGTACTGATGGAACGACCTATGTCGATATCGCAGGTGAAAATAATTTGAATCTTGATTTATCAACACTTGGCAATCTGACTACATCTACCTATTTTCAGCGACAGTCTTTTGCCTATATTGATGCGAACAGCAGTGGAGCACTAGACAATGGAGAAGTGAGTTGTGATGTTAATTCGACGACTCCGATCACCATCGTTGTTGATGGATTACTCACCCCAACGATCACTTCGAGTACAGGAGGCTTCACTTTCTGTGCGGATGCTCAAGTGACCTTTAGCGCAAACCCGACCAATCAGGCGACCTATACTTGGACGTATTACAATGGTACGAGCACGACGAGTTCAACGGGGGAT
>JABISF010000012.1 GCA_018699935.1 Flavobacteriaceae bacterium | reverse complement strand
TTCATAGGCTTGGGCTGCAACCTCCTCCGGATTTCGTACATCGATGATTTGAATCGCCGTGGGAAGCTCGGACAATTGCTTAAATTGTGCCGTGGAAATTGTTGCGTCCGTTAAACGACAGTCCAAGGCATAGGAGCTTTGAAGCTTGTCTAGGTGTAAAGCTTTTTCCTGTTTAGGAATCTCAAACGTGTAATAGGCTTGTTTTAAGGCGTCAAAAATAAGTAGTTTTCCAGCGAGGACTGCTCCAATTCCTGTAAGCACTTTTACACATTCCAACGCTTGAAGGTTCCCCACGATTCCGGGTAAAATTCCCAAAACCCCTTGGGTGTCGCAATTGGGAATCTCATTGGCTTTGGGGACCTTGGGAAAAAGGCAACGATAGGTCGGTCCTGAATTATAGTTAAACACACTCAATTGTCCTTCGAATCCATGAAGAGCACCATAAATAAAAGGCTTCTTTAAAATCACACAGGCATCATTGACCAAATAGCGGGTAGGAAAATTATCCGACGCATCGACCACCACATCAAATCTTGCGATGGTTGCTAAGGCGTTTTTGGAATCGAGAAAAAAATTCAGCGGTTCTAATTTTGTATGGCTATTTTGTGCCGCAAGGAAGGCGGTGGCGGCATTGACCTTGGGCATTCCAATTTGTTTTTCCGTATAGATGACTTGGCGGTGTAAATTACTTTCTTGAACCACATCAGCATCCATAAATGCCAAATGCCCAACGCCCATGGCATTTAAATACTGCAATACCGGAACCCCCAGACCTCCGGCTCCAACTACCAATACCTTTGCTTTGGCTAATCGCTCTTGGGCGGAAACGCCAAATTCTTTAAGAATAATTTGTCGATCGTATCGAGAAGGGGTCATTTTAAACGCGTTTAAAATCGGTTTTTCCTCCCGTTTTCTCTTCTAGTTGAATGGCTGTAATGATGAGGTCTTGGGATAGCGCTTTGCACATGTCATAAATGGTAAGTGCTGCCACCGAAACTCCGGTGAGCGCTTCCATTTCAACCCCGGTACGACCATTGCATTTCACGGTGCAAAAAATCTTTAAGGCTTCCCCCTCTGGGACAATATCAATGGCCACTTTGGAAAATGCCAAAGCGTGACAGAGCGGAATTAAATCGGAGGTTTTTTTAACCGCCTGAATACCGGCAATGATCGCCGTTTGGGTGATGCTCCCTTTTGCACTTAAAAAGTCTTGCCCTTGCAGGGTTTTAAATACAGTGGCAGGAAAAATAATTTTTCCGGATGCCCGAGCAATGCGTGTTGTAACCGCTTTTTCAGCCACGTCCACCATACTGGCATTCCCTGAAGCATCGATATGAGACAATTTTTTTTCCATTATATTTTACTAATTTGAAATTAAGGATGTGGGGTGACCCATACTTTTTTGTTATCAAAAAATTCTTTTTTCCAGATGGGAACCCGCTCTTTTAGGGTATCGATTAAAAATCTACAGGCTTCAAAACAAGCCGTTCTGTGTGCAGAAGAAGCACCCACTAAAACGACAGGCTCTTCAATTTTTTTAGTGCCGATGGCGTGATGCATAATCACTTTATTCAATCCCCATTGAGCCGTTGCTTCTTTAGCAATGACTTCCATTTCAGAAATCGCCATAGCCTCATAGGCCTCAAAAAAAAGTTCGTTGACCGTTTCATTCGCTGTCGTATTGCGTACACTTCCAATAAAAACACATACGCCTCCGCTCCCGGGATGAGAGAGGTCTTCGTACACCCTTGTACAATCGATTTGATCTACTATTTTAATGTTTATGTCCATAACCTAACCGCCACTGACTGGAGGAATGATTGCAATTTCGTCATTTTGAGAAAGTTCCATCTCTTCGGTAGCATATTTTTTATTCAAAGCCACCGCCAAAGAGGAAAGTTCCTGCAATTTGGGGTATTGTTCCAGCAGTTGCACCTTGAGACCCGCTACCGTTTTGGGGAATTCCAACGCCGAGTAATCCAATTCACTCGATCCTACAATCTCTTTTGCAATACCAAAAAAATGTATTTTCATCTGCTTACGTTTTTATGATTTTTGACCGAAAGTACCTGTAAAATGCATTAAAATTTCCGTTATACCAAGCTCCAAAAAGAAAAATCAGATAAATCAAGGTGTCAGGAACCAAGAGCAGCCCTGCATAAATTTTTCCGATCAAAAGAAGAAGTGCTACAACTGCCAAAGTAATTGCGATTGGAGATTTTTCTTTTTTATAATTAAATACAATCAAGCCTAAAATAGTGAGTCCAAGGAGCGGTTTTAAATGCGTAAAAAAAGGGATTAATGCCGCATTGTCAATGTCGAAAAACAACAAAATCGCCCCGGAATAGGCCGCCACACAAAAAGGACATTTGGGTAAGACAATCAATAAAGCGGTGGATAAAAAGGACACTATTCCATATTTCTTATCCTTTTTAGTAATTACCGCTGCCGTGGTCTGAGGGCAGCAAATTTCTTCGTTTTCTTTCATAGCAACGGTCCTATTTTTTTGTAGGCAATGAAAGGATACGCCGCTCCTTTTTTGAAATGGGATTGCTCTTGCGGTAAAATCAAAAATCCATCTGCGTGCAACAAGTTAGCAAAATCTCCGGAACCATTTCCTTTTATTGGAGCAGCAATTAGTTTTCCTGAGGAATGAAAATGGATTTTGGCTTCTAGAAAATAAATCAAATGGGGTTGAAAATGAACCTCTTGATCCAAAATAACCGTAACCATTTCTTGCGCTACACCCAAGGAGGTTTGTAACCAATATTTGACATAGGCATAGAGACAAACAAAGGAGGAAACCGGATTTCCAGGTAAGGCAAAAATACGTTTGTTGTTGGCACTTGTCCCAAACCAAAAAGGCTTGCCAGGACGTTGTTGAATTTTATGAAAATGTTTTTCAACGCCCAATTCTTCTAATACTTGAGGAAGAAAGTCGTATTTCCCTTTGGATACCCCTCCGGTGATGACAAAAAAATCGTACACCGCTAATAGCTCTTTTATTTTTTGAAGAATACTTTCTTTTTCATCTTTGAGGTGCGCCAAGTCGGCCGAAATACCCCATTCCGCCAAGGTGTTTTTAATCCCATACACATTCGATCTTCGGATTTGATGAACCGCCGGAGTTTGGTGTACGTCTACCAATTCATCCCCCGTAGAAATGATCACGGCTTTCGGCATTTTTTTAACCTTAATATTCGCCTTTCCAACTGCTGCTGCTATATTGATTTCGGCACTGGACAAAACAACTCCAGCTCGAACCAAAACTGCTCCAGCTTTGACGTCAGAAGCTTTGAAATGTATGTTTTGTTGTTCAAGGATGGAAATGGCACCCAAAGTGGCGACCCCATTTTCAATGATAATGTATTCATAAGGAATCACCGTATCTGCGTGATGTGGCATCATGGCTCCCGTCATGATTTCGATGCACTGTGTTGGATCTGCCAGTGTGCTTTGCGGTGCTCCGGCAGCAGCAATGGCACTTATGGGAAAGGCTCTTTGTCCATTGGCATAGCTCTTATAACAGATGGCGATCCCGTCCATCGTAACGCGATCAAAAGGAGGAAAATCACGATCCGCCACTAAATCTTCGTCCAATACCGCCCCTCCAGCGGCTGTTATTGGAAGGCTGACGGTCTCCATTCGCATTGCGTTTTGTGCAATGATGTCCAAGGCCTGTTGATATGGAATAAAATCGTTTTTCATGGGTTTAACCTCCTATAGAACTCATGCTCTCGCTTCTTGTAATACGGAGTTTACTGCCTTCTTCCGCAGCAAATCCATCCTTGGGTTTGAGCTTGATCAGTGCTATAATTTTCTCTGTCAATTGATCGTCCGTTACACCGGATCTAATAAAGTCGCGGATACTGAAAACACCACTGTCGTAGAGACAGGTTTTGATCTCGCCTTTGGCGGTAATTCGCAGGCGGTTACAAGTATTGCAAAAGGTTCTTGAAAAAGCGGGAATAATCCCCAATGTTCCTTTGAAGCCTTCTACTTGGTATTCCGTAGCTGTATCGCCATGTTTGCCCACCATGGGCTGCAGGGATGGATAGGCACTTTGCAGTGTTTGTTGGATATCTTTGGCAGTGCAAATTTTTTGATTTTCCTTATATCCCCCGTTAAAAGGCATTTCTTCAATATATCGAATACTGACTGGATAATCGGCAGCTAACTGTGCCAAAGGGAGGATGTCCATCACATTGACGCCTTGCATGACCACAGCGTTTACCTTTACCTGAAATCCTTCTTCTACCAATTGATGGAAGGTCTTCATCACTTTTTCAAAATCAGACCTCCGCGTGATTTTTTTAAAACGCTCAGCATCCAGCGTGTCCAAACTTAAATTGATTTTGGAAATTCCCAAGCTTTTCATTTTTGGGATTTGATTTTTTATTAAAGTTCCGTTGGTGGTGATATGAATGTTTTTGAACAATTGAAGATTCGCGGTATTTTCCAAAAGTTGAATAAAATCTTTTCTCAAAAAAGGTTCTCCTCCGGTGAATCGAACTTTTGAAAAGCCTAAATTTCCTAGGACTTTTAAAAGTCGGGTTATTTCTTCGTAGGACAGCAAATGACTTTTGGGTTCGTAAGCGATTCCTTCCTCCGGCATACAATAAAAACACCTCAAGTTGCAACGATCGGTCACAGCAATCCGAACATAATCTATACGGCGATCAAAACTGTCGTGAACTTGCATAAAGCTGCGGATTTATTTAATAAATAGTGAAATTTAGCTACAAACTTGTATCTTCAATAGCTGAAATATATTAAAAAAAACACCTTCAACGCGATATTATTAAGGATATCGTATTATTTTTTAATTGCCACACTATTAAAATTGTTTCCATGAAAGAGCTAAAATCCATTCTCCAACTATACGAAACCTACAAAAATTCGGGGGCCAATGCCGCGATTGCACAAGTGGTTCGTTTGGAAGAATCTTCCTATCGAAGAGAGGGGGCGCGCATGTTGATTTTTGACAATGGAACCTTTATTGGTGGAATCAGTGGAGGCTGTTTGGAAGGTGATACGTTGAAGCGATCAAAAATTGCCATCCTTAAAGAAGAGGCTTCGTTGATTACCTACGACACCTCCAAAGATGATGAAAATCAAATTGGAGTAGGTTTGGGATGCAACGGGGTGATTGATGTGCTGATTAATCCAATTCATTCCGAATCCAACTTAATTCAAACCCTTCAAAACATCGTAAATCAACGAAAATCCCATGTGCTCGTAACCCTGAGTGCTTCCACACATCCTGCATTCCCTTTGGGGACTACTTTTTATTACGATGTAGAAAAGGGACGGTTGGAAGGCTGTTCGGATGCGCTTTTGAACAAGTGTTTCCTCGAAGATATTGCTATTGTTTTGGAAAAGGGCAAATCAAAAATTGTGCACCACAGCTTTGAGGTAGGGGCGATCACGGCTTTTATAGAGTTGATACCAGCGCAATTTCATTTGGCGATTTATGGCGATAATTACGATATATATCCTATGTTAGATATGGCTAAAGTTTTGGATTGGGAGGTCAGCTTGGTGGGAAACATTCAAAAAATTGAAAAAGAAAAGTTGCTTGGAATCCGACAGCTTTTTCAAAAAGAACTCCCCGAACGCCCTAGCATCGACGATCGAACAGCGGTTGTCTTGATGGCGCACGATTTTAAAACCGATGTCAACAATCTTAAAATCCTACTGGATTCTCCAGCGGGATATATTGGTTTATTGGGCCCCAAAAAACGTTACGATAAAATTTTGGCGGAATTTAAAGAAGAAGGCATTGCGCTCACCCCTTTTGACCTTCAGCGCATACATGCCCCGGCCGGTTTGGAAATTGGTGCCAATTCTCCCGAAGAAATTGCCGCAAGTATCTTCACTGAAATACTAAGTGTTTTTTCGGGTACAACAGGAGGGAAATTGAGAACGAAAAAAGGACCGATCCACGAACGGGAATAAACCCTAACGCTGGGACCACAAAACATTTTTTTCGCGAAGTTGAGCAACCGTTGCTGCTATTTTTTCAACAGCAAAACGAACCCCTTCTTCGGTCGTGGATTTTCCCATACTGATTCGAAGCGAAGAGAAAGCCAAGGTTGTTGCTACGCCCATAGCAGTCAAAACATGGGAAGGAAAAACTGAGGCCGAATTACAGGCCGATCCATTCGAAACCGCCAAATAGGGACTCAGCGCATTCAACAATTGTTCACCGTCCACATGAGAAAAAGAAATATTGACCGTATTGGGCAAACGCTCTACGTCCAAAGCGTTGATCGTCGTCCCTTCTATTTGCGCTAAACCTTTTTCTAAGGCCTCTCGCAGCGGTAAATAGTTTTCTGTATTTTCGTCTACTTTTATGAGGTTGATTTCCATCGCTTTTGCCATTCCCACGATACCGGGAATATTGTACGTCCCTCCTCTTAATTTTCGTTGTTGCCCTCCCCCTTGAATAAAACTACCCAGCTCCTGAGCCACCGTACTTTTGATAAACATCAAGCCCATCCCTTTGGGTCCATAAATTTTATGCGCAGAAAAACAGGCAAAATCAACAAGACTAAAAAAGTCGTCTAAAGGAATTTTTCCCAATGCCTGAGTAGCATCGGAGAAAAAAAGAACCTGGTGTTTTTTACAAAGTGTACTGATTTTTGCAAGGGGTTGAAGGACACCGGTTTCATTGTTTGCCCACATCACAGCAACCAAAAGCGTTTGCGCAGTAATGGCTTCTTCCAATGCGTCTAAATCTATTAATCCATTTTGATCCACATCCAGATAGGTAACACGTGCACCGCTTTGCTCCAAATAGTTACATACATCCAAAACCGCTTTGTGTTCTGTCTTTACGGTAATGATGTGATTTTTTTTTCCTTTGGAATGCGCATAAACACCTTTGATGATGGCGTTGATGCTTTCGGTTGCCCCAGAAGTGAAGACCAACTCATTGGGGCTAACGCCCAATCCCTGTGCAATGCTATGCGCTGATTTTTCTAGAGCATCGGAAGCCAACCATCCAAAGGCATGATGCTGACTTGAGGCATTACCAAAGGTTTCGCTAAAATAAGGCAACATGGCTTCCACCACCTCTGGATCGCAGGGAGTAGTCGCATTAAAATCAAAATATATCGAATTTTTCATCTCGGCATCCGTGTTCCTTCAACCGCACTAAATTAAATTTATTTTCTCGGAAATCCCTTCTTTTTCCCATTTTGCTTCTTGAACTTTGAAGGATAAAACCGCTTCTTTTAAAAAAATGCTACATTTATAAATCCTAAAAATTAGGCTATGGCTCACGAAAAACACACGGCTTTACAAAAACCAAAAAGAGGGTTTTTTGCTCGAAATGAAATCAGCATTTTAGGAAGTAATTGCAATAAAATTAAAAATATGGCACATGCCATTGCCGCGACTTTACATCCCAAAATTGCAATTACCTATGTGGATGCCGATCACGCCCGTGAGGAAAATCAAACTTCAGAACATGAAGTTTTTGCAGCGGTGTTTACCGATAAAATTACTTTTTCCGAATATCAACTGCATCAACCCACCAACAGTCGCTTAGAAAACGCCTTTTATGATGCCACTGCTCTAACCTTAATTAATGGGAATCACAATCGGGGGAGTCAACAAATTGTACTGATTGACCCTAAAAAAGAGGATTCGTTGATCAAACGCAAAGAAGCTTTGACCCAGGTGCTTGCAATTGTTGGAAAAGAAAAAGAATTTCCTTCCTATATAAAAGAATGTATTCCTCACTTTGCAGAAATCCCGTTTTTTTTAGAAAGCGAAGCTACGGCTTTGGCTTTATTCATCGCCAAACAGCTTGAGCAACACTCCCCCCCAATCAAAGGGCTTATTTTAGCGGGGGGCAAAAGTAGCCGTATGGGAACCGATAAAGCTTTTATCGCTTATCATGGACAAGCACAACATTTGCATTTGCAAAGTCTCCTCGATACTTTTTGTGAAAGCGTAGCTGTTTCCTGTAGTCCCGATCAAGCCGAAGCTTTTGAACACCCTTTGACCGACACCTTTTTGGGGCTTGGTCCCATGGGAGGAATTCTCTCTGCCTTTAGAAGTGACCCCAATGCCGCTTGGTTGACCGTCCCTTGTGATGTTCCCCTCCTCGACCTGCAAACATTAGAGCATTTGATTGAACTCAGAAACCCGAGTAAGATGGCCACTTCATTCTTAAATTCCTCAACAGGATTCCCCGAACCGCTTATTACCCTTTGGGAACCCAAAGCCTATCCCATTCTTCTGGAATATTTATCCATGGGCTATTCTTGCCCTCGAAAAGTTTTAATCAATAGTGATGTGGAATTGGTGAACTTGGAAGATCAATCGGTTTTGTTTAATGCGAATACTTTGGATGAACAAAAAGAGGTTGTTGAAATCTTATCCAAAAAAATTGATTCATAGCTCTTATACTAAGCAATATTTATTTCTAAAAAACAGTATTTGTAATTCATCAAAAAAAGGCGAGTAGATTTAGTTTTTTGACATTAAAATGATCGCTTTTTTATCAAAACATGAAATTGTATGTTTTTTTTTCTATATTGTTTAACTTTTGAGTTGAAAAAACAAACTACTATAATTAATTTTAAAACAAACGGTTTATGATTCCATCAAATTTTACTTACCACAAAGCAAAGTCGCTGCAGGATGCATTTGCATTGTCGACTTCTTTAGGAGAGGAGGCGAAGTATATGTCGGGAGGACATAGTCTGCTTCCTATGATGAAACTGCGTTTTGCTACTCCGGAACACATCATTGACATCAGCAAGATCGAAGGTTTATCCTATATCAAAGAGGAAGATAATTTATTAAAAATTGGAGCCTTAACCACTCAGACCGAGATGGAACGTTCTCCCTTGTTGATCGAAAAATATCCCATATTTAAGGATGCTTCAAAGCTAATTGCCGACCCCGCGGTTCGGAATTGTGGAACTATTGGAGGGAATATTGCCCATGGGGATGCCGCCAACGACCAGCCTTCATTGATGCTTGCTTTAAGAGCAAACTTTATTGCTGAAGGACCCAACGGTAAAAGAGCAATCAGTGTGGATGAATTTTTCCACGGTTTTTATATGACCGCTTTAGAACCTTCTGAAATCATCACCGAAATACAAATTCCTCAAGCTCAAAAAGGAAGTGGAAG
>JABISF010000080.1 GCA_018699935.1 Flavobacteriaceae bacterium | reverse complement strand
ATTTGGTTTCATCACAAACGATGAGTCTGGAGAAGACGTATTCGTTCACATTTCAGCCCTAAACGGCGTGACCCTTAGAGAAGGAGCAAAAGTAGAGTATGTAGAAGAAGATGGTAAAAAAGGGAAGCAAGCTTCCAGTATCACCGTATTATAATTTATATATTATTACTAAGACTTAAGCGTTTCAGCGATGAAACGCTTTTTTTATTTCCTTTTTTTAGCAAAAAAAGCATCCAATAAGCCCTTGGCCTCTGCTGCCATAACACCCCCACTCAAAGACGTTTTAGGATGTAAATTCAACGCAGCCTGCTGAAATCCGCGTTTAGAATCTCCTGCACCAAAGACCACCCGATCCAATTGACTCCAGGCTAAAGCTCCAGCACACATCACACAAGGCTCCAAAGTGACATAGAGCGTACAGCCCACCAAGTATTTTCCATTTAAGTAATTTGCTGCTGCGGTAATGGCCTGCATTTCGGCATGCGCAGTTACATCATGCAGCCGCTCGGTCAAATTATGTGCACGCGCAATAATCCGTTGCCCAACTACCACCACGGCCCCTACGGGAACTTCATCTGCAAAAGCCGCTTTTTCAGCCTCAACTAAGGCTTGCTTCATAAAATACTGATCGTCTAATTCCATGTTCAAAAATACAAATTCCAAAGGCATGAGATCAATTTGCTTTTACCTTACCTTTACCCCATGTCAAGAAATCGTTTTGCATCCATACAAAACCCAGAGGAAATCAGGAAGCTTTCACAAAAAGAGCTCCCTGAATTTGCAGCGGCCTTGCGAAAAGAAATTATTCTTGCTTTGTCCAAAGGAGAAGGACATTTAGGCTCTAGTTTGGGAACAGTAGAGCTAACCGTAGCCTTACACTATTGTTTTAATACGCCAAAGGATCTTTTGATTTGGGATGTGGGGCATCAAGCTTACGGTCACAAAATGATAACCGGAAGAAAAATTGACTTTGAAAGCTTGCGTCAATATGGTAGCATTAGCGGATTCCCAAAAAGAGAAGAAAGCCCCTACGATTCTTTTGGCACGGGACACGCAGGCACCGCTATTTCTGCTGCTTTAGGAATGGCTTTAAGCTCAGAATTGAAGGGAGAAAACAAACAACACATCGCCGTAGTTGGAGATGCCTCCATTGCAAACGGTATGGCATTTGAAGCGCTCAACCATTTAGGAACTACCCAAGCCAATGTACTGGTTATTTTGAACGATAATGCCATGGGAATTGACCCCAGTGTTGGCGCCTTAAAACACTATTTTGAAACCGTACAAAAAGAGCAACCTACCACCCCTAACTTTTTTGAATCACTCAATCTAAACTATTCAGGACCCATCGATGGTCATGATATCGAAACACTCATTCACGTTTTTGAAAAACAAAAAAAAATGCAAGGGCCTCGTATTATTCACCTTGTTACCACAAAAGGAAAAGGCCTCCCCCCTGCAGAAAATGAACAGGTGACTTATCATGCTCCAGGAAAATTTAACCCCCTGACGGGAAAACTTAGCCGTCCAGAGGAACACCAGAAACTAAAATATCAAGATATTTTAGGACAAACACTACTTCATTTAGCAAAAACAAATGAAAAAATTGTAGCGCTAACTCCCGCCATGCCCACGGGGAGTGGCTTAGTACAGATGATGGAGACCTTTCCAACACGATGTATAGACGTTGGAATTGCCGAACAACATGCTGTCACCCTAGCTGCAGGAATGGCTACCGAAGGGATGATCCCCTTTTGTGTCATCTATTCAACCTTTTTACAACGTGCTTACGATCAAGTGATTCATGATGTTGCCTTGCAAGATTTAAAAGTCATTTTTTGTATTGACCGTGCAGGAATAGTTGGCCA
Source organism: Flavobacteriaceae bacterium (assembly GCA_018699935.1). Lineage (GTDB taxonomy): Bacteria > Bacteroidota > Bacteroidia > Flavobacteriales > Flavobacteriaceae > MS024-2A. The sequence continues at coordinate 1,068 of JABISF010000080.1, read as the reverse complement.
TGATGGCCCTACCCATCACGGTGTTTTTGACATTGCCTTTTTACGTTGTATCCCCAATCTTGAAATTGCTACCCCTAGAGATGCCCAAACACTTCAAAATCTTTTATATACTGCACAACTTGGAATTCCGCATCCCCTTGCGATTCGTTATCCCAGGGGCTTTAGTGAACAAATAAAATTCACGCCACAGTTTGAAAAAGTTGCTTGGGGAAAAGGACAATTACTAAAAAAAGGAGATACCCTTGCCGTCCTTTCTTTTGGTACTTTAGCCAAAGGTGTTCGTGATGCATTAAAAAACTATGAAAACGCTGAGGCTGTTTCACTTTATGATATGTGCTTTGTAAAACCCTTGGATACGGACTTATTACATTCGATTTGTAAAACCTATAAGGCAATACTGGTTTTTGAAGAAGGTGTAAATAGTGGAGGTGCAGGGAGTGCCATACTCGAATTTGCAGCACAAGAAGGATATCACCTTCCCATTCAACTGCAAGGAATTCCCGATCAATTTATCTCGCATGGAAAAACGTCACTCTTACATCAACAATTGGGATGGGATCCCTCAGGAATTTCAAAAAAAATTAGTCTGTTATTAAATAAAATACAATGATACCAAATCGTGTCTTAGGGTTTTATATATTTAGCCTATGAGTAACCAAAAACGCCTTTTCCTATTAGATGCCTTTGCCCTCATTTTTAGAGGATACTATGCATTCATCAAAAATCCAAGAATCAATTCCAAAGGAATGGATACCTCAGCCATTATGGGGTTTACCAATTCATTACTGGATGTAATTCGAAGAGAAAAGCCAGATCACCTGGCGGTTTGTTTTGACAAAGGGGGATCTACCAGTCGAACAGAACTTTTTACAGACTACAAAGCCAACCGAGACGAGACCCCTGAGGCCATTCGCATTGCAGTACCTTATATTCAAAAGATTCTGAAGGCCATGCATATTCCTGTGGTAGAAAAAGCGGGTTTTGAAGCAGATGATATAATTGGAACACTAGCCAAACAAGCTGAAAAAGAATATTTTAAGGTATTTATGGTCACTCCCGATAAGGATT
>JABISF010000079.1 GCA_018699935.1 Flavobacteriaceae bacterium | reverse complement strand
TTACTACCGTTTTTTCGCAGAAACTCAAATTAAAAAAATATTTCCCAGCTCACCTAATGAATTTATTTAAAAGTGTATAATTAACATTTAAAAAGATGTAATTATGGTCGTTTTACATCAGAGCATAGCCTTTGTGGTAGAAATCTAAAAAAAGCAAAGCTTGTTTTTTCTATGTTTTGTTTTTGTTTTTTAAATTGCCCTTTCAAAATAAAGCATGGGTCTAAATACTTACAGCAGTGAAGACAAAGCCTTACTTGCTGTCGACTGTATCATTTTCGGATTTGATAAAGGGGATTTAAAAATTCTTTTGATTAAAAGGACTTTCGAGCCCGGTTTGGGAGAATGGTCCTTGATCGGAGGCTTTTTAAAGAAGGAAGAAAATTTGGATCAAGCCGCATCAAGAGTGCTTCATCATTTGACGGGTTTACGGGATATTTATATGGAGCAATTGTATGCTTTTAGCAAGGTGGATCGCGATCCGGCGGAACGAACCATTTCGGTGGCCTACTATGCTTTGATTGATATTGCAACCCACGACACTTCCCTTATAAAGCAAAATTCTGCGCAATGGTTTGGTTTAAAAGATTGTCCCAAACTTATTTTTGACCACGATCGAATGGTGCTGCACGCCATTGCCCGGTTGCGCCGGAAAACCAGTAACAATCCCATTGGTTTTGAGTTGCTTCCCGAAAAATTCACAATGAAGCAATTGCAAAATTTATACGAGTCCATCTTAGACAAGGAACTCGATAAAAGAAACTTTATCAACAAAGTAAATGCTTTGGACATATTGGTCAAGTTGGAAGAAAAAGACATGTCGGTTTCCCGTAAAGGGGCCTACCTCTTTAAATTTGACGAAGAAAAATACAAAGCCAAAGTAGAGGAAGGGTTTAGTTTTAAATTGTAAAAGTTTTTCACCTCAAAAAATCCTTTTACCTTAGAGGAAGATTTTGCTCCTAAATGAGGCTTGCTACATGAAATCAAATTTACACCTCACAGCTTTACAAATTCCTTTGGTGTGGGAGGCACCCCAAACAAACCGGGCGTACATAGATGTGCAATTACAGGCAATTTCTAACCCAACCGATCTAATTCTTTTACCCGAAATGTTTACTACGGGATTTACAATGCATCCTGAAAAAATAGCAGAACCCATGGACGGTCCTACTGTTCAGTGGATGCGGTTGTGGGCGGAGCGTTTGGAGGCTGCTTTGGCAGGGAGCATCGTCATTCAAGAAGGAGGTCAATTTTTCAACCGGATGCTTTTTGTGTGTCCAGACGGAACCCTACATTATTACGACAAACACCATACGTTTACTTTGGCTGGGGAAGATCAGGTATATACTGCCGGACGTCAGGCGGGAATCATTACTTATATGGGATGGAAAATTTGTTTACGCATTTGTTATGATTTGCGTTTTCCGGTTTGGTCCCGAAATACACAAGATTACGATTTGTTGATCTATGTTGCCAACTGGCCCACCCCAAGAATACAAGCTTGGGATACACTTTTGCAAGCTCGAGCCATAGAGAATATGAGTTTTGTGGCTGGGGTCAATCGCATCGGGCAAGATGAAAAAGGGCATACCTATCCCGGGCATACCGCCCTCTACGACGGCCTGGGTAAGCGACTCTCGGGAGCATTGAGTACTGCAGAAAAGGCCGTTACTGCCGAGCTTAATTATCTGGAACTTCAAGCACTACGGAAGCGGTTGCGCTTTCTGGAAGATCGGGATAATTTTGAATGGTGTTAAACGTCTCGTTCATATCCCAATTGGCTCTTAATTCAATTTCTTTCCAAAAATAGATCACCTCTTCGGGTTGGATTTTTTTCAAATAATTACCCGTGTCCCATTTTTTGTTTCCATTGGTGTCCAAGATCAACCGAATACGGTATTTTCCTGCAGAAAGCATATTAAAGGAATACAGATTCCCGGCTTGTTTTTCATCGTAATAACGCACCACCTTATCGTTATTGAGCAATTGAACAATGATGGGCGATTCGGGATAATGGTTCACCAATCGCAAGGCGATGTTGCCGTAATCTTCAATTTTCTTGGTGCGCACCTTAAAGCTTAGCGTGTCGTGCTTATGTCCCCAAAAATCTTGGAGCGCATTGGGAAAGAGTTTGATTTGATAGCTGTCATTGGGCAAAACTTCAAAATGGACATAAATGCGATCGTAGTTTTCTTGAATTTTAAATCGTGCCAGAATGGGGACCGTGTCCAAATGAAACACCCTCAATTGGGTGCTGTCAGTTTTTACAATCGGCAAATTGGATTGCAATTCAAACTGTTGCGTCAGGTCTAAATTCCCCTTGGTAAAAGCACTTATCACTAAGGAATCTTTGATGGGATTTTTAAACTGCACTTTTTTAATACGCAAGGTGTCCAGGATTTCCAATTCGAATTTCAGCGAATCCAAAACGGTTTCACCGCTGTTAAACCAATAGTTCAAACTGTCCTTTTCCCGATCTTTAGTCACCAAAAATTCAAAATCGTCGGGTACTTCGCTAACCATCCGAAAAGCCTGCTCTTCATAGGCGCCAAAGTAGGCCAATGCAATGTGATGATCATTGATGAACGTAGGACCCTCCCAGGCAAAGTTGGTTTTTTCTTTAAAGAGTCTAAGATTAATGATCGAGTCTTGAGGCAACTCTATCGGATGTTCCAAAAATCCAATTTTATCTACATTCTGATCGAAAAGATAATTTCCCGCAACGTCCTCCAAAGCAATCAGTTGGTATTTTCCAGCGCGAATATTTTGAAATTTATAGAGTGTAGTGTCCAAGGTGCTGGTCACAAAAAAAGGTTTTTTGTGATAGATGGTAGAATCTGTATGGGTGCTGTCTATGGGATAGAGCTGAAGTGATATAAAAGATTCTGGAAATTCCTCGAAGGCATCATCCACTTTGCCTCTCACATAAAGCGAATCAATTTGTGCTCCGGTGGAAAGGGTGTAGGTGAGGTAAGGACTGGTATTTCCTTCATTAAAATCCTGTATGCTTTCACCAAAATTGAAGGTGTAAGTAGTATTGGCTATCAGGCTGTCTAGAAGTTTGATGACAACTTTTTTGGAGGCTCCGGTGGTAGGGTTTACGGTGTATTTACTTCTTTCAATGGGCGGAGAGATAATCAATTGTTTATTAACATCTTTCAGTTTTACAAACTCATTAAAAGTGAGGCGAATTTCATCCTTATCAAAAAAGACGGTATTCATTTTAGGGCTGGCATTGATCAGTACGGGAGGAATACTATCCTTGGGACCTCCAGTGGGCGAGGCACGTTTGGCACATTGCACCAAAAAGAGTAGCAGTAGTAAAGCACTAAAAAACCGATACCTAGAAATCATACCTTCGAAATTCTTCGCAAAATAACACATTATTCCGTTTACAACCTACACGCCAAGGCAGCGATACTGACTTTTGCTTGGGGAATTTTTAAAAGTTCTTGTGCACAAGCGGTGAGCGTTGCTCCGGTGGTGATGACGTCGTCCACTAACAAAAAATGAGGCTTTTCTAACTTAGAAGTGGATTGTAAAAGAAATGCATCTTTTACTTCTTTCCAACGACCGCTCCCCCCAATTCGTGCCAACTGTTGGGTGTTTTTTACTCTTTTTAAAAGTCCTTCTGCCACCCTTACCCCCAATTTTTTCTCTAATTCTTTGGCAATCACAAAGGCTTGGTTGAAGCCCCGTTTTCTTTTTCTTCGACGGTGCAAAGGAACCGGAACTATGTGTGTAATGTTTTGGTAGAAAGGACTTTGTTGCAGTTGTGTCCCCAACCATGTGGCCAAATATTTTCCCAAGCCCACATTTCCTTCATATTTAAACGCATGAACCAAATGTGCGACGACCCCTTGTTTATGAAATTGAAAAAGTGCGCAAGCCTGGAATAGCTCAAAACGCATGCGTAAATGTTGCTGTAAAACATTTTCTTTTTGTAAATAAAAATCAGTCACCGACAAGCCCATAGCACAAGCGGTGCAAAAGTATTTTTCATAGGTTTCCAAAGGGTCTTCGCATCCCAAACAATACCTTGGAAAAAGGACATCAACAAAGGATTTGAAATAAAGGGTAAGATTTTTTTTCACAGAAACAGAAATAGAGCCTTTTAAAGATAACAAAAAGATTTATTTTTGCGGCTATGTCAACACAAACAGATCAATTCAAAAAAGTTATTTCCCATGCCAAGGAGTATGGTTTTGTATTTCCCTCCAGCGAAATTTACGACGGTCTCAGTGCCGTATATGATTATGCACAAAACGGGGCAGCCTTAAAAAATAACCTCAGAACCTATTGGTGGAAATCCATGGTGCAATTGAATGAAAACATTGTAGGGATTGATGCCGCCATTTTTATGCATCCCACCACCTGGAAAGCTTCCGGTCATGTGGACGCCTTCAATGATCCGTTGATTGACAACAAAACATCCAAAAAGCGGTATCGTGCCGATGTATTGGTGGAAGATCATGTGGCCAAGATTGAAGCCAAGATTGAAAAGGAAGTGGAAAAAGCGGCCAAACGTTTTGGTGCCGATTTTGACCAAGCGCAGTTTAAAAGTACCAACCCCAGAGTGGTTGCTTATCAAGAAAATGCGGCAGCCATCTTAAAACGATTGGGACAATCTTTGGAAAAAGAAGATTTGGCCGATGTAAAAGCATTGATTGAGGAATTGGAAATTTCATGTCCTGAAACTGGGTCAAGAGATTGGACGGAGGTCAAACAATTCAACTTGATGTTTGGCACCAAGTTGGGTGCCTCTGCCGATACAGCCATGGATTTGTATTTGCGTCCCGAAACGGCTCAAGGAATTTTTGTCAACTTTCTCAATGTTCAAAAAACAGGACGAATGAAGCTTCCTTTTGGGATTGCCCAAACTGGAAAGGCTTTTCGAAATGAAATCGTTGCGCGGCAATTCATTTTTAGAATGCGCGAGTTTGAACAAATGGAGATGCAATTCTTTATTCCTCCTGGCACCCAGCAAAAATGGTATGAGCATTGGAAAGCAACCCGATTAAAATGGCATCTGGCTTTGGGCTTGGGAAAAGAAAATTATCGTTTTCACGATCACGAAAAATTGGCGCACTATGCCGATGCTGCAGCGGATATTGAATTTCGTTTTCCCTTTGGATTCAAAGAATTAGAAGGAATCCATTCGCGCACGGATTTTGATTTGAGCAGTCATGAAAAATACACCGGAAAAAAACTACACTATTTTGATCCCGAACGCAACGAAAGTTATGTTCCCTATGTCGTGGAAACTTCCATTGGTTTGGATCGGATGTTTTTGGCTGTATTTTCAAATGCATTGACCGAGGAAACCTTGGAGGATGGTTCTGTCCGAACGGTATTAAAATTGCCTCCCGCATTGGCACCCACCAAAGTAGCGGTGTTGCCTTTGGTGAAAAAAGACGGACTTCCCGAATTGGCGCGCTCCATTGTTGGCGATTTAAAATGGAGTTTTGAAACCACCTATGACGAAAAAGATGCCGTGGGACGACGCTACAGAAGGCAAGATGCCCTAGGAACTCCCTATTGTGTTACCGTGGATCACCAAAGTTTGGAGGATCAAACCGTAACCCTCCGAATGCGCGACACCATGTTGCAAGAACGCATTGCCATAAATGACATTAAGCAAATTGTCGGAGCAGAAGTTGCGATAGAAAAGCTTTTGCGAAAACTTTAAAAACGTTTGCCGATAGAAAGTCCCACCCGAGGGTAGGCTTCTATGCGTTGGTTGTTTAAAAATCGCCCGGCACCAGCAAACACCTCGAAGGAATAGTTGTTGAAGTTGATGAATTTATAACCCACGGCAACACCTAATGCAATCCCAAAATATTCTTCAAGATAGAGGTTGCCCATTTGATAATTGAACTCGTCTGTGTATTCAAAATACTCGGTTTCTCCGAGATTCAACCCGGCAAACACCTCCGTAAAGAGACCCTTATTGTCTAATTTATTTTGTCGTTGGAAGTAAATCCGATAATAGGGTGCTACTTCTATTTTTTCGTACCGATATCCTTCATCCCACCCAAAATTGACAAAACCATAGACTCCAAAACTGGAAGAAGAATTGAGGAAATGTTCAAAGTTCACCCCCAAAGCGGGCATGATGAGCAACTCCAACATATTGAGTTTAATTTCATTATTAAATTTAGGGGTTTCTTCAAGCGGAGTCTCGGAAGGGGTTTCTTGTGCCAAAAGGAATCCAGGAAGAAACACTAAAGAAAGGAGTAGCGAGCGGATTTTCATAGGTTTTAAGTTTAGTCCAAAACTAACTCAAATTTTATACCACAAAGGCATTCCTTTGGATATGTTTTGATAATGAGGAGGATTTTTTATCTTCGTAAAAAAGAATTTGAAAATACTTTCCTACAATGTCAACGGAATACGTGCAGCCTTGAATAAGGGCTTTGCAGATTGGTTGAAAGCCACTGCCGCCGATGTCATTTGTATCCAAGAAACCAAAGCCCTGCAGGAACAGGTAGATACTTCGCTACTGGAGGATTTAGGCTATCATCATTATTGGTTTTCCGCTCAAAAAAAAGGCTACAGTGGAGTCGCTATTTTTTCCAAAACTGCTCCCCAAAACGTAGAATACGGCAGTGGAATTGACCATATGGACTTTGAAGGGCGAATCATTCGCGCTGATTTTGAGGGCGTTTCTGTGATGAGTTTGTATTTGCCTTCGGGCACCAACATGGAACGACTAGGCTATAAATTTCAGTTTATGGACGAGTTTCAACAGTATATCAATACATTAAAAAAGACCCATCCCAAGCTCATCATTTGTGGAGATTATAACATTTGTCATCAAGCCATAGACATACACGATCCGGTGCGTAACAAAAATGTGTCGGGTTTTTTGCCCGAAGAACGGGCTTGGTTGGATGCCTTTATGCACTCCGGATTCATCGATTCGTTTCGGTATTTGAATCCCGAACCCCATCAATACAGTTGGTGGAGTTATCGCGCCAATGCCCGAAACAACAACAAAGGGTGGCGGATTGATTATGCTTTGGTGAGTGAGGCACTTAAAGAAAATATTCAAAGATCGTTTATACTCCCAGAGGCCAAGCATTCGGATCATTGTCCTGTTGGAGTTGAAATTCATATTTAATCCATGAAAAAAATAGTTGTTCTCATCGCTTTTATTGCCCCTCTGGTTTTCACGAATTGTGTTTCCTCAAAAGTCTTTCAGGATTTGGAAAGTCGTTATGCCAAAGCAAAAAATGAAATCCGTACTTTGGAAGCTTCCCAGGATTCATTGCAGCTTGCTTTAAAGGAACGGGAAACACAGCTGGAAAGCGCTCAAAAAGCTTTGAAACAAAGCCATTTAGCGGCAAATGAATTGCAAATGGCTCTTGCTCAATTAAAAGAGGATTATGTGCTTTTAGGCAAAAGTAGCGACCAAAAAATTCAGGAAAGTATTGCTCAAAATAATGCGTTGTTAAAAGAGATTGCGTTGAAAGAGAGTGCTTTGTCAGCGCGCGAAGAACGCGTCGACCAATTGGAAGAACTCATTGCTTTGAAAGAGGCTGCATTGAGCGAATTAAAACAGCGTTTATCCGATGCCCTATTAAACTTTAAGGGAAAAGGTTTGACGGTGGAGCAACGCAATGGAAAGGTCTATGTCTCCATGGAAAACAAGTTACTCTTTCAATCTGGGCGATGGGATATTGAAGCGGAAGGAAAGAAAGCGATTCGTCAATTGGCTGCCGTACTTCAAGACAATCCGGACATATCTATTTTGATAGAAGGCCATACGGACAATGTGCCCTTTAGCGGACAAGGGGGCTTGGAATCGAACTGGGACTTGTCCACCAAACGCGCCACTGCTGTAGTGAATATTCTTTTGGAAAACGACCAACTGCTTCCTCAAAACCTCACCGCCGCCGGGCGTAGCGAATATATTCCCATTGCACCCAACAGCACCCCCGAAGGAAGAGCTTCCAATCGTAGAATTGAAGTCATATTAAGCCCTCAATGGGACGAGATTAATGCATTATTAAATAACTAAATTTATGGAATACAACGTACTGCCAGACACTGACATCAAAGTCAGCAAGATTTGTTTGGGCACCATGACCTGGGGAAGGCAAAATAACGAGGCCGAAGGACACGAGCAAATGGATTATGCCTTGGATCAAGGGATCAATTTTTTTGACACAGCAGAGCTCTATCCAGTTCCCCCAAGAAAAGAAGAACAAGGGGAAACAGAACGCATTATTGGAACGTGGTTTAAAAAAACAGGAAACCGAGAAAAAATAATTTTAGCTTCTAAAATTGCTGGACCTGCCGGATTTACCCAACACATTAGAACCGACAAAGGATATTCCAAAAGAACCATAGACATCGCCATAGAAGGAAGTTTAAAACGCTTACAAACAGATTATATTGATTTATATCAATTGCACTGGCCGGAACGCAATACCAATTATTTTGGAAAACGCGGTCACGACTATGTGGCGGGAGAAGTGTGGGAAGAAAATTTTGAAATTATCTTAGATGCACTCAACGATCACATCAAGGCGGGGAATATCCGCCACGTTGGACTGTCCAACGAAACCCCCTGGGGAACGATGCGCTTTTTACAAGCTCAAAATGAAAATCGTCCCAAGATGCGAACCATTCAAAATCCTTATTCGTTGTTGAATCGCACTTTTGAAGTAGGAAACGCAGAAGTGTGTCATCGGGAAAATGTAGGATTGTTGGCCTATTCGCCACTGGCTTTTGGAGTGTTAAGCGGGAAGTATCGTAATGGAAATCTACCTAAAAATGCACGTGTAACAATATTCCCACATTACGATCGCTACAGCAATGAGCAATGTAACAAAGCGGTTGATCTCTATCACGATTTGGCCACTAGAAATGGCATGACGCTCACCCAGATGGCTTTGGCTTTTGTGAATGATCGCCCGTTTATGACGAGTAATATTATTGGTGCAACCTCTTTAGCGCAACTAAAGGAGAATATTGATAGTATTCACACCAAACTCTCCGATGAAGTGATTGCCGAAATTAATGAAATTCAAGAATTGGTTCCCAATCCGGCACCCTAATCAAAGAGAATATTTTTCAATTAAGAGCTTCCACTTTTCCAGTCTAACTCAACTGTGGAATCGCATCGATCAATTTTTGGGTATAGGGGTGTTTGGGATGGGCGTATAAAGCATCCGCCTCCTGGAGTTCAACAAGTTTGCCTTGTTCCATAACCATCACCCGATCGGACATGTATTTCACCACGGATAGGTCGTGAGAAATAAATAGATAGCTCAAGCCCAACTCTTTTTTCAGGCGATTGAGCAAGTTGAGCACTTGAGCTTGTACCGAAATATCTAAAGCCGCCACGCTTTCATCACAAATCAAAATCTTTGGGGCTGTCGCCAGGGCTCTTGCAATAACGACTCGTTGGCGTTGTCCTCCCGAAAGCTCGTGCGGATAGCGTTCAAAAAAGTCCCCAGACAAACCCACTTGCTCCAATAATTGATGGGCATAATCCAGTTGTTCGTAGGTTTTTTTAATTCGATGTACCTCTAGAACTTCCACGATGGCATTTCCAATGCTTTTTAGTGGATGCAGGGCAGCAAAAGGATCTTGAAAAATAAATTGAATATCGCGCCGGAGCTGTTTTAATTCATTGGTTGTGGGGTTATGAATCCGTTTCCCTAGATACCGGATTTCACCCAAAGAGGGAGGGTCTAGGAAAATTAAGGCCTTTGCGAGTGTTGACTTTCCACAACCCGATTCCCCCACCAGTCCAAGGGTCTCACCGGGGTAGAGCGAAAAATCCATTTGTTCAATGGCCGTAAACCGTTGCAAAGGGCGCAATAGCCGTTTGCGATCGTAGTGTTTCACCAAACCTTTGACGGTTAGCAACGGAGTTTGTTGGTAGAGGACTTGCTGTTTTTTTTCTCGCATTTTTGTGGAAACGATTTCCGGACGATATGCTCCTTTCTGATAATCCTCCAAAGTGGGTAAGGTTTTCCATCGCACTTTTGCAGAGGGTCTGGCAAATAACAGTCCTTTGGTGTAGGGATGTTGTGGATGTTCAAACAATTCCACAGCGGTATTTTCTTCCACCACTTGTCCTTGATACAACACCACCACACGATCCGCCAATTGACGTACCAACGCAAGATCATGGGAAATAAAGAGGATACTCATTCCGTGACGTTTTTGTAATTGTTGTAAAAGAGCAATAATCTCTTTTTGGACGGTTACGTCAAGTGCAGTAGTGGGTTCGTCGGCGATCAAAAGTTGGGGTTTGCACAGCAAGGCCATCGCAATCATGATGCGTTGTTTTTGTCCTCCGCTCAGCTCGTGGGGATAGGACTTGAAAATGCGTTCCACCTGCTCCAATTGCACCTCTTTCAAAGCCGCATACACGGTAGCTATTTGAGTGGCTTTGCTCAGGGATTGATGGTGTTGTAAAACTTCCAAAAGTTGCGTGCCACAACGCATGGAAGGATTTAGGCTGGATTGAGGTTCTTGAAAAATCATTCCAATGGAACGCCCTCGCAGTTGCTGCCAATCTTTGGGAGTGCATCTCCGAAGGTCTTTCCCATCGAAATCCATTTTTGCTGCTTGAAGTTGCGTGTTTTTGGGTAATAATCCCAATAAACTCAATGCGGTAATGGACTTTCCACTTCCGGATTCACCCACCATTGCAACGATCTCTTTGGGATAAACCTTTAGAGAAACCTGCCGTAAAATAGGTTGACCCCCAATGGCCAAATCGATGGCTTGGAGGTCAACAAGTGGTTGAATGGGCTTCATGCTATATACGCATTAAGCAGCGTGGAGATTAAAGGTTCATTTTCTTCAACTCCGCTGCTGCAAAATTGGCGGCTCTTGCGGTCAAAGCCATATACGTGAGCGATGGATTCTGATTGGCCGATGAGGTCATACAGGCACCGTCGGTAACAAATACATTTTTCACACTGTGCAATTGATTGTGTTTATTTAAAACCGATGTTTTTGGATCGTGTCCCATACGCGCAGTTCCCATTTCGTGGATTCCTTTTCCAATGGGCGCATTGGAATCGTAGATATTAACATCTTTACAACCCGAAGCTTCCAGCATTTCTGCGGCTTGCACTTTCCAGTCTTCTTTCATTTTTCGTTCGTTCTCTTTGAATTCCGCATCAAAAACGATGGTGGGTAAGCCCCATTTATCCAGTTTTTCGTAGTTCAAGCTCATGTGATTTTCGTGATAGGGTAAAACTTCTCCAAAGCCACCCATCCCGATATTCCATCCTCCGGGATTGAGCATTTCTTTTTTGAATTCTTTACCATAGCCCAATTCTGCAACGGCTTCTCTCCAATTGGATCGGCTTGCTCCTCCTTGATATCCATAACCTCTAAGGAAATCTACTTTTTCACTATTTTTCCCAAGATTTCTGAAGCGAGGAATATAAAAACCATTGGGTCTTCTTCCGGTAAAATAATTGTCTTTAAAACCCTCAAAGGTTCCTCCGGCACCACTTCCCAACTGGTGATCCATAATGTTGTGTCCGAGTTCACCACTATCGTTGCCCATTCCATTGGGAAAGCGCTCCGATTTGGATTGCATCAAAATAGCGGTAGAAGCCATGGAAGAAGCACAAAGAAAAACTACTTTGGCACTAAACTCCAATACTTCTTTGGTATTGGCGTCAATTACACGAACCCCAGTGGCTTTTTGAGTGTTGTCGTCATAAAGCACTTCTGCTACAACTGAATCAGGACGCAGTGTCATATTTCCGGTGGCTTCAGCGGCCGGGAGGGTAGAGGAGTTGGAGCTAAAATAGGCGCCAAAAGGACAACCTCGGTCGCAGCGATTTCTGAATTGACAGGCGGTTCTTCCAGCGCCATCTTTGGCACCTTGAGTAATATGCGCCACCCGACCAACGGTCATGATACGATCCTTATAATTGCTGGCAATGCTTTCTTTGACGTGATTTTCCAAACAGTTCAATTCCATGGGAGGTAAAAATTCACTGTCCGGAAGTTGCGGCAAGTTCAACGCCTCACCACTCACTCCAATATATTTTTCAACATGCGTATACCAAGGTGCAATATCGTTATATCGAATGGGCCAATCTACTCCGATACCTTCTTTGGCATTGGCTTCAAAATCAAGATCACTCCAACGATAGGTCTGTCTTCCCCAAATTAGAGAACGACCACCCACTTGTGTTCCACGAATCCAATCAAAGGGTTTTACTTCCTGATAGTCGTGATCGGAATCTTTGTTGTAAAAATGTCTTTTGGTTTCATTGACTCCCCAGCGGCGTTGTTTGTTGTAGTCTTTTAATACCTCTTGTGGCGTTGCTCCCCCATGGGGCAGGTCCCAAGGGTCGAGATGCATGGTGGGATAATCTTCCACGTGTTTAACCATACGTCCTCTTTCTAAGACGAGGGTTTTAAGTCCGTTTTCACAAAGTTCTTTGGCCGCCCATCCGCCGCTAACACCGGTTCCTACAACGATAGCGTCGTATTGCGTTTCAGTTGAATTATTGATATACATTGGTGATTAATAGTTTTAAAAATTTAAGATACTATTTTTTTGAAAGGTCGGATTCATTTTTTGAATAAAAAACTTCTTCTTCGGACAATAATTGTTCATTTCGCAGTTTTAGGAATACTTGTGCAACGGTCAAAACGTCGCGTTCGCAATATCGAGCAATGCGATCCAAATCCTTTTCTTCATAATACACTTGCGCCACCTGACTGCCGTCTATATCATCTTTTGGCGAGGGGATGCCCAAAACATAGGCCATCAATTTTAAAGAGGTATAATGCTTGTAATCTCCAAAACGCCATAAATGCAAGGTGTCTAAATGAGGTACTTCCCAGGGTTTCTTGTTAAACAATTGCAAGGTTTTGGGAATCTCAATTTGATGAATTAGCATTCGCCGAGCTATATAGGGGAAGTCAAATTCTTTGGCATTATGCCCACAAAGCCGGTGTTTGGCAGTGCCAAAATGTTGATTAACAAGTATTTTAAACTCTTTGAGGAGTTGGGCTTCCTCTCCAAGAAAAGATTTTAATCGAAAGGCTCTGGGGTGTTGTTGCGGAGTAAAGTATCCAACCGAGATACAAATGATTTTTCCAAATTCTGCCCAAATTCCCGCACGCTCGTAAAATTCTTCGGCACTAAATTCTTCTTTGCGCTGATATTTAGATTTTTCATCCCATAGGTGTTGCTCCACAGCCGGAACAGCAGCATAATAGGGGTAGTTGGGCACCGTTTCGATGTCCAAAAACAATATTTTCGTCAGGTCAAGATGTTGTAGCATTTTGATTCATTTCCAAAGCAGCATCCATATATTGGTAGATGTCTTCTGTAAAAGGATCGTCCGGATCGATGGATTTCCCTTTCAGATGTCCCAAACGGACGACCATTAGATTTAAATCCGGAAATGTGATGACGTATTGTCCCAAATGCCCCCGCATCATAAAAACGCGGTGTTGTCTGTAGTTTTTAAGCCACCAGCCGTAGCCGTATTCAGGACTTTCTTCAAATCTTGGACGGATTGAAGTTGCAATAAAGGTACTGTCCAACAATTGTTTTCCATTCCATTTTCCATGGTCTTTGTACAATTTTCCAAAGCGTGCAAAATCTCTAGCATTGGAAGCCAAACAGCAATACGCTTTCACTCGTTTATTTTCCTCGCTATCCCATTGCCATGCGCTTTCACTTTCAGCACCCATGGGGTTCCAAAAAGATTGATATAAATAATCCGACAGTTTTTTTCCGGTGGCTTTTTCCAATGCCATTCCCAAAAGTTGGGTGGCACCACTTTTATAAATAAAAGCTTTGCCTGGTTCAATATCAATGGGTTGGTCTAAAATGAGTTCATCTAAATTGGAAACAAAATAGGAAGCTGTCGTAACAGATAAAGGGCTGTAATAACTTTCGTCCCATTCCATGCCGGAGGACATGCTGGACAAATCTCCCAGCGTTACTTGGTCGGCATACGATCCCTTGAGTTCCGGAAAAAAATCTTTAACGGGTTGGTCTAAACTTTTTACATGACCCTCGTCTATGGCTTTGCCCAAAAGTGCTGAAACAATACTTTTCACCATAGAAAAAGAATTGCTTTTGGAAGCCACTCCATAGCCGTCGTAGTAGTTTTCGTAAAGTAAACTATCGTTTTTAATCACCATAAAAGCAACCGTTCCTGTGGTTTTGTGATATGCTTCCAAAGATTCCGATACACTCCATTGGTTGTATTGTTTGGCCAGTGGCCAGGCTTGCGGATTTTCGGAGGGAGGAAGCGTAGCATTGTCAAAATATTTATAATCGTCCAAAAAGGCAGTCGTATGCCCATTAAAATAAATTTTGGAAACGGCATTGAGCAAATAACTATAGTCGGAGATATAGAGCAGTCCAATCAACAGGGCAAGGACGAATAGAAACGTTTTGAGAAATTTTTTCATGGTAAATTTTTATAAATCTAATGATTTTTGAACGGGATATCCTTCATGTTCTAAAAGTTTGACTTTATTTTCCAATCCTCCGGAATACCCCACCAACGAACCATCACTTCCGAGGACACGGTGGCAAGGAATGGCAATCAATATGGGGTTTTTTCCAATGGCATGGGCAACCGCTCGTATGGCTTTAACATCGACGTGTTTTCGAGCGAGATTTAAATAAGTAGTGGTGGTGCCAAAAGGAATCTCCAATAAGAGTTTCCAAATTTTGACCTGAAAGGCTGTTCCTTCCATGGTTAAGGGAAAAGAAAAGCTGCGAGAAGTCTGGTTAAAATAGGCTTCCGTTTGTTTAACGACGGTGTGTTGAAAAGCTGTTTGTGGAGCCGTAAAGTTGTCGGGTGTTGAAACAAATTTCAATGCCGTCACTCCTTCTTCAGTTCCAGTAAACTCCATCGTTCCAAATTTTGAATTGGCGTGCCAGCGTTCCATGAGTAAACCAAAAAAATTAATAGCCTCTGTTTTGTAAAGTTAAACATTTATCTTTCTTTTGGGCGAATTAAGTAATTTAACCTATTAAATGTTTTGTTTATGAAAAATCAATTGCAATTTGAATGGGAAGGTGTGATGCCCGCTATAACCACCCAATTTGACGCAGCAGGAAATTTAGACCTCAATGCCTTTAAAAAAAATCTAACGGCTCAATACAATGCCGGAGTACATGGGATTATTTTGGGAGGAACTTTAGGGGAAGCCAGTACGCTTTCGGAGGAGGAAAGAAAAACATTATTGACCACAACCCTTGAAGTGGTGGGAGGAAAAATCCCTGTCATTATGAACATTGCTGCTCAAGCAACTTCGGAGGCAGTTCAAGCGGCTCAAAATGCAGAAGCACAAGGAGCCGATGGGTTGATGCTCCTCCCTCCCATGCGCTACTATGCCACTGATACCGAAACGCTTACCTATTTTGCTGAAGTGGCTCAAGCCACCTCCTTGCCCATTATGATTTACAACAATCCGGTGGATTATAAAATTGAAGTGACTTTGGAGATGTTTGAGGCCTTGACAAAATATAAAAACATTACAGCGGTGAAAGAATCTACCCGAGATGTCACCAATGTTACTCGAATGATCAATCGCTTTGGAGATCGGTATAAAATCCTGTGTGGCGTGGACACCATTGCTATGGAATGCCTGTTGATGGGCGGCCAAGGTTGGGTGGCCGGTTTAGTAGATGCTTTTCCAGAGGAAACCGTAGCGATTTATACCTATTGCAAAGCAGGGGAATGGGAAAAAGCAAGAGCCGTATTCCGCTGGTTTTTGCCTCTTTTGGAGTTGGATATTTCCCCCCAATTGGTACAAAACATCAAATTATGTGAAGTCGCCACCGGTTTAGGAACGGGTTATGTACGCAAACCACGACTCCCACTTTCCGGCGAGGCATTAAAAAAAGTAGAAAAAATAATTAAAGAAGGCATGGCACAGCGCCCTCAAAAACTTGACTATAAAAATTATCGATGATAACAGGAAAAAATTTAGTGGCTGGAAATTGGCAAACGACTTCTTCAGCACATCAATTCAAAACATTTAATCCAAAAACTGTAACGCCGCTCCCTACTGCTTTTGAAGAAGCTACGGAAGCTCAAATTGATGCTGCCGTTGTGGAGGCTGCTGCCGTGGCAGCCCATTTTGCGGGAACAAGTTTTTCAGAACGGGCTCAATTTTTAAAAACCATACAAGAAGAAATTCAAGCGCATACCTCTGAAATTTTGGAAATCTATATGGCTGAATCAGCACTTCCGGAGGGGAGAGCCAAGGGAGAATTGCAACGGACTTTAGATCAGATCGAACGATTTATTGAATTGCTAAAGGAGGGGTCTTTTGTTCAAGCAACGCTGCACACTCAAGGCCCCGATTTAAGAAAAATGCTTTTCCCGATAGGACCTGTGGTGGTTTTTGGAGCGAGTAATTTTCCATTGGCGTTCTCTACAGCGGGTGGAGATACTATTTCTGCTCTTGCAGCGGGCTGTCCCGTTATTGTAAAAGCCCATCCGTATCATGCAGGCACCAGTGAATGGGTTGCGCAAGCCATACACCGTGCCCTCAAAAAATGTGATTTACCTTTGGGAATATTTTCACACCTGGGGGGGCAATCTCATGCGGTGGGGCGTCAATTGGTATGTCATCCTTTGGTCAAAGCGGTTGGATTTACTGGAAGTTTTGCTGGCGGGAAAGCGCTCTATGACTTGGCGCAGCAAAGAGCATGTCCCATTCCTGTATTTGCGGAAATGGGAAGCGTTAATCCCATTTTTATTTTGGAAAACAGATTAAAATCGGATGATGGTTTGAGTGAACTTTTAGCCGGATCTATCACCATGGGAACAGGTCAATTTTGTACCAACCCCGGGTTGATTGTCATTTGCGATCCTGCCCCCAACAGTAGCTGGGGAGTAGCTTTAGATGAAAAGATAAAAACGATGGAACTAGGACCGATGGTTCACAGTAATATTGAAACGAGCTATACCCACCAAATTTCGAAACTAAAAACGGAATTTAAGGAGCTTGCCATAGCTCCATCAGCAGCAAGTGGTGCATGTTTGGGGAGCGTTGAGGCTTCGTATTTTTTAGCGCATCCCACATTGGCAGAGGAGGTCTTTGGACCGTTTAGTTTAGTGGTGCATTGCAAAAACGCCAAGGAACAGTTGGCAGTTGCGGAAAGCCTTTCCGGTCAACTGACGGCGACGCTTTTAGGAGATATGGAGGATCAGCAACAGCTTCAGGCATTGCTTCCCATACTGCAAGCAAAAGTGGGAAGACTGCTTTTCGAAGGCGTCCCCACGGGTGTTGCAGTAACTCAGGCCATGCAGCATGGAGGGCCCTATCCTGCCACGACCGATAGCCGTTTCAGTTCCGTGGGTGTGGATGCTATCTACAGATGGTTGCGTCCTGTAGCCTACCAAGATTGTCCCAATGAATATTTGCCTGCAGCACTGCAAAATGAAAATCCTTTACAACTCCATAGACATTTGAACGGTGTCCTAACTAAGGCGATGGTATGAATCCCAAAGAACGACTCATTTTTGATTGCGTAGATGCCTATACGGCTGGAAATCCCGTTCGTTTGGTCAAAAGTCCCGCACCCCAATTGAAGGGTAATTCGATGGGAGAAAAACGCCTTTATTTTTTAGAACATTACGATTGGATTCGAACGGGTTTGATGTTTGAACCTCGAGGACACGATATGATGAGCGGAAGCTTTTTCTATGAACCTCATGCGGCCGAAAACGATGTTGCCGTTTTATTTATTGAGACCAGTGGTTGTTTACCCATGTGCGGACACGGGCTGATTGGCACGTTGACCATCCTTTTGGAAGAAAATTTGATTCAACCCAAGGATGCAGGACGTATAAAGGTAGAAACCCCGGCGGGTTTGGTGATTGCTTCCTATCAAAAAGAGGAAGAAAAAGTAAGTTCGATTCAATTCACCAATGTGCCTGCTTTTCTTGCCGCTTCAGAGCTTGAGGTGGATTGCTCTGGCTTGGGAAAATTGATTGTGGATGTGTCTTATGGAGGAAATTTTTATGCGATTGTGGACATTCAGAAAAATTTTAAAGGGATCGCCCATTATACTGCGGGGCAACTGATCGAGTGGAGCCGGGAACTGCGAAAAAAAATAAATGAACAACATTCGTTTCATCATCCCTTGGATAAAAAAATAAATGGCTGTAGCCATGTATTATGGGCGGGTGAACCCACCCAAGCGGGCAGCACTGCCAGTAATGCTGTGTTTTATGGAGATAAGGCGATTGATCGATCGCCCTGCGGAACAGGCACTTCTGCGCGTATGGCACAATGGTTTGCCAAAGGAAAACTGAAGGTGGGAGATACTTTTGTACACGAAAGTATTATTGGTTCCATTTTTAAAGGAAGGGTAGAAGCAGCTGAGCAAGTGGGAAATATTTTAGGGATGATTCCTAGCATTGAAGGCAGTGCGCGGATTATTGGCTACAATCAATTGATTTTAGACCCTGCCGATTCCTATGTAAAAGGTTTTCAAGTACTCTAGCGATGACACAAAAAAAAGTCATTGTGTTGGGAGGAGGTATCGTGGGTTTGTCCACAGCCTATTATCTCCAAAAAGAAGGACATCAGGTCGTGGTGGTCGATCAAGGGGCGATGGACGGTGGTGCTTCCCATGTCAATGCGGGTTACCTAACCCCAAGCCATATCGTGCCCATGGCTGCTCCGGGGATGGTTGCTAAGGGTTTCCGATGGATGTTTAATGCCTCCAGCCCTTTTTATATGAAACCGCGATGGGACAAGGATTTAATTTCGTGGGGATTGAAATTCATGAAATCCTGCACGCCCGAACATGTTCAACGATCCATGCAAGCCATTTTGGAGATCAATTTGTTCAGCAAACAATTGTATTTGGAAATGCAGCAATCGGGGACCTTGGATTTTCATTTGGAAACCAAAGGCTTGTTGATGGCCTATCAAACAACACATGCAGAAAAGGAAGAAGCGGAAGTTGTGGCTTGGGCAAGAGGTCTGGGATTGACCGTAAAACAGCTCGACCTAGCGGCGGTTTCGGCGATGCAGCCCAAGGCTCCGATGAACATTGCAGGAGCCTATTGGTATGAAAGTGATGCGCACAGTACGCCGGAAATTTTTATGAAAAATCTTCATACGGAGCTTCAAAATCAAGGGGTAGCCTTTATGTTGGAAACTGAAGTGACGGGTTTTCAAAAAACAAACAAACAAATTGCTGCCGTAGTGACCAATAAAGGAACTATTGCGGCGGATGAAGTTGTGCTTGCAACAGGTGCTTGGTCGGAAAAACTTTTAAAGCCTTTGGGGATTCGTCTCTCAATTCAAGCAGGGAAAGGCTATCGGCTGAATGTAGAAACGGAAACCGGCATTGCACTTCCTTCCATTTTACTCGAGGCGAAAGTTGCCGTGACGCCCATGCAGGGGTTTACTCGGTTTGCTGGAACCATGGAAATTTCAGGAATAAACCATCGTATTTTGCCTCAACGTGTAGCAGCTATCGCAAAAGCTGCACAGCAGTATTATCCGCAAATTGAAGTTTCCAAAAAAGCCATGGAGGCTGTTCAATGTGGTCTTCGACCGCTCTCTCCCGATGGCTTACCTTTTATTGGGAGACATTCGGCGGTAATAAATTTGGTGCTGGCAACCGGTCATGCCATGATGGGATGGAGCTTGGGACCCGCCACGGGAAAACTAGTCACAGAGTTGATTTCGGGGCAATCTCCGTCCATTGATTTAAAGCCCTTTGCACCGGAAAGGGGTTACGGGAATTAAAGGTGAAAGCATTTTTTATAAATTCAAAAACACACCTCCTGAGAAACTCGAAGCGCGGTAGATAACTTTTCCGTACAGGGGAGTGCTGGCTCCGAGTGAAATTCCCCATTTAGAACTTAAAAGCACCGCTATTTCTCCACCCAAAACCAAGCTTTCAATATTATTGGCAAAAATGGCTCCATTGGCATTGGACGCATCTAGCGTGCCGTTGTATAAGGGTTTGATCCAATGCATACGGGTGAGCAATAGGAGTTTTGATTTCAGAAATTGCGTTCCGGTTTCGGCATAACTATGAAGCTCATCCGAAAACCCTTCCGTGCGATTGTTATAGCCCAAATACGATTTAAAATAAAACCCTTGACCACCCAAAGAAAAACTTTTCCCTACATTCCCTTGCAGTAACTGATTGAATTCACCATCGCCCGTTTGGTAGCTGCCATCAATGCCGGCGGCATCGGCACCCGAAGGTATTCCTAGGGTCAAAGTGCCCGAAAAATGCCAGTTTTTTAGTTGGCCAAAACCATATTCAATCCCCAAATTGATATCGCCCAGTCCATTGTACACTTGACGAGGTTCATATTCTTTATTGTTGGTTTTTGAAACTTGCGCAAATTGATAATTTTTAACAAAAAAAGGAACATAAGCAATCAAATTGATTTTTTTACTCAGCCCGATTTGACCGTATAGACTGCTGATGAAGAGTCCGCGAGTGGCATTGGGATCAAGCTTTCCTTCATCCGTGAAATGCTCATTGGCCAAAAGCGACCAGCCCCCCAATTTTAGGTAGGCATCTCCTTTTTCTTTGATCCATTGGGCGTGGGACACAAAGTTGATGAGTAGGAATAGCGGGAGTAAATAATATTTCATCAGTCGTAGATTTTGGCTTCTCCCACTTTTACATTGAAGGGCTTACACCAGTATAAAATATATTGGTAGTCCATCAGTTCAATGCTGTTGGGAAGTTGGTAGGAATGTGCCCCTGCAAAAACGGTAACTTTTCCAATTTCATAAGCTCCTGCAGTGGTGTTGGCATTGTTGGACAAATAAACATACAGACCCGGAAGTGCTGTAGAGGCTTTGTAGTCTTCATCCAAGGAGAGGATTAATCCATTTTCACTTTCGGCAAGCGTAAAGCCCCCTTGTAGTGTATAACTACTTTTTGAAACAACTTTACCAGAAAAGGAAGTGATCATTTCCATGACGGGAGCGTTGACAAGAATTTGGTTGTGCGCTTGTATCAAAGTGCTCGAAATTTGAATTGAAACCGTAAGGGTTACGGTTCCCGACATGATTGCTTGAATCGTGCCATTGGCATCCACTTCGATAATGTCGTTGTTTGAACTTGTCCAGGTCACTTGGGGAGGCGTGGCAGGATTTCCCATTTCATCGGTGTAGGCAACTTCGAATTGATAACTGGTAGCGGCCGTAATTTGAGAAATAGCATTGGTAATGCTGAGGGTGGGTGTGACCGTGTTTTCCATGGGCATTTCTTCCTCCACTGGCATTTCCATCTCCTCTTCCACGGGGGTCTCAGGGGGTGTAGGTTCTAACACTACATTACTTTGAATGGATAAATTAATTTCATCGGTTAAAACAATTCCGTCGGGGGTAGTGAGGGTAGCGACGATTTGTACTGTTCCCACCTTTAAGGGGGTTGCATTTCCTTGTGCATCAATTTGTAAAAGCTCCGGATGGGAGCTTTCCCATTGGATCGAAGCGTTTTCTACGGCATCTCCAACATTGTCAAAATAGCGGGCAGTAAAAGTATACGAATTGCCAAGGGTTAATTCTGTGAAGGGGGTGGTGATTCTGAGAGAAGGAGGTACATAATCATCGATTAAATCAACCCCTCCGCAAGAAAGGAAACTAATGATAAATAAGAAATTTAAAAACCTGAAAGATTTCATGTCAAGGATTTGAGGTCTTGACAAAATTAAAGGATTTATTAGATCAAACGATATTTTTACAATAGTTTAACAGCATCTTCAGCAAAATAGGAGGCAATCAGTTGTACACCGGCGCGTTTAAAACTGATCAACTGCTCCATCATGACGGCGTCGTGATCGAGCCATCCTTTTTCGGCAGCGGCTTTTAACATAGCGTATTCCCCACTCACTTGATAGGCAGCAATGGGCACCGCTATCGTTTCTCTGAGATCGCGAATGATGTCCAAGTAGGCCAAACCCGGTTTTACCATGACGATATCCGCACCTTCTTCAATGTCCCGTTGCGTTTCAATCAGTGCTTCGTTGCGGTTGGCGAAATCCATCTGATAGGTTTTTTTATCCCCAAAACCCGGAGAAGAATCGAGTGCGTCTCGAAAAGGGCCGTAGAACGAAGAAGCGTATTTAGCACTATAACTCATAATAACAGTGTTTGTAAAATGGGCTTCCTCCAAACCTTTGCGGATGGATAAAATACGTCCGTCCATCATATCGCTAGGGGCTACCACATCGGCTCCTGCGGTAGCATGACTTAATGCCATTTTTGTCAAAATGGCAACCGTTGCATCGTTGACAATTTTTCCTTCTTGGACAATACCATCGTGTCCATAAGAAGAATAGGGGTCGAGGGCAACATCGGTCATGACCACCATTTCGGGAACGGCATTTTTCACTGTCTGTATGGCACGCTGCATCAGCCCATCAGGATTGAGTGCCTCTGTGCCTTGATTGTCTTTTAATGCATCTGGAACTTTGACAAACAGTAGTACTGCCTTTAGACCTGCTGCCCAAAGCGTTTTTACTTTTTGTGCAAGCAAGTCAGTGGACCATCGATGGTATCCCGGCATGGAAGGAATAGCCTCTTTGATTTGGGTACCCTCCACCACAAATAGGGGTACGATAAAATCGTTGGGAGTGAGCTGGTGTTCTTGAACGAGAGCTCTCAGGGATGCCGAGCTTCTTAGCCTTCTGTTGCGTTGTATGGGATACATAGTCGTCTTCTTAGGTTTGATCTGTTTCGTTTTCGTTTTCAGGAAGACTTTGGGGTTCTATATTCATTTCTACCGTAGTGCTTTCATCCTCCGCACCATTTGCCTCGGATTCCACAGTTTCAGCTTCGACAACTTCAGCGACTTTCTGCTGTTTTTTTATGGTTCCCAGCAGCATCACAAACATAGAACTTAAGATGACAATCAATAACACTCGTTCGTCGATAGGGCTTTCGTCTATGTTCATAAAGGACACTTCTTTCAATTGAAGGAAAAGGAGGATACTGATTAGCCCTCTTGGCGAAAGATAGGTCAAAGGACCGGGTTTCAATTTAAAAGTGGTCACACCAAAGTAGAAATAGCGCAATAACAGCATGGTTAGAAAAATAATTAAACCATAAATCAAGGGATCACTGCCATTGAAGTTTTGGATTTGAATGGAAAAGCCAAAAAATAAAAAGAAAAAAGTGCGTACAATAAAAGTAGATTCTGCTGTGAGGATATGAAATTCGTGCAGTCCTTTTTCGGTTTGTTCTAGGTCGAGGTATTTTCTTAAAAAGCGTGGGAGTAGAGTTTTTACATTGCTGAGGAAAATTCCAAAAATAAAAATGGTGACCAAAGCCGGTAAATGGAAGAACTTCCCGATGGCATAAACCAAAATGAGTAGCGCGAGGATCAAAAAGAATTTGACATGATGATCAATTTGTTTTAGCAAACGGAACAAAACGTAGGTGATGGCCAATGAAATTACAATAACGCCAATGATTTGGAGTCCCAAAGATACGAGGGGTGTGGCACCGATGAGTGCCTGACCAGACTCAAATTGGCGCAGCGCATAATTAAAAATCATAATCCCCAAGATGTCGGAAAAAGTGGATTCATAAACCACAAATTCTCGATCTTGACTCAGCATGCCCGCAGCGGAGGGAATTGCCACAGCACTACTGATGATGGAAAGCGGAATGGCATAGAGTACCGCAATTTGGGTTTCCATTAAAAATAAAAAGCCAAACAACCATTGCAGCACCCAAATATTGATGATAAGGATAAAAAATGCCGCTAAAAATCCTTTGATAATGACCGGAAGTTTTTGTCGGTTGATTTCCAATTCCACAGCACCTTCTAATACAATAAGGATCAGTCCGATGGTGCCCAAAACAGGAATAAGATTTTCTAAAAAACCGAAGTCATCATAGCCGTAAAAAGTGGTGATTGCTCGGACAATAATCCCTGTAAGCATCAACAAAATGACCGATGGAAATTTTGTTTTTCGAGCAAAAGCATCGAATAAATAAGAAAAAATAATCAGTAGGGGAAGAACGAATAAGATGGAAAGTGTACTCATGATTGAAGAGATTTAGCGTATTTAAGATATGAAATATTTATTTATCTTCATGGTTTATGCCCAGTTTCTGGGTTCTTTCAATACATCAATAAGCTTAGCTTCATCACTATTGGGTTCCGGATGGTGGTCATACCGCCATTGTACCGCGGGGGGCAAGCTCATGAGAATGCTTTCTATGCGTCCGTTGGTTTTTAAACCAAAAAGGGTTCCTTTGTCGTGCACTAAATTAAATTCAACATAGCGACCTCTTCGAATCTCTTGCCACTCTCGTTGCTCAGGCGTAAAGGGCAGGTCTTTGCGCCGACTCAAAATGGGGAGGTAGGCTTCCAAAAAGTGGTTTCCAACCGCGGTAACAAAAGCATAGCGATTCTCAATACTAAGACCCTTTTCGGCACGTAAATAATCAAAAAATAAACCTCCCAAGCCTCGTGCTTCGCCGCGATGCGCATTGTGAAAATAGCTGTCACATTTTTCCTTAAAGTCGGGATAAAAATCAGCATGGTGTGCATCACAAGCTTTTTTACAGCAGTGATGAAAATGTTGTGCATCCTCCTCAAAAAGATAATAGGGCGTAAGATCCAATCCCCCTCCAAACCATTGATCGACACAAGTTCCGGAAGCATCGTACATTTCAAAATACCGCCAATTGGCATGTACGGTGGGTGCCATGGGATTTTTGGGATGCAAGACTAAGCTGAGTCCGCAGGCATAAAAATCGACTTTTCCCACCTTAAAATAGGCTTGCATACTCTCCGGCAAAGGACCGTGCACCGCAGAAACATTGACGCCTCCTTTTTCCAAAGCGGCTCCATTTTCAATCACTCTACTATGACCGCCACCACCTTCGGGGCGTTCCCAAACATCTTCTCGAAAAGTAGCTTGACCGTCCACTTTTTCCAAAGCTTGAGTAATTTCATTTTGCAGATTTCTAATGTAGGTGTAAAATTTATTTTTCATGGAATTAAAATTAGGGGGTATAAGCTTTTACGGCATCGACAAATGCTTTGGCGTGGTCCACAGGAATATTGGGTAAAATTCCATGACCCAAATTGACAATGTATTTATCTTTTCCAAATTCGTCTATCATTTTTTTAACTCCCGCCTGAATGTCGGGTATGGGCGATAGTAGTCGTGCAGGATCAAAATTTCCTTGCAGGGTGATTTGTCCTCCCGACAGATATCGGGCATTTCGAGCGGTACAAGTCCAATCCACACCCAAAGCTGCAGCCCCGGAGCGACCCATTTCGTGCAAGGCAAACCAACACCCTTTTCCAAAAACAATCACCGGAGCATCGTCTTTGAGGGCGCTCACGATTTGTTGCAAATACGGCCAAGAAAAAATTTGATAATCTTCCGGCGACAACAAGCCCCCCCAAGAATCAAATAGTTGAACGGCATCTACTCCCGCTTTGACTTTTGCTTTTAGATAGGCAATGGTGGTGTCGGTGATTTTTTGAAGTAAGGCATGTGCCAGTTCGGGTTGGCTAAAGCAAAAACCTTTGGCAATATCGAAGTTTTTGGAACCTTGCCCTTGAACAGCATAACAAAGTAATGTCCAAGGGGAGCCCGCAAATCCAATCAAGGGAACCCGCTCGTTCAAGGCGTTTTGTGTCATTTTTACGGCATCCAATACATAGCCCAAATGTTCGTCTATGTCCGGAACAATGACTTGCTGAAGATCGGCTGCCGTTCGGATGGGATTAGGAATCCAAGGCCCCACACTATCTTTCATCTCCACGGGTATTTGCATGGCTTGCAGCACCACCAATATGTCGCTAAAAAGGATGGCCGCATCGGGTCCGACCTGATCGATGGGCATGATCGTAATTGCTGTCGCTAATTCGGGGGTTTGACAACGGGTAAAGAAATCGTATTTTGCTTTTAATGCCATAAAATCCGGGAGATAGCGTCCAGCTTGGCGCATCATCCAGACGGGTGGACGGGCAACGGTTTCTCCTTTTAGGGCTTTAAGAAAAAGATCATTTTTGAGCATAGTGTTGGGTGTAATACTGGTGAATACTGAGCAAAAGCTGACTTTCGATGGGGGCCTTTGCAATGCTGTAATGGGAGGTGTACTTTTGTAATGTGCTGGCGGTAGTGCTGCCGATGCAAAATCCGTGGGTCGATGGATTCCAAGAATTTTGTTTAAAATAGCTTTCCACAGCGGAGGGACTAAAAAAAAGAATCCCATCAAATTCGTTTTCAAAGGTTTTAGGGGTCAAAAGGGTTTCGTAAATTACGATACACTCGAGAGCCATTTGGTGGTGTTTTAGTGCGATTTCAATTTCGGGTCTTCGCAGCCGTCCACAAATAAATGTAAATCGATCGTTTTTATGGTTTTTTACGATAAAATCAGCTAAAAGTGCTGAATTTTCACACATTTTGATCACTTTTTGACCCAATCCCACCAAAAGTGCTTGGGTTTTTTCGCCTACACAAAAAAACTGTTTTCCCTCCAATTTGGATTTTAATGCGGCATTGGAAAAAGCCAAATGCACTGCATTTTGACTGCTGAAAATAAGCTGTGATTCAATTTGCGAAAAATTAGGGGAGACGGGTTTAAGGGTAATAAAAGGATATTCCACCAAAGAAAATCCGTTTTGAATTAAGCGATCCTTGAAAGAAGCAGCGAGAAGTTTGGTGGACAATAAACGCATCTTATAACTGAGCTTTGATTTGTTGAATCAATTCCTTACCTCCATGGGACAAAATCTTTTGAGCAGTTTTAATTCCCAAATCAGTCGCATTATTGTTTGGATGTTTTTCTTCCACAACAATGGCAGTTTTTCCGTCAAGGCTAAACAAGCCGCCTTTAAAATACAACTGGTCTCCTTCCCAGTAGGCATGGGCTCCAATGGGAGCAGTACATCCCCCCTCTAACGTACTTAAAAAAGTTCGCTCCAAATGTGCGCAATAGGCGGTTTTTTCACTGTGGATTTTATGCAAAACATGGTTTAAAGAAGTATTCTTTTCCAAGCTTGCTATACCGACAATCCCCTGAGCAGGAGCCGGTATCATCCAATCCAATACCTCAAAATTTTCTTTCAATAACGCCAAGCGTTCCAAACCTGCCAGTGCAAAGATGGCTCCCGACCATTGGGATTGTTCCAGCTTTTCCATTCTTTTTTGCAGATTGCCTCTCAAATTTTCAACGCTATGAGAAGGGTGTTTTCGCAACCACTGGGCTTTTCTTCTCAAACTCCCCGAACCAATCCGAGCCTCTTTTTCCCAGCCCTTAAAGTGGGAACTATAGATCATCACATCCTTGGCACTTCCTCTTTCCAATTGGGCAGTAATGGCAATTCCTTCTGGCAATTGTGTGGGTACATCTTTCAGGCTGTGAACAGCGATATCAATTTGATCGTTCAGCAATGCCGTGTCCAAAGTTTTGGTAAAAACACCTTGTATGCCCATGCTGTATAAGGGCTGAGTAAGATTTTGATCGCCCGTACTTTCAATGGGAACCAGCGAACACGGATGTCCCAATGCTTCCAGTTGATGTTTCACCTGATGGGCTTGCCACAACGCCAAAGCACTTTTGCGTGTACCGATCCGTATCATTTTTAATGAAAATTTTCGGGTGTCAACTGAAACACTTCCTGAAGGAGGGCAACGGTTTCGTCCGCTTTTTGTGGGTGACTTCTCAGATAGGCAGCAATTTGTCCCGTTATTTTTTGTGCCAGATGATCTGGAGCGTTTTCGTTTTCTGCGGTTACATTAAAATTTTCAGGAAGGGCAATTTTTTCTTTAAAGGCCTTGAGCGTGGGTACATATCTGCGGTGTTGCAGCCATACTAAAAACTCTTTTTTCACTTCTTCCAAGATGGATTCGGCTTTTGGAATGTGTTTTTTGCGTTTTTCAAAAGTAGCATCCGTAATTTGAGAAAGGGCATCCAAATGAGTGACTTGTACGTCTTTAAGGGCTTCGACTTCTGGACTGACATTGCGCGGAATGGAAAGATCCAAAATGAGCAGCGGTTTGTTGTTGTGAATCAGCTCAGCAGTAATTGTAGGTTTTTGAGCACCCGTAGCTACAATCAGCACGTCGGCTTGATGTAGTGCCGAAGTGAGGGCACCAAAGGGCATGACCCGGACAGGAAATTTCCCAGCGACTTTCTCTGCTTTTTCAAGGGTCCGGTTGATCAGTACAATTTGTTCATTTTGAGTGTGTTTCACCAAATTTTCGCAGGTGTTCGCGCCTATTTTTCCAGTTCCAAAAAGGACAATGTTTTTAGTTGAAATATCGGGTACGTGCTGCAGGATGTATTGTACCGAAGCAAAGGCCACTGAAGTGGCACCGCTTGAAATTTTAGTTTCTGTTTTGATGCGCTTGCTCGCTTGAATCACAGCATTGGTAAGTCGTTCCAAAGGACCGTGGGCGAGTTGCATTTTTTTGGAGCGATAAAAACTTTGTTTGATTTGACCGATAATTTCAAAATCCCCTAAAATTTGACTTTCCAAACCAGTTCCCACTCGAAATAGATGATGAAACCCGTCCGCATCAGAGAAGGCATATCCGATTTCGTCAAAACTGTGCCGCGTTCCGTTGCTGTGACGACACAATAAATCAACCAATGTAGTCGCATGCGCTGTCCAACTGAACAGCTCCGTACGATTGCAGGTATTGATGACCAATAAATCTCGTAAACCTAGTGTTTTCGCCTCTAAAAATAAGCTGTGTAATTGGGCGTCGTTTAGGCTAAATTGCCCACGAAGATCGATGGCGGCGGTCTTGTAACTAACGCCTATGGCATGAAAATGTTCCGCTTTAGTCAAAAAAAGGGAGTCGTATAAATTCGATAACAAAAGTAATCTAGTCAGCGATTAAAAAATAACGCTAAAAAGTTTATAAATACCCCTGTAGGTTTTTTATCAGTTTTTCGGTCAAACTTTCAAAAAGACTTATTTTTGTTGAAGTTTATTGTGATGAGGGGAACACTTTTGTGGAATAGACTAAAAAAAATAAATTCCGATGGATGTAAAAAATGACGATAAAAGTTCTTTTGAAGTGACCCGTTTGGATACGGGCTTTTCGGTGCTTCGAATGAAGAACGATGCCGATGAATCGCAGCAAGCGAACTACCCTGTTACCGAAGAATTTATTCAATTTCATTTCTGTTTAAAAGGGCAGATGACCTTTGTATACAACCAAGGCAGTTATAGTTTTCCGGTAAATGAAGATCATTCGATGCTGTTGTTCAATCCGCAGAAAGCATTACCCATAGACGTGGAATTGGCGCCACATTCTTGGCTGGTGAGTGTATTGATTTCCATTACCAAGTTTCACTCCTTATTTTCCTCTGACGCCGATCATATTTCTTTTTTAACGCCCGAGAACAGTACCAAAAAATATTATGACAATATGCCGTTTACATCTGCTATTGCAGTGGTGTTGAGTCAAATTCTTCAAGCCAAAGTGCACGACAGCATGAAAACGCTATACTTTAAGGGTAAGGTCTATGAATTACTCAGCTTGTATTTCAATAAAAATGAAGACCCTTCTTTGGAGCAATGTCCTTTTTTGGTGGATGAAGAAAATGTGCGCAAGATTCGACAGGCCAAAGACATTATCTTGGAACGCATGACCGATCCTCCTTCTTTGGACAGTTTGGCAGTGGAAATAGGTTTGTCCCTTAAAAAATTAAAAGAAGGATTTAAACAATTGTATGGCGATACCGTCTACGCATATTTGTTAGATCATAAAATGGAGGAAGCCCGAAGAATGTTGGACTCTCAAAAATTCAATGTCAATGAAGTAGGGCTAAAATTGGGGTATAGCACTGCCAGTCATTTTATTGCGGCTTTTAAAAAGAAATTTGGAACCACCCCCAAGAAATATTTAGGTTCATTATCTTCGTAAAAAATTGTAAATGAAAGGAGTTTTACTCGTCAATTTGGGTTCCCCCGAGAGCACTAAAACGGAAGATGTTAGGGATTATTTAGACGAATTTTTAATGGACGAACGGGTCATCGATCTGCCCAAATGGTTTCGTACTTTCCTGGTGAAAGGGATTATATTAAAAACCCGTCCCAAAAAATCGGCTGCGGCCTACCGCAAAATATGGTGGGAAGAGGGTTCCCCCCTGATCGTTTTATCAGAACGACTGCAAGAAAAAATACAAAAGAAAGTTTCTGTCCCAGTGGCATTAGCCATGCGCTATGGAAAACCTTCCATTCACAGTGGTTTGGAGACGTTGGCACAGCAGGGCGTCACGGAGGTATTGCTCGTTCCGCTTTATCCTCAATTTGCTATGGCCACCACCGAAACGATTTTGGTATTGGCAGAAACGTTGCGTAAAAAACATTTTCCCAAAATGGAATTTACGGCACTCCCTCCCTTCTATAATCACCCGGACTATATTCGTGTGTTGGGAAATTCCATACAGGAAGCACTTCAAGGAAAAAATTGGGAGCATCTTCTATTTTCCTATCACGGCGTACCGGAACGACACATTCGCAAATCGGATGTGACTCAGTCTCATTGTAAAATGGATGGTAAATGCTGTTTTTCAGAATCCCCCGCACATGCCTACTGTTATCGCCATCAATGTGAAATGACAACGGTGAAGGTAGCGGAATATTTGGAATTGAAAGAAGGTACATTTTCGACCAGCTTCCAATCTCGGGTCTCTATTTTGGGCTCTTGGTTAAAACCCTACACCGATAAAACGGTGGCCGCTTTTGCCGAACAAGGAACCAAAGAATTGGCTATTGCTACTCCTGCTTTTGTCTCTGATTGTTTGGAAACCTTGGAGGAAATTGGGATGGAAGCCGCAGAAGATTTTGAAGAAAAGGGTGGAGCACACCTTCATGTCATTCCATGTATCAACGATCGCGAGGAATGGGTCAATGTGATGAGTCGCTGGGTGGACGAATGGGCACAAACCAAATCCGTCTAATGGCACGAAACACCGCTGAGCAAATGGGGACACGCCCCATCCCAAAATTACTCCTTCAACAAGCCTTACCTGCCTCCATCGGGATTTTAGTCATGTCTTTAAACATCCTCATCGACACTGTTTTTGTGGGGCAATGGATCGGTTCTGACGCCATCGGTGCTATTAATGTCGTATTGCCGGTTTCCTTTTTTATCGCTGCTTTGGGAATGTCCATCGGGGTGGGAGGAGCCTCCATCATTTCTAGGGCTTTGGGAGAAAATAATCCTTCCAAAGCGTCCAAAACTTTTGGAAATCAAATTACACTCACTCTGGTGTTTACTGTTCTTTTTGTGTTGGTGGGTTTATTTTTTATTGAGACCATCATTCCGGCCTTTGGTGGGAAAGGAAGTTTGTACGAACCTGCCAAAATATATTACACCATTGTAATGTATGGAGTGCCTGTTTTGGGCTTTTGTATGATGGCCAATAATACCATTCGGGCGGAAGGCAAACCCAAGCACGCCATGTATGCGATGTTGCTCCCCTCTATTTCCAATCTTTTGTTGGACTATTTGTTTATCAATGTTTTTGATTGGGGAATGTTTGGAGCTGCTTGGGCAACGACCTTGTCCTATATCGTTTGTTCCCTTTATATCCTCTATTTTTTTATTTCCAAAAAGTCTGAACTCCGGCTTTCACTCCCCGATTTCAAATGGGATGTATCCCTTGTGAAAGAGATTGGGAGTTTGGGTTTTGTAACGCTGGCACGACAAGCCATGGTGAGTATTACTGTATTGTTGGTCAATAACATCTTATTCTCTTATGGAGGCGAATCTTCTATTGCAGTCTACGCCATCATTAGCCGGATGTTGATGTTTGCTACCTTTCCCATTTTGGGGATTACGCAAGGCTTTTTGCCGATTGCCGGATATAATTATGGCGCAGCACAATTTCCAAGAGTGCGACAGGTCATCAATGTTTCCATCCGATCCGCCACCGCTATGGCCACGCTGGTCTGTATTGCGATTTATGTATTTTCGGATTATATAGCGCCCATTTTCACCAAGGATGCACAATTGTTTGCCGAAACACCCACTGCCTTAAGATGGGTTTTTGCAGCCCTGCCCATCGTGGGAATACAGTTGATTGGGGCAGCCTATTTTCAAGCTATCGGAAAAGCCACTCCCGCCTTACTACTTACATTGACCAGACAGGGTTTCTTCTTTATCCCCTTGTTGTATATTTTGCCTCCCATCTACGGGGTTTTGGGGGTTTGGATTGCCTTTCCCATAGCTGAACTTTTGGCGACTTTGGTTACAGGGTTTTTCTTAAATCGGGAGATCCGAAAAACATTACACTAGACGCCTGTGACATCTTTCTTGAAAGGGCTGAGGATCGTCTGGCTAGTAAAACTTTTTGTACATTTATGAACAACAAAAACACACTTGGAAGAGTTTTTGCAGTAGGCTGTGGAATCAAGAAAATTTTTGCCAAGCGTGTTGAATTTTAAAACGGAAGTATAAATCGTGATTTACAACTATATAAAAGCACTGCATATCATTTTTATCATTACTTGGTTTGCCGGTTTGTTTTATATCCCGAGATTATTTATTTACCATATTGAAGCCCAAACAAAAGAGGCTTCAGCAGCTCAAATTTTGATCACTCAATTTCGGCTCATGGAACGAAGACTGTGGTATATCATCACTTGGCCTTCCGCCATTTTAGCTATAATTTTTGCAATATGGATGTTATTATTGATGCCCTCTTGGCTCACTCAAAGTTGGATGCAATTAAAATTATTTTTCGTTTTTTTATTAATCCTCTATCACCTCAAAACCCATCAAATGTTTTTGCGCTTTCAACAGGGCAGCGCAAGCTACAGCAGTTTTTTTATGCGGATTTGGAATGAAGGAGCCACGCTACTGCTGTTTGCCATCATTTTTTTAATTATTCTCAGAGATAGTATCCAATGGTGGGTAGGCATTGGGGCGTTGTTGGGCTTGATGGCTGTTTTGATGTTAGGAATTCGAATGTATAAAAAAGCCCGAGGAAAATAATGCCACTACTTCTCCCTAAAAAACTGTCACTCCGAACGCGATTATTTGTTGCGATGATTCTTATGCTGGTACTGGCCGGCTTGCTCATATTAGGATCCACCACCATTCAGTATGAATCGCAGCGAGAGAATTATCACTTGGGGCGCTTGATTCGTAAAGAAGCGCAACTGGTGCGACATCTCAATTTTTTAGAAAGCAAATACAACCTCTATGGTCAACCCGCTGAAATTTGGGGGGAATATGCAGCAGATTTTGAAAAAATCACTTCCATTCACAATGTACAATACTCGTTGTTTTCGCTAGATGGAAAACCCTTATTTACATTTCATACCCCCCTCAAAGTCATTGCCAATGATTATCATTTAGAGCAAACCTTAATTGACGATTTGTTTGCCACCAAAGATGGTTATTTATTAGAATTTTACAATTCCGATATTGACCGCTATCACGCTTCTTACAGAGTTTTGAGAGATGACTACTCCCGACCCTATGGCATCTTATTTTTCCCCTATTTTGAGGATATTTCATTTTCAGAGAACGAGTTGAACACCTTCTTGGACAACCTCTATCAAATTTATATCATACTGCTACTAGGGGTGGTATTGTTGGCTTATTTCCTCTCCAAGTTTGTGACGCGCTCCTTGGAAGCTATTCGTCTCAAAATGGATCAAACAGGACTGACGCTGAAGAATGAAAAAATATACCTTAAAAATGCCACCAAAGAAATTGACAGTTTGGTGAATTCCTACAATAAAATGATCGACGATTTGGCGGAAAGTGCAGAAAAATTGGCACGCAGTGAACGGGAACAAGCCTGGCAGGAAATGGCCAAACAAGTGGCCCACGAGATTAAAAATCCACTCACTCCCATGCGCTTGACCGTACAAAGTTTTCATCAAAAATTTGATCCTAACGATCCGGAGAGTACATCTAAAATGAATGATTTTGCCAAGCTGTTGATTCAACAAATTGACACCATGAGTGAGGTGGCCAATACCTTCTCCGATTTTTCTACCCTCCCCATGGCCAAATTGAAAAAACAAGATTTGGTGGAGGTCACCCAAATGGCGGTGGATATTTTTCAAAAAGATCAAATCATTTTTACG
Organism: Flavobacteriaceae bacterium; assembly: GCA_018699935.1. Taxonomy (GTDB): domain Bacteria; phylum Bacteroidota; class Bacteroidia; order Flavobacteriales; family Flavobacteriaceae; genus MS024-2A. The sequence continues at coordinate 93,524 of JABISF010000079.1, read as the reverse complement.
TCCAACCAAGCTCATATTTACCAAAATATTGACAAAACCCAATGGATACGTGTATTGACCAATTTGATCCAAAACTCCTTACAGTCGGTGCCTTCAAATCGCAAACCGCAGATTGGAATTCAATTGGTGGGGGAAGAAAAATTAAGCACCTTAATTATTACCGATAATGGCAATGGAATTCCAGAGGACATTAAGGAAAAAATATTTGAACCGAAATTCACAACCAAAACCGCAGGGATGGGATTAGGATTGGGTATTGTGAAAAACATTATTACTTCCCATGGCGGATCGATTTCCTATGTTTCCACCCCAAAAAAAGGAACCACATTTACAATTTTACTCCCCTATATCTAGAGCATTCCTTCTTGTAATTTTTCTACTTTTTGATGAAGGTTCTTTTGAAGCTGATAGATAAAAGTTTCATGATCTTCTTCTGCAGGAATGGGGAGCGGTGCCCCTACGTCGAATTTTAGATGAACACCCAAAGGCAAGGGAAAATAACCCTGCTGCCCAAATTTCCAGGAATTCCCAATGGCAATGGGAACGATTTGAGCACTGGGCATATTCTTCATGAGTGACAACAAACCACCACGGTGAAACTTTTTACATTTTCCATCCCGACTGCGTGTCCCCTCGGGAAAGACGACTGCTGACCATTTTTTTTCCTCCAAATTTTTACCAAAAGTTTCAATTGCCTCCAGCGATTGTTTTCTTTTATTGCGATCAATCAGTACCGAACCTCCGTATTTTAGATTAAAAGAAACACTAGGAATGCCCTTGCCCAAACTACTTTTACTGATAAATTTTGGATGCTGTTTTCGGAAGTGCCAAATCATGGGAGGGATGTCGTAAGTGCTTTGATGATTGGAAACAAAAATTAGCGGAATGCCTTCCGGTAAAGGTTGTTCTATATCAAAACGAATCCGCGTTCCAAGTATTTTTAGATTTTGGACGATAAAAAAATTGAGGAATGAAACCGAGGCTTTGTGGGCATCATAGCCAAAACCCTTGAGGCAAAGCCATTGAATGGGATGAAAAATACAAAGCGTACCAAAAAACAGTACATAATACAAGACCGATAAGGGATAGCGAAGTAGGGCTTGCATTTTGTTAAATTAAAATTTAACAGTACTCCTGAAAGGCCATTTTAAGGTTTTCCGCAATCATCTCTGCCGGACGGCCTTCAATGTGATGGCGTTCGATCATATGAACCAAATCCCCATCTTTGAACAGCGCAATACTGGGCGAGGAGGGTGGAAAAGGAATCATCATAGAACGTGCGGTGTCGGTGGCTTCGCGATCAACTCCTGCAAAAACAGTAACCAATTGGTCGGGAGTTTTTTCGTTGCCCAAAGACAAGCGAACGGCAGGACGTGCATTGGCTGCAGCACAGCCACATACAGAGTTTACAACCACCAAGGTAGTTCCTGACTTTGCCAAGGCATGATCAACATCTTCGGAGGAGAATAATTCATTAAAACCAATTTGGGTTAATTCTTCTCGCATGGGTTTTACAAATTCTGCTGGATACATAATTTTTTTTTTCAAAGATATAAAAGTAAACCCGTTCCTAAAGTTTTGTAAGGAGGATTTAATTTGTCAACTTTGTAAGCTTAAATTTGAATGCGTTTGTGATGATTAAATGGGTAGCCGCTTTTTTGGGATATTTTATTTTCCGTTTTCCCGGTGCTATTTTTGGGTTTTTTATTGGCAGTCTTATCGATCAATTTTCCAAAGGGTCAACGCAAGTATTTGGGAAACAAACCCCCACTATGGCGCGTGCTGAATTTGAGCTGAATTTACTCGCATTGGCAGCCACCGTCATCAAGGCTGATGGACAAACCAAAAAACAAGAGTTGGAATTTGTCCGCAACTTTTTTATTTCCCAGTATGGAACAGCGCATGCCAGCCAGCTGTTTCAAAAATTCAATACGGAGGTAAAAGAAAAATCACAAAATATTGAAGAAATAGCAGCGGTTTTGGTGCGTTACACCCAACATGCAGTGCGGCTCCAAATCCTCCATTTTTTATTTGGAATTGCCAATGCCGACGGATCGATTTCAGATTCAGAATTGCAAAAATTGGAACAAATTGGACGCGCCCTCCGCATCAATACTTCCGATTATGGGAGTATCAAAGCCATGTTTGTCAAATCCACCGATGGTGCCTATTCTATTTTGGAAATAACCCCAGATGCCACCGATGCAGAGGTAAAAAAAGCCTATCGAAATATGGCCAAAAAATACCACCCAGATGCCTTGCAAAGCAAAGATGTTGCCTTGCTGAAAGGTGCGAAAGAAAAGTTTCAGAAAGTTCAAGAGGCTTATGAGATCATACAAAAGCAACGAGGGATGTAAACTTTTAAACTATGGATCAGTTTTTATTTTTTGTCGAATTGGGGTTTAATCATGTAATGGATTTAGGCGGATTGGATCATTTTTATTTCATTGCCGCCCTCACCCTCCCTTTTGGATTTATGGAATATCGAAAATTATTATGGTGGGTCACACTTTTTACGATAGGGCACACCCTGTCATTAATCGGGAACTACTATGCTCAAATTCCTTTTTCCGCCTACTGGATTGAATTGTTGATTCCCATCACCATCGCATTGAGTTGTTTGCCCTTGTTGTTTCACGAACGTTTGAATCAACGCTTTTCGGTCGGTTTATTTCCTTCCGTTTTGACACTGGTTTTTGGTGTTATTCACGGATTGGGGTTTGGACGTTATTTCGGTATGTTAGTCCCCGAAGGAGGAGTCAGTGTTTCTTTGTTTTCTTTTGCCGTAGGCGTAGAAATGGCGCAACTTTTTATTGTTATGATAACCCTCTTGCTTAATACTTTGGTGGTTTCCCGATGGAAAACGGCCAAAACGCCTTGGCTGTTATTCACCGGTGCCTTGATTTTGTCCCAAGCCTTATCGATGATTGCAGAAAGAGTGGGGGGAGGGGCATAACATTTCCCAAATAAATTTTTGAGTCCCTATGAAATTGGTATCTTCGCTATAATGTCTGATGAAAAGCAAAATAAATACGATAAAGCCTATTTGAAAATGGCACAAACTTGGGGGGAACTGTCCTATTGTGAGCGCAAAAAAGTGGGGGCTTTGATAGTGAAAAATCGAATGATCATTTCGGACGGTTATAACGGAACTCCATCGGGCTTTGAAAACGTTTGTGAAGATGAAAACCACTACACCAAGTGGTATGTATTGCATGCCGAGGCCAACGCCATTTTAAAGGTAGCGGGTTCTACCCAATCCTGTCGTGGAGCGACCTTGTACATCACGCTTTCCCCTTGTAAGGATTGCAGCAAACTCATTCACCAATCCGGAATCGTTCGGGTGGTCTATGCCAAGGCATATAAGGATGTGAGTGGTCTCGAGTTTTTGAAGCGTGCCGGAGTTGAATTGGACTGTGTACCCATTTAAAAAAAACATTGTGAAACAAAATATTCTTTCATTATTCTTAATTGTACTGCTGTCTGCAGCCATTGGCTATTTATTGGGAAACAATAATATCGCCCAATCCGATCCACAAGAACAGCAATACGAAAGCCTTTCTCGGATTACCAAATTGATGGAATACCTATCCCAGGATTATGTTGATGAAATAAATACGGACAGTTTGGTGGGCGTTGTGATTACAGACATCATGGAGCAATTGGATCCGCATTCTGTCTATATTCCAGCCAATCGCGAACAGGAAATTGCGGAAAGCATGCAAGGCAATTTTGTAGGTATCGGTGTGAGCTTCTTTATGTTGCGCGACTCGGTGGCTGTGGTCAGAGTTTTGGAAGGAGGCCCTGCAGAAAAAGCAGGCATACTTCCCGGAGACCGTATTTTGATGGCCGATTTGGATACTCTTTATCAAAAAAACCATTTAAGTGAATACATCGTCAGTCGATTGAAAGGTTCGCCCAATACACAAGTAAAATTACAAGTGTACCGTAAAAAATCAGATTCCTTACTCACCATAGATTTGGAGCGCGGCGATGTGCCACTCCCCAGCGTTTCGTCCAGCTATATGTTTAACGATGAAGTAGGATACATCAAAATCAATCGGTTTTCTCAAACGACCTATGAGGAATTTAGCGCAGCGTTGGACAATTTGCTGGAACAAAGAATGCAGCATTTGGTGTTGGATTTAAGAGAAAATCCGGGGGGTTATTTGTTGCCTGCCAAGCAAATTGTAGATGAATTTTTGGAACGCGGCAGTCCCATTGTGATTGTGGAAGGGAATAATGGGAATCGTCAAAAAACCATTGCCAAGGGAAGCGGTCGATTTGAACAAGGTGGGCTCTATGTTTTGGTGGACGAGCAGTCTGCTTCTGCCAGTGAGGTGATTGCAGGAGCTATTCAGGACAACGATCGCGGATATATTATTGGGCGACGAACCTTTGGTAAAGGCTTGGTGCAACAGCAGATGCCCCTGGGGCAAGGCGATCAGGTGCGCTTGACTACGGCGCGCTATTATACGCCCACTGGACGATCCATTCAACGCCCCTATGACAATGAAACCCGCGATGAATACTATGCCGAGATTCAGTCCCGTTTTGAATCCGGTGAAATGGCGTCTGAAGATAAAATGCCGGTGAACAATGGTTTGGCATTTACAACGCCCAAAGGCAGAACGGTATACGGGGGGGGAGGAATCGCTCCAGATATTTTTATCCCCAACAACGACACTACCGAAGACGAATGGAATACCACTTTATTTCGCTCCATTTTGATCAATCGCTTTGTGTTTCTAGAACTGGATAAACATCCCAACAAATATCAATTTGACAATGCTGCCTATTTTTATAGCGAACCTTTGGAATTTGCCGATGATTTTATCAACGCTTTTGAGGATTATTGTAAGGAAAATAATTTTCCAGTAAATTTTAAAGACAAGGATAAAATTCTGAGCTATATAAAAGCCAATATTGCCAATCAAATCTTTAGCGAAAATCTATACAATCGAATCATCAATCAAGAAGACCCTTTTATACAGGAGGCCTTGGATCGGATTGCAAACGATTGATTCTTATTTTTTTAGGCGTTTTGCAATGTTTTTCGAAATCATCAAGATGACAAGCAGCAGCAGGGCACAAGAAGATGCCATTACGCCAATCAATGCCACTGCACTTTCATTTTTAAACGGATCCTCCCAAGACACTTGAGTGAGGTTAAAAACCATTATTCCAAACGCTAACGTAATTAAGATCCAAAGAAAAATTTTCATAGACAGGGTTTAAATTAATGCTCCAATATTAGAGGTGAAAAGTTTTACGGCGATGGCCAATAGCACCACCCCAAAAACTTTTCGGATGATGTCGATTCCAGATTTACCCAGTTTTTTCTCAATCCATTTAGAAGATTTCAGTATTACATATACAAGTAAGATGTTCAATACAATGGCGATAATAATATTGAGTACGTGAAATTCAGCACGCAGAGATAGGAGCGAAGTCATGGTTCCGGCTCCGGCAATAATGGGAAAGGCGATGGGTACGATAGAAGCTGTTGCAGGAGCATCATTTTTAAATAGGGAAATACCCAAAATCATTTCGAGTGCCAAAAATAAAATAACAAAAGACCCCGCAACGGCAAAGGAGTTGACATCGATGCCGATCAATTTTAGGATTTCTTCTCCTAAAAACAAAAAAGCAATCATAATCACTGCGGCGGTGATGGAGGCCTTTCCGGATTCGATATGCCCAATTTTTTGACGCAAAGAAATGATCACAGGAAGGCTTCCAATGATATCAATCACGGCAAAGAGCACTAGGCTGGCAGTAAGGATTTCTTTTACGTTTAACATAACGGTGCAAAAGTAATTCGATTCCGTATTTATCAACCTATTTAAAATAACTATTTTTAAAAAAAAAAATTGCCATGCTATTGATTCAAGATACGATCGTGTCTGAAGATTTGATTTCCAAAGATTTTGTGTGCAACATCAGCAAATGCAAAGGAGTTTGCTGTGTCGAAGGTGAGTCGGGAGCACCCTTAGAAGCGGATGAAGTCAGCTTACTTCAAGAAAATTACGATAAAATCCTTCCCTTCTTAAACGAAAAAGGAAGGGCGTCCATTGCTGCAATGGGAGTTCATGTGGTGGGCGAGGACGGTTCCTTGGAAACCCCATTGGTGGAAAATGCCGAATGTGCATATGCCGTTTTTTCAGAATTGGGGGTGGCCAGTTGCGGTATCGAAAATGCTGCTCGTGCCGGTGCCATAGCCTTCGACAAGCCCATTTCGTGTCATCTGTATCCGGTTCGTGTTAATGAGTACAAAGAATTGACGGCTGTCAATTATCATCACTGGCCCATTTGTGAAACGGCGTGTGATTTAGGGGCGGCTTTAAAAATTCCCGTTTATCAATTTGTAAAAGACGCACTCATCCGAAAATTTGGAAAAACATGGTATCGTGAATTGGAACTCCATGCCGAACATCATTCCCAAATTTGACGTCCTAGTGTTTTAGCACCCTCCCAAACGAAAAAAGGGCTTAAACAACTTGTAATCAACACATTATAGTTTTTATTTTTTTTCTTAAAAAACACTTTTTTTGCCCATTTTGTTAAAAACTTAGCTCCATTGTGGAAAAGTATAGCTTTCAAATATGAGCTGTTTTTAGAATCTTTGTGAAAACGAATACACTTAATTTTTTAATCAAAAAAAGCACTAAAGAAAATGGCAGCTGTAGAACCTATACTCCAAGAAAATGAAAACCGATTTGTAATTTTTCCAATTCAACATCACGACATTTGGGAATGGTACAAAAAAATGGAGGCTAGTTTTTGGACGGCTGAAGAAATTGACCTACATCAAGATTTGACTGATTGGAACAATAAGTTGAGTGCTGATGAAAAATATTTTATCAAGCATATTTTGGCCTTTTTTGCTGCCTCTGATGGTATTGTAAATGAAAATTTGGCAGAAAATTTCGTCAACGAAGTACAGTATTCGGAAGCTAAATTTTTCTATGGATTTCAGATCATGATGGAGAACATTCACTCTGAAACCTATTCGTTGTTGATCGACACCTATGTGAAAGATGACAATGAAAAAAATCAACTATTCAAAGCCATTGAAGTATTCCCAGCCATCAAGAAAAAAGCCGATTGGGCGTTGCGTTGGATCGATTCGGATTCTTTTGCAGAGCGTCTCATTGCTTTTGCTGCTGTAGAAGGAATTTTCTTTTCCGGAGCATTTTGCTCTATTTTTTGGTTAAAAAAACGCGGTCTAATGCCCGGTTTAACCTTTTCCAACGAATTGATTTCTAGAGATGAAGGGGTACACTGCGATTTTGCTGTTCACCTGCACAACCACCACTTGGTGAACAAAGTACCACCCGCTCGAATTAAAGAAATTCTATTGGACGCACTCAATATCGAAAGAGAATTCATTACCGAATCGCTTCCTGCTAGTTTAATCGGTATGAATGCCAAGTTGATGACCCAATACTTGGAGTTTGTCACCGATCGTCTTTTGGTAGAGCTCGGTTTGGAAAAAGAATTTAACGTGACCAACCCTTTTGACTTTATGGACATGATCTCTTTGCAAGGAAAGACCAATTTCTTTGAAAAGCGTGTAGGAGAATATCAAAAAGCCGGAGTGTTGAACAACGAGAAGCAAGAAACTAAAATCAGTTTCGACGCCGATTTTTAAGCCCCTCAAAAAAACAGTAAATAACTATAACCTTTTCGGGAGGTTTTCTTATCAATAAATAAAAAAAAGTAGCGCATGTTTGTAATTAAAAGAGATGGTCGTAAGGAGCCCATCATGTTCGATAAAATCACAGCACGAATTCGTAAACTCAATTACGGTCTGAATGCATTAGTAGATCCGGTTCGTGTAGCCATGCGAGTAATTGAAGGTTTGTACGACGGGGTAACCACCTCGGAATTGGATAATTTGGCCGCAGAAATTGCTGCCACCATGACCACTACGCATCCCGATTATGCGAAATTGGCCGCTCGGATTTCGGTTTCCAATTTACACAAGAACACCAAAAAATCCTTCTCTGAAACGATGACGGATTTGTACACCTATGTCAATCCTAGAACCGGCAAAAAAGCGCCTTTACTTTCCGATGAGGTGTACAAAATCATTCAAGAAAATGCAGACAAACTGGATTCCAGTATTATCTACAACCGTGATTTTGGATATGACTTTTTTGGGTTCAAAACCTTAGAACGCTCCTACTTACTGAAGCTCAACGGTCAGATTGTGGAACGTCCACAACATATGTTGATGCGGGTTTCGGTGGGCATTCATCTCAATGATATTGACTCCGTTTTGGAAACTTACGAATTGATGTCCAAGCGTTATTTTACCCATGCTACACCCACGCTTTTCAATTCCGGAACGCCCAAACCTCAAATGTCCTCTTGTTTTCTTTTGGCGATGAAAGACGACAGTATAGACGGTATTTATGACACTCTAAAACAAACTGCTAAAATTTCGCAATCCGCGGGAGGTATCGGTTTGTCAATTCACAATGTTCGCGCCACCGGTTCCTATATTTCCGGAACTAACGGTACGTCTAATGGGATTGTCCCCATGTTGCGGGTTTTCAACGACACAGCGCGTTATGTAGATCAGGGAGGTGGAAAACGCAAAGGCTCTTTTGCCATTTATGTAGAACCGTGGCATGCCGATATTTTTGCTTTCTTGGAATTGAAAAAAAATCACGGAAAAGAAGAAATGCGCGCGCGGGATTTGTTTTATGCCATGTGGACTCCAGATTTGTTTATGAAACGGGTGGAAGAAGATGCAGAATGGACACTGATGTGTCCAAACGAATGCCCAAATCTGTACAATGTACATGGGGAAGAATTTGAAGCCTTGTACACGAAATACGAAGCGGAAGGAAAAGGGAGAAAAACGATCAAGGCTCGAGAGCTTTGGGAAAAAATCCTAGAATCTCAAATTGAAACGGGAACACCCTATATGTTGTACAAGGATTCCGCCAATCGCAAATCCAATCAGAAAAATTTGGGAACCATTCGTTCCTCCAATTTGTGTACAGAAATCATGGAATACACCTCTTCTGACGAAGTAGCGGTGTGTAATTTGGCATCCATTGCCTTGCCTATGTTTGTCAAAGATGGCGCTTTTGATCACAAAGCCCTTTTTGACGTGACCAAACGCGTCACCAAAAACTTAAATCGTGTGATTGATCGGAATTACTATCCGGTTCCTGAAGCGCAAAATTCCAATTTCAGACATCGCCCAGTCGGTCTGGGGGTACAAGGATTGGCCGATACATTTATTTTGTTGCGTTTGCCATTCACCTCGGATGCTGCCAAAGAATTGAATCAAGACATCTTTGAGACGCTCTATTATGCAGCCGTAACGGCTTCGATGGAAGAGGCGAAAAAAGACGGACCATATGAAACCTATAAAGGGTCTCCCATGTCCAATGGCGAGTTCCAACACAATATGTGGGGTGTGGAAGACGAAGAATTGAGCGGTCGTTGGGACTGGGGAAAACTGCGTAAATCAATCAAAAAACACGGTGTTCGTAATTCCTTATTGGTAGCCCCCATGCCAACCGCTAGTACCTCGCAAATTCTTGGAAACAACGAGTGTTTCGAACCTTACACCTCAAACATCTATACCCGTCGTGTCCTTTCCGGAGAATTTATTGTGGTCAACAAGCATCTCTTGGAAGACCTCGTAGAGCGTGGTTTGTGGAACGAGGACATGAAGCAAGAATTGATGCGCAACAACGGATCCATTCAAAATATCGATGGGATTCCGGAAGACTTGAAAGAACTTTATCGTACGGTTTGGGAAATGAGTATGAAAGACATTATTGACATGTCTCGCCAACGCGGCTATTTCATTGATCAGTCACAATCTCTAAATTTATTTATGGAAGGTGCCACCATGCCCAAACTAACCTCTATGCATTTCTACGGTTGGAAGTCTGGATTGAAAACAGGGATGTACTACCTGAGAACAAAATCAGCAGTAGACGCCATCAAATTCACTTTGGACAGCAAACAAAAAGCAGCGATACCCGCTGTTACGGTTGCCGCAACCGCGGTGGCAGGAGCAGCACCAGCAGCTGTTCCTGTTGAGCCACTTTCACCCGAAGAACTCAAGCAAATGTTGGCACAATCCAAAGAAAGCGAAGACGACGATTGCTTGATGTGCGGATCATAGATTTTTTGATTCCTAGCGGAAGGGAGATTTGATACAATTGCATAAATAAGAATTAATCTTTCTTTTTTGTCCACTTTTATCCGTACTCTTTTCCTTACAATCCAAAATATATTTTCGGAAGCACCTGCTATCTAGCACGTGCTTCTGTCGTTTTACAATCCCAAAAACCCCAAAAATTAAGACACACCAAGTTCTTAACCCTTGTTAATAGTAAGATAACTTTGTTAATGATTTCTTAACATTGCCTAAGGTTGAAAGCATCATTTTTGCAAAATATAAATTATTATTTTAAATGATGAATAAATTCTTATCCTTGGTGGTTGTAATTCTTTTTATAGGGTTACAAACAGTGAATTCTCAAGAAATTAGCGATACCAAGTTCGGCAAAGGAATGATCAATTTCGTTGCCAAAGACAGCTCTTTCAGTGTAAAATTTGCTCCGCGTATCCAGTCTCGTTTTGAGAGTAAATGGAATTATGATGGGGATGCCTATGAAGCCGGCGAATTGAATTTTTTGGTGCGTAGAGCCCGATTGAAATTTGATGGATTTGCAGTTACTCCAAAACTTAAATACAAAATTGAATTAGGACTTTCCAACCGCGATATCTCAGGAGCCAATGTCTTTAACAGAAATACGCCCCGCTATATCCTTGACGCAGTGGTCATGTGGAATTTCTACCAAAACTTTGAACTTTGGGCAGGACAAACCAAACTCCCAGGGAATATTGAGCGAGTAGTGTCTTCTGCAAATCTCCAATTGATCGACCGATCGTTATTAAATAGCAGATTCAATATTGATAGAGACATGGGGATACAACTGCGACATAAATCCAAACTAGGGAGTACTTTTGTGACCCGAGAAAAGTTTTCCATTTCGCAAGGGGAGGGTAGAAACATCACCGAAGGAAATGAAGGAGGCTTGCAATACACCACCCGATTGGAGTTGTTGCCCTTTGGAGAATTTGCTTCCAAGGGAGATTACTCTCAAGGTGATTTAAAGCGTGAAAATTCTTTGAAGACGATGATAGGTTTTACCTATGATTATAACCGTAATGCGGTAAAAAATAGAAGCAACCTGGGTTCCTATATGTTTCGTGCCGATGGATCTTTGTTTGAAACAGACATCACTACGCTTTTTGTGGATACAATGATCAAGTACAGTGGTTTTTCATTGATGGGGGAATATGCCTATCGCATGGCGGACAAGATTGAAGCCACGGAAATGGACGGCAGCAAAACCGGAGCAGTGGTGGGTGCTGGATCGGCAGTGAATATTCAAAGTAGCTATTTGTTCAAAAACAACGTGGAAATGGTGGTGCGTTATACCGCTTTGGACTTTGAACCCATAACGCGACTTTCGGATTTGAAACAACTCACTTTTGGGGTTTCCAAATATGTGGTCGGACACAGTCTCAAAGTACAAACGGATTTGAGTTTTTCTCAATCCGACAATCAGAAAGATTTTGTCCAGTTCAGAACCGGATTTGATCTCCATTTTTAATAATAATTTAATAACGTAAGGTGGTGGTAATTTCATCATATTTGTAAAAAATAAAGTTTTAATCAGATGGATAATATTTATTTGTTAATGCTCATCGCACTTGCAGTTCTTGCAATTGCAGACATTGTTGTAGGGGTCAGTAATGACGCAATCAATTTCCTCAATTCAGCCATAGGTTCCAAGGTGATTTCCTTTCGGACCATTATGATTGTAGCCAGTCTTGGCGTTTTTATTGGAGCTGTTTTTTCCAGTGGCATGATGGAAGTTGCTCGAAAAGGAATTTTCAATCCGGGAGCTTTCTTTTTTGACGAAATCATGATTATTTTCATGGCCGTCATCATAACCGACATCCTTCTTTTGGATTTCTTCAATACGTTGGGCCTACCAACTTCAACTACGGTTTCTATCGTTTTCAACCTCTTGGGAGCCTCCATCGTAATGGCTTTATTGAAAATAGGTGCTTCGGACACCGAAACCTTGTCGAATTTGAGTAATTATATCAACACCGACAAGGCCATCACCATCATCAGCGGTATACTGCTGTCTGTAGTTATTGCTTTTTCTGTTGGAGCATTTGTGCAATGGATTTCAAGAATTATTTTCACGTTTCATTTCGAGCAAAGAATCAAAAATTTTGGAGCTTTATTCGGAGGCGTTGCTTTGACTTCCATCACTTATTTTATTTTTATCAAAGGACTCAAAGGAACCCCCTATTACAGTGATATGTCGGGGTTTTTAAAAACCAATGAATTGTTGATTGTCTTCATCGCTTTTATTATACTCACGGCCTTTTCCTTTGTCTTTCAAAAACTAACCCGTAAAAGCATTCTATTGGTGGTTATATTAGTAGGTACTTTTGGTTTGGCTTTGGCGTTTTCGGGAAATGATTTGGTCAATTTTATTGGAGTATCTATGGCGGCCTATCACTCCTATGAGGCTTGGGTTGTTTCTGGTGTGGATGCAACGGCCTTTTCCATGGAAGTGCTGGACAAAAAAGTACCCGCAGAACCCTTATTGCTCATATTGGCTGGAGGGGTGATGGTCTTGACCTTGTGGTTTTCCAAAAAAGCAAGAACTGTGGCCGAAACCGAATTGAGTTTGTCTCGTCAACGCGACACGCACGAAAAGTTCAATCCAAACTTTTTCTCAAGAGGATTAGTGGGAATGTCTTTCGGAATTTCAAAAGTTTTCAACAGCATACTTCCCAATACTATTCAAAACAAAATTGAAAAGAGTTTTGAAAAGAAGGAAGAATTGATTTTAACCAAAGATCAAAGTATTGAAGCACCCGCTTTTGATGTGATTCGAGCGTCGGTTAACTTGATGGTCTCCGGAATTCTGATTTCCATTGCAACCTCTATGAAGTTACCATTGTCGACGACCTATGTTACTTTTATGGTGGCCATGGGAACTTCTTTGGCAGATCGTGCGTGGGGAAGAGAAAGTGCCGTTTATCGTGTTGCGGGAGTAATCAACGTCATCGGGGGTTGGTTCTTGACCGCTTTTGCTGCGCTTTTTGCTTCTGGAGTGGTCGTGTTCTTGATGCGTTGGAATAAGGAGGTAATGATCCCAGTTTTACTTTTGTTGACCATCGTTTTGATCGCCAAAAACTTTTTGGATCACAAAAAGAAACAGAATATTACTTTGGATCCTAAAAAGTTAAAAAAATCGGAGAGCAGTACTGTTCAGGGAATCATCTCTGAAAGTGCGGATAATATTGTTAACGTGATTTCACGATCCAATAAAATTTATGAAAACTTCTTCCATGGTCTTTCCAAAGAGGACGCCGATTTGCTCAAGAAAAGTAAAAAAGGCGTTCAAAAATTGGATTCCGAAATTGAGGAACTCAGGGATAATATATTCTATTTCATCAAAAATCTAGATGAAACGAGTGTTCGAGGAAGTAATTTTTACATCACCATCTTGGCCTATTTGACCGACATCGCTCAATCTTTGGACTTTATAACGAGAAAAAGTTACAAGCATGTCAACAACAAGCATCGCAAGTTGAAGTTCAATCAAATCAAAGACATACAAGACATCTGCACGCAGCTACAGTCTTTAAATATTGAAATTATCGAAGTATTTGAAAGCCGAAAGTTTGAACGCATCTCTTATATCTTAAAACAAAAAGTATCGTTTATGGCTGTGTTGGATCAAAAAATTGAAGCACAGATTGGCCGCACAAGGACAGAGGAATCCAGCCCAAAAAACACTTCGCTATATTTCAATGTATTGCTTGAAACCAAAGATTTACTCAACAGCATCATGAGTTTGATGGAGGAGTATTTCGCGAGTTATAAAAAATAAATCAATCAATCGTTTTGTTTTAAAAAGGGGTTCCATGAGAACCCTTTTTTTGTGCTTGATATCCAGAGGTAAAACCCCTTTTAATTAAGTTTTTTCTTCCTGACAATACCCCAGCGCACCATCAGCAAGCGGATTACTTTAATCGACTAAAGAGGTGCAGGTATAGTCAGTTCAGCAGCGCGACCAACCCTCCTTCAACTTTTGGAAATGATGGAATCTATGTGGATAATAATGGAAATACTTTGCGCTGCTCCGCACTTTTAAGCAGGGTAGAGATACCTTTAATAAGTAGGTAAAGGGGGAACATTAGGATGTTACCAAAAGCGATCGCTAGTGGGGATTTGTTGTTTTAAAATTTAAGGGTGTATCCCAAAGAAAAGCTTCGTCGGGGTCGGTAAAAGGAAAAAACATTGGATTGATCTCCAAAATATTCATAGCGGCTTTCACGGTCATCATCCAATAAATTATCCATTTTTAAGGAGAGGCTTTGGTTGTCGTTAGCACCAAATTTCTTGGAAAAATTGGCATTTAAATTATGGAAAGGAGCGGTATAAACATCAGGTATATTACCTACGCCCACCACTTCCAGAGTACTTCCCTGGACGTTGTAAAACAGCCCTGCTTCGTATTTTTCATGAGTGTAAAGGATCCCTGCATTGATCAAATAAGGAGATTGTCCTTGGAGTTGCCGATAGGGGTCAATTTGACGATCGGGTTCGGCATCACTTCGGGATTGGAACTCCGTGGCATTCATTTTTTGACTCGAATAAATTAAAGAAGCATTCAAATTAAAAGAGAGACGTTGGTTTTCGCTGGTCAATAGGTCTTTTCGAACTTCAAATTCTGCTCCGTATACTTTAGCATTTTCATTATTTCTACCGATCAAAACAAAAGGCGAATTGACGCTGTAGGCTACAATTTCTATCGGATCCTTAAAGGTTTTATAAAAAGCACTCACCGCATAGATTTCGTTGCCTGTTCCGAAACGTTCGTAGCGAAGATCAAAGTTGTTGATGTAAGTGGGTTGTAATTCCGGATTGCCGAGGAAGTAGCGTTCGGTAATGGGATCAAAAAGTTGCGCCGCAGAACTTTCTTTAAAACTGGGTCGTGCAGTTGTTTTGGAAAAGGAGAAACGGATATTGGAATTTTCATTCACCGAATTGATAACGTTCAACGAAGGATATAAATCATTGACATTGATAAACTGCGCATTGTTAAAAACGGTACGTTCTATATTTTCTCCACTGTAAAACAATTGAAATCCTTCATAGCGAACTCCCAAAATACTTTTCCATTTTTCAGAGAGTTTCCACTCGGCAGAAATAAATCCAGCAACCGTTTCACTTTTTGAATTGTATTGGTTGGTCCGCTGATAGCTTCCCTGAATATAGGAACCTCGGTTGTTGGCCAAAGTCCAAATATTTGCATCTGCTAAAATGGCATTGGCATCTCCGTTGAGGGAGGACGAACGTCCGCGGAATTCAATGTCATAGTTGGAGGTTTGAAACGAGCGGTCTTTGGAAGTGAAGCTAAATCCGGTTTTTACTTTGCTTTGAAAACCGTTGAAGTCAAACGTATAGGTAAACAAGGTATTTCCAGAAAGGGCGTCTTCTTCTAAAGTACGCCACAAACGGGAGGGCAGTTGGGTGGTGGCTGCATTAAAAAGCAAGACGTCTCCACTTCTTTCAAACACGGTTTTTTTGAAATCCTTATCGTATACCCGAGCAAAAGAGGGTGCAATTTTCCAGTCAATGGTAAATTTATTCGCATTGAAACTGTGTTTCCCGCTCAATGGAACCGAAATAATAGTTCGGTCGGTGTGGGTCATAATGGAGGCTTCACCGAGATAGGGATTTTCGATAAAATCTTCATAGATGGCAGAGATCGCATTAGACTCTCCGTTTTTTATGGTCAACAAATTTAATTTGTATTTGCTGGACAAGGTTTTGTAAGACAGTCCAAACAAACCACTGGCAATGGCGTTAATCGTTCCCAATTCTCCATTTTGTGCGGTGTTTTCCTGCAAACCAGAGGCGAATTTAACAATGGTACCTGTGCGATAGTTTTCGTAATAGTCCACATCGTATTTGTAACCAATGGCTGCTATAAATCCAATGCTTTTGGTTGCTCCAATTTTTATTTGATTGCTGGTAGAAACTCCAAAACTATAATCCATGCTGCTTTGGGCTCTAGAAACTTCCATTTGTTTGGTAAAAGCATTTGTGATTTTACCCACCACATTGGCCAAAGCGGGATCCAAGAAAGTTTCCGGCACAGGGATTTCCTGATTTGCCACAATGGGAAGACGCGTATAGCCGTTGTCAAAACCGAATGCGTTTAGACTTTCTTGAGGTACGCGAACGATTTCTTTAAAATTCATGTTCGGATTCACTCCCCCTCTTACTGTCAGACTGTATTCTGGTAAAACAGAAAAGTCTTTAAGGACTACATCTACAATTCCGCCCGTAAAATCGGCATTCAAATCAGCACTGGCGGACTTACTCACGATGATATTTTCCAGTAAATTGGTAGGAAAAATATCCAGCTGTAGGGTGTTCTTGTCCGGGTCAAGACCGGGAACCTCCAAACCGTTCAACAAGGTCTTGGAATAACGGTCGCCCAAGCCGCGAACATAAACAAACTTTCCACCTTGAATGGAGACTCCAGGCACCCGCTTTATGGCAGTGGCCAAATTACTATCGCCTGATTTTTTTATGGACTGTGAGGACAGCCCATCGATCAAATTCACCGAACGTTTTTGAATGCTTAATACCGCAGCTTCAGAATTTTGTCGCACAGTCGTCGTTACGATGACTTCCTCCAGGGCATTGGAAGAAGGAAGCAGTGTGGTGTTGAGCACCACTTCTTCCCCCTCCACAGCCGTTACGGCGGTAATGATTTGGGTATCGTATCCCACAAAGGAGATTTCTACATCATAGTTTCCGGGAGCCAATTCCAAGGAGTAATTTCCGTCAAAATCAGTGCTGGTTCCCTGAGGGGATAGACCGGCATTTACCACCAAAATATTGGCAAAAGGCAAGGGGTCATTAAATTCACCATCCATGATTTTACCAGAGATGACGGCTTGGGCAATTCCTGTAGAAAGACTTAAAAAGCAAATTAAATTCAGAAGTTTTTTCATTGTTTTTTTTAAAAAGTATAAACTACAATGACCCCCCGAAATCTCGGAGGGTCACCGTAGTGGGTAACTAAAGTTTATGGATGGTTTGTTTTATTCTCCTCGGGCATGAAGGGTCCAAGTAAACACGGTTTCATCTGCTCCCGTGCCGTCAGCTTGTTGGTCAACAACCTTGGCAAAAGTATCAAAGTCTGTTACCGAAGTGGCAGAAAAAATAGTTTCTATAGCATCGGAGCTCACAAAATAGAGTTCAGAAAACAATAGGCTTCCTTCCACTGCAGCAGTGCCCACCCCGGCATAGGTATCCATATCAATCCCTTCGATAAAGGTACCCCCAACAAAATCGAGATAGACCACATTGGAAGTAAAACAAGTGGCATCACTTTTCCAATGACCGAAGGTATCCGATTTTTCAGCCGATGGATGTCCATATGCAGTGACATCTTTCACTGTAAAAGCACCGTCATTGGTTCCTGTTGAATCCTCGGTTCCGTCAAATTCAAAAACATTATCAGTACTGCTGTGCATCACCACTACAGCATTTTGGATGGTCCCTTTGTAGGCTTGATCCAAATCAATTCCGTCGTCCCCATTGTAATAGATAAATAGATTGTTTACGTTTACACTTCCGCCAAAGATTTCAATCCCGTCGTCATTACTTCCAACAATTTCAATATTTTCGATCAAAGTTCCGCTACCTACGCCCCCCAAGGTTAGCCCTTGAAGTTCATCTCCTCCTCCGATTTCTTGTCCAGAATGACGAATGGAAACATAACTGAGGCTTCCTGAATTATCGGCATCATCACTACCGCCATAGGTTGTCCAGTCATAACCCGTAGCGATCCCTTCGATGTCTGCAGTTCCAGCATCCGTTCCCACCGCAGCATTTCCCAACACTACGATGGAACCCCATTTACCCATATCGCTGGGAACACGATTGGGACTTAGGCCCTTATCTGCATAGCTAATTTCATCATCGATATCGGTAAAAATAATCGGTGCATCCGCTGTTCCGATAGCGTTGATTTGGCCCCCTTTTCCAATGACCAAGACCGTTGCGTCCACACCTGATCCATTTTCGGCTTTGATTATGGTTCCCGCTTCGATGTTTAAAACCCCTCCTGCTCGTACTACAACTTTTCCGTCCATGATCCAAATTCGGTCGTTCGTCCAAGTTTGTGCATCATCAATAAATGTAATTCCCCCTGAACCCACGGTTTGGGTTTCGGGTGTCGCTGTTTCAGCTTCAACCGTTACGATTTTTGTGATTGTTTCCACTACAGGGACATATTCAATCAATGATTCTTGATTGGTGCAAGAAAAAGTGAGCATGGATACGCAAGCAAATAAAAATAGTGTTTTCAAGTTTTTCATTTTTAGTTTTTTTATTTTTGACAAATATCGTTTGCTCAAAAGCCATAAAGTTTAGCTAAAAGTTAATTGTAGCAGCTCTATTTTTAAGGAATCATTAGCACTTTGAATTTTCCATAAAGTTTAGTTAACATAAGAAGGAAGAATGTTAGTTTTGTGAAATGGAATGGGAATCATTATTATCACTGCGCCGACACGGCGACACCAACAAACGGCTACGAACAGAGCAAAATGACCTCCGCCTGGGCTTCGAGGTGGACTACGATCGAATTGTTTTTTCAAATGCTTTTCGAAGTTTGCAAGACAAAACCCAGGTCATTCCTTTTTCCAAAACAGATTTTGTACACACCCGTTTGACGCACAGTTTGGAAGTGTCCGTAGTGGGACGTAGTTTGGGCCGAATTGCCGGGAAGCATTTGTTGGAAAAATATCCCCATTTAAACACTATTTTGGGCTATCAAGCCAATGATTTTGGAGCCATAACTGCGGCGGCAGCCTTGGCACACGACATCGGCAACCCTCCTTTTGGACACAGTGGCGAGAAGGCCATAGGTCATTTTTTTAAAGCGGAAGAAGGGCAGGCGTTTAAAAGTGAGCTTAGCGATAAGGAGTATCAAGATTTATGTGATTTTGAAGGCAATGCCAATGGCTTTAAAATTCTCACCGACGCCCAACCGGGAACACCCGGAGGACTTCGACTGAGTTATGCCACGCTGGGTGCTTTTATAAAATATCCCAAACAAAGTCTTCCCCTCAAACCTACCCGCCATGTAGCAGATAAAAAATACGGTTATTTTCAAGCGCAAGCCCCTTTTATAGAACCCTTGATGGAGGAATTGTCGCTCACCCATGCAAAGGGCTATTACCGGCATCCGTTGACCTTTTTGGTAGAAGCTGCAGACGATATTTGCTATACCATCATCGATTTTGAAGATGGAATAAACCTGGGTTGGATCTCCGAAGATTACGCCCTAGAATACCTCATCAATTTGGTGAAAGATCATATCGACACTAAAAAATACGGCCAACTCCAATACAAATCCCAGCGCTTGAGCTATTTGAGGGCACTGGCCATCAACAGTTTGATCCAAGATGCGGTTCGTATTTTCTTAGAAAATGAAACGGCAATTTTAAAGGGTACTTTTTCTTGGGCTTTACTCGACAAGAGCAAGTACAAAGTGCAAATTGAAGACATTATCAAGTTGAGCATCAAAAACATCTATCAATCCAAAGAAGTCATTCAAAAAGAAGTCGTAGGCTATCGCGCAATTTCCACCTTGATGCGCAACTATGTCTTTGCCGGGATTCGACAGTATAAAAAAGAGGCCAATTCCCATGACCAACTTTTACTTTCACTTTTGCCCGAGGGCGTAAAAATTGAAGGGGACAGCATCTATACCACCTTATTAAACGCGTCTTGTTTTGTGGCCAGCCTCTCCGATGGCAAAGCCCTCCGAATGGCACAGGATATCGGGCAATAGTCCTAAAGAAGTTACTATCTTTGCCCAAAAATTGCTATGCGTTGGATACTGACCATCCTCTTTTTTGTATTGTTTGAGGGCTATGCCTTTCAAGCCGTTCGTACACTCACTCAGCAAAAATCCATTTGGATGGTGTATGGCTTCCTTGTACTGGTGATTTTTGGAAATATGCTTTATCAATCACTCACTTTTGACAGAACAACGGGCATGCAAGTGGGCATGATGTATGGAATCGGTTTTTTTATCAGCTTATTTGTCTTTCAGTTGGTATTGATTTTATTTTTATTGTTTGAAGACATCGTTCGTATTCCAATAACTATTTATAATTTTTTCACCAAAACCCAAAGTGATCTGGGATATCTTCCCGGTCGAAGAAAGTTGCTTTCTCAAATTGCATTGGGCTTGGCAGCTGTGCCTTTGGTTTCTTTGTTGTATGGGATGTATCGGGGGCGTTATAACTACAAGGTGTTGCACTATGCCCTTGAATACGACGACTTACCCGAGGCTTTTGACGGGTTCACCATGACTCAAATTTCGGATATTCACAGTGGGAGTTTTGACAATGCAGAAAAAGTACAATATGGCGTAGACTTGATCAACGAACAAAAATCGGATGTGATCTTTTTTACCGGGGATTTGGTCAACAACAAATGTGATGAGGTGCTGCCTTGGGTAACTACTTTTTCTCAATTAAAGGCTACTCATGGTGTATATTCTGTTTTGGGAAATCACGACTATGGCGATTATGCCGATTGGGAAAACGATGCTGCCAAGGGTGAAAATATGGAACGACTGTATGCAACCCAAAAAAAAATGGGATGGGATTTACTTCGCAATGAAGCGCGATGGATTGAAAAAGACGGTCAGAAAATTGCCGTAGTGGGCGTGGAAAATTGGGGCAAAGGCGGCTTTAAAAAAGCGGGCGACCTCAATCAAGCACTTTCCGGCGTTGCCCCTGAAGACTTTAAAATTTTACTTTCTCACGATCCTTCACATTGGGAAGCCGAAGTATTGCCACATCCTGCGCCAGTACAGCTCACCTTGAGCGGACATACGCATGGAATGCAATTTGGAATTGAGATTCCGGGCTGGTTCAAGTGGAGTCCGGTGCAATGGCGTTATAAACAATGGGCTGGAATTTATGGCACGGAACAACAGCGCTTGAATGTCAACAGAGGCTTTGGATTTTTGGCCTATCCGGGCAGGGTTGGGATGTGGCCCGAAATTACCGTAATCACCCTGAAACGAACAAAAGCCACGGTTTAAAGATGTTTTATTCCAAATTCTTTTACATTTGTTATGAAAATCCAAGTAAATTGAAATTTTGATGTCGAAATTTGGAGAATTATTAGACGAAAAAATACCGCTGCTACTTGCTTTTTATAGCCAAGATGACCCCATTTCCTCGGGGATGAGTCCGGTTTTAAAAGATGTTGCCGCTGCTCTTGGCGACAAAGGCAAAGTTATTAAAATAGACGTCGACAAGAATGCGGAACTGTCCGAAGCACTTCGGGTTAAAGTACTTCCCACTTTGATGATTTACAAATACAGTGAAATGGTCTGGCGGCAAAGCGGAGAACAAGATGCCAATACGCTGATTGGGCTTATTCAAGAACACATCCCTTCTTAGAACATACTATTCTTCCTGCTCCTCTGAATCCGAACTTTTTAACGCCGCGGAGAAATTGTTGAGCACACCGTTGTATTTGGATTCCAAACTATCGCCAAAGGAATTGTTTTCATAGGATCGGACGATTTGCAAGACATACGTATAATCCAAAATTTCATTTTTAATCCGCTGTATAAACATGACCTGCTCCTCCGGTTTCAGTTGACCGTACAGCGCCAAACGCTGATCAAATTCGGCAGTGATTTTTTGCATCAAATCCCTTGCTTTATCTGTTGCTCCAGCTAAATAATACCCTCCGGCAAAATCCGCCAAAACGGTATAATAGTCATAGTCTCCATAAAGATAGGTAAATCGTCCGCTATAGGTCAGAAACTGATCTAAAGTAGCCTCCATATTTTGTTTGTCCTCATTGACAATAGTGGCCTCAACCAAGGCGCGATATCGTTCGATTTCAGTGACAATTTCTTCTCCCAAATTGTATTGTAATTCTTTTTCTAAGGAATCAAAATAATTCAAGCGATCGGCGTATTTATGTCCGATGGCATCGGAAAGTTCTTGGGCTGCTGCCACTTCCCCCAGTTTGTAGTAGCCATCGACAAAAGGCACCAAAAGACTGTAAAAACCAAAATAGTCCAAAGGCATTTTTTCGAGTGCCAAGTCGATTACTTTTTTGGCTTTGTCAAATTTTTCCTCATTGATGAGTTGTTCTGCTAAGCGGGCCATATTACTGCGGAAGGAAATACTGTTTTTTCGGGTTTCCCGATCGTGGTAAATATCCGTTCGTTCGGAATTTCCCCAATCCCATTTCATTACGATGTCGTACATCAAGTCCGAATCTATGCGCCCCATCAAATAGGGATTTTCTTTACCCAAAGCGGTTTTTATAGGCACCAGTTTATAGACCAAACCGTCCAATTGTAGATAGTTTTTCATCCATATATATTCGGACTCATTATAACTTCCTCCGGTAAAATAGATGGGTCGTTTCCAATCGTTGTTGGCAATGATGTCCAGCATCATAATTTGATTTTTGGTAATCCCAGTTTCGGGTAGTTCGATGTCAATATAAGGGACAATCAAATCCGCATCTTCGGTTTTCACCACTCCACTTTTCAGGACATTTTCCTTATTTACCGGAATGCGAAGTTTGTTGGTGGGATAAAAAATGGTCTCCTGTTGACTTTTTGGGAGTCGATCGGGGTCTTGCCCCGATCTTTCCATCAAATCTTTGTATTTGGTACGCGGATGATCACTGGCCACCCAATCGACAAAGTCTTTGATGTCCCAACGCACCGAATCAATCAAGGCTTCATAACGGACTATATCCCGAACCCCATAGGCATATAGATTATGGGTCATTTGTGAGGGAATGGGTTCGCTGGAATAGGTTTTGCGTTTCATCTGATCGATGTACCAATCGGTGGCTAACAAACTGGTATTGATGACGCGTACATCGGTTCTATAACCTTCAATATCTTGAGCATACCACAGCGCAAAAGTGTCATTATCCCCTATGGTAAAAATCAGGGCACCCACATCTTCTTGTATGGATTGCAAATAGGACCGCGCCAAGGATTGTGCCGTGTAGCGGTTCGATCGATCGTGATCGTCCCAGTTTTCGGCTCCCATCAATACAGGAACGGCAAGTAGACAGAGGACAACTGTGGCAATTGGTATCCATTGTTGACGGATTTTGGTTTTCAATAGGTGAACCAAGGCCATGGCACCCATGCCAATCCAAAGGGCAAAAACATAAAACGAGCCCACCAACGCATAATCCCGTTCACGGGGTTCGAAAGGGCGTTCGTTTAAATACACTTTTAAGGCCAGACCTGTAAAAAGGAATAAACTTAATACCACCCAAAAGCGTTTGGGGTCTTGTGTATATAAAAAATAAATCCCAATACACCCCAGTAGAAAGGGGAGCATATAATAGGTGTTTCGCGCTTTGTTTTGGAGCGCATCTTCATCCAATTCGGCTTGATTGCCCAAGCGTAAACTGTCAATAAAGGGAATGCCACTGATCCAATTGCCATCCAAGGTAGTGTACTCGCCTTGTTGGTCGTTTTGACGCCCGGAAAAGTTCCACATAAAGTAACGCCAATACATATAGCCCATTTGAAAAGAAAAGAGGAACTTAAGGTTGCTAATCAGCGTTGGTTTTTTGATGTCTAAATAAGGACTTAAGGTTTTAAAAAATTCGTGATATTCTTCTCCCGAAACTACGCCATCGCGGATGTCTTCTCGGAAGTCGCTCACACGTTGTTGCAATTGCTCATTGGAACGATAGGGGGAAGAAATCGTAAATTCAAGAGGTCCCGTAAAATTCATATAGTTGCCGGCATATTCGGCGTTGTGCAATCGGGGTAGGAGACCATTGTGTTCGCCATTGGCATTTATCCGTGCTTTTTCCCATTGATTGACAATAATATAACGCCCGGTTTGATAATCCCTTTCGTATTTGGGTTTATCGTCAATATAGGGTTCCGTGGCATCTTGCCCGGCATAGATATCGGAAAACATAGGACCGTAAAACAGATGCGTTTCGGGGTATTGTTCCAAATTGTAATAGGCCAACAGAAGGCGTGCATCGGAGGGTGCATTTTCATTGATCACTGTATTGGCGTTGGCGCGAATGGGAATCATGATCCAAGAGGAAAACCCGACCAATACAAACAACACACACAGCACTCCCGTGTTCATGTTAACCCAATTTTTCTTGCGGGTATGGCGTAAACTAAAATAAAATAAAGCGATGATCACGATAGCCGCTATCAATGTGCCACTGTCAAAGGGCAGCCCCATGGTGTTGACAAAAAAGACTTCTGCTTTGCCAAAAAAGGCCAAAGTGAGGGGAAGTAATAATTTAAAAATAAACAACAAGATCGCTACCGAAAACAGATTGGCATAGATAAATCCCTTGAGGGTGACTTTGGGAAAGTTTTTAAAATAATAAATCATCCCCAAGGCAGGGATGGCCAACAAAGCCATAAAATGTACCCCAAAACACAAACCGATAATAAAACTCATCAACAGCAACCAACGGTCACCCCGGGGGGTGTTCATTTCCTGCTCCCAACGCAGTCCCATCCAAAATAACAATGCCAAAAGGAACATTGCCATGGCATACACTTCGGCTTCCACAGCATTAAACCAAAAACTATCTGAAAAACAGAAGGCTAGGGCTCCCACCACAGCACTTCCAAAATACCCAATCCGTTCCGAAACCGTTTGTGGGCTACTGAAAAAAGGTAATTTTTTAAACAACAAAGTGAGCGTCCAAAAAAGAAACATGATAGTAAAGGCACTAGAAAATACCGACATATAATTGACCATCAATGCTATTTTTTCAGGAGCCGAAGCAAAAAGTGCAAAGAAAGCTCCCATCATTTGGAAAAATGGAGCACCCGGCGGGTGTCCAATCTGTAATTTTGCAGAAGTTGCAATGTATTCGCTACAATCCCAATAACTGGCAGTGGGTTCAACAGTACTACCGTATGTGAATAGGGCAATGGCAAATACCATCCATCCGATACTTAAATTCCATATACGATATTGGGCGTCGGTCATAATTTTAAGAATTTAATAGCGAAAATAAGTATAAATCTAGGAAGTGCGAAGGATTTTTGGGGGGTTTAACAAGAGAAGGGGCTGCGGCTTGCCGTGGATCGGGATTTACAGCTGTGGTAACAGGGGAAAATGAGCCTTATTTGCTCCAAGGTTTTGCAAGAAATGAATATAATTTATCTTAAAATTTGTGCACCTAAAACTTTCATGTAAATTTGCATCGCTTTTGGCCTATGGTGTAACTGGCAACACGTCTGATTTTGGTTCAGAAGAGTCTAGGTTCGAGCCCTAGTAGGCCAACTCTTTAATTTTTACCCTCTGTATTCCAGAGGGTTTTTTTATCCCTTTTGATGGGGTGTCCCCGCCTTTACAAGGTTTTCATTTCTTGTTTAAAACCAATTTAAAGGCACAAAACATGTGCAATTAGGCGGAGCAACAAAGAGCCCATAAAACTTTTGGAAGCGCCAATTTAATTGGTACATTTGGGAGACGCTGCCTTAGCAGCCGAACACTATACCAAATGAAAGAAAAAAAGTTAAGAAGCAGCGAATGGTTTGGACACAATGACAAAATGGGATTTGTCCATCGCTCTTGGATGCGCAATCAAGGGCATCCCGATCATATGTTCCAAGGAAAACCAGTCATCGGAATTTGTAATACCTGGTCTGATCTTACCCCCTGTAATGCACATTTACGCGATTTTGCCGAAATTGTCAAAAGAGGGGTCTATGAAGCTGGGGGATTTCCTCTGGAATTTCCAGTCATGTCGTTAGGAGAAACCTTGATGAAACCCAGTACGATGCTGTGGCGGAATTTGGCTAGTATGGATGTGGAGGAAAGCATTCGTGCCAATCCCTTAGACGGAGTGATTTTACTGACCGGTTGTGACAAAACCACCCCTTCCACCATCATGGGCGCTTGTAGTGTGGATTTGCCCACTTTGGTGGTGCCCGGTGGCCCCATGTTGAATGGAAATTGGCGAGGGAAAAAAGTCGGTTCTGGAACACTCACGTGGAAACTCTCCGAGGCTCTGATCAAAGGAGAAATAACAAGCGAAGAAATGCGCGAGGCGGAATCTTGTATGAGTAGAAGTGCTGGGCATTGTATGACCATGGGTACAGCTTCTTCTATGGCTTGTACGGTGGAAGCACTCGGATTGACCTTGCCCAATGCGGCGGCCATTCCCGCCGTTGACGCTCGAAAAAAGGTGATGGCGCATCTGGCCGGAAACCGAATTGTCGAGATGGTGAAAGAGGATATGACCATTTCAAAAATATTGACAAGAGAAGCCTTTGAAAACGCTATTAAAATGAATGCCGCTATTGGGGGTTCTACCAATGTAGTATTGCATTTGTTGGCCATCGCCAAGCGCTTGGGAATTCCCTTGGATTTGAATGATTTTGATGCATTAGCAAGCAAGCTCCCGATGATCGTGAACTTGCAACCCGCAGGAAGCTATTTGATGGAAGACTTGTTTTATGCTGGAGGCTTGAGTGCTGTGGCAAAAGCCATGAAAGAACACCTCAAACCGACACCCACTGCCAATGGTAAAACGTTAGTAGAAAATGCGGAAACCGCAGTAAACTATAACGAAGCAGTGATTGGGAGTACCGCTGCACCGTTTATGGAAGAGGCAGGGATTGCAGTGCTGCATGGAAATTTGTGTGAAAAAGGTGCCGTCATCAAGCCCTGTGCGGCCAGTGCTCATTTGTTAAAACATCGTGGAAAAGCGGTCGTTTTTGAATCCATAGAAGACTATCACGCCCGCGTGAATGATCCCGATTTAGACATCGACAAAGACAGCGTCATGGTGCTCAAGGGAGTCGGTGCTGTGGGCTATCCAGGCATGCCGGAAGTGGGAAACATGGATTTACCTAAAAAAATATTAGAACAAGGAATCACCGATATGGTGCGCATTTCCGATGGGCGAATGAGTGGAACGGCTTATGGCACTGTTGTCCTTCACGTAGCTCCGGAAGCTGCTGTTGGAGGGGTTTTGGCATTGGTGCAAAACGGGGACATGATTACTTTGGATGTTCCCAATCGGAGTTTGAATTTAGAAATTTCGGCGGAGGAACTGGCTGCTCGAAAAGCCCTTTGGAAAGCACCCGAACCGCAAGCCGTTCGGGGATATGCCAAACTCTATATCGATCATGTCAACCAAGCGGATGAAGGTTGTGATATGGACTTCTTGGTCGGAGGTTCCGGAGCTGAGGTATCACGCGATTTACATTAAATGATGTGGGCCTTTCTTCCTTTATTCCTAGCCATTGTTGGGATTATTGTACTCACCAGCCGATGGAAATGGCATCCTTTTTTGGCACTGATCGTGGTCAGTATTGGTTTTGGGTGGGCAGTAGGGATGCCTTCCGCAGCGATTCTTAAAGCACTACAGGAGGGTTTTGGAGGAACATTGGGAGCCATCGGAATCATCATCGTTGCGGGACTGATCATCGGAACTTTTTTAGAACAATCGGGAGGGGCGCAGGTCATTGCTCAATTTTTTATCCGCAAGTTGGGGGGCAAACGCATTCATTGGGTAATGGGATGTATTGGCTATTTGGTGTCCATCCCTGTCTTTGCAGATTCAGGTTTTGTTATCCTTTCACCCTTGAACAAAGCGTTGACCAAAAAGGTGGGTGTCTCATTGGCAGGAACTGCCATTGCGTTGAGTATGGGATTAACAGGAGCCCACACCATGGTACCCCCCACACCCGGCCCCATTGCTGCCACCGCCATCATCGGTGCTGATTTAGGTTTGGTCATTGTTTTTGGATTGCTTGCTAGCAGTATCGGGCTTAGCGTTTGTATTCTATTTGCCAAGTTTATGGGCAGTCGGATTTGGATAGCACCCAAAGTCGATGCACATCCAACAGCGGAAACCACTCCGGAATATTTGCCGACCTTGGGAAGAACCCTGCTTCCTATTTTAGTGCCAATTGGACTCATTGTTTGTAATTCCGTAGTCTCCTATCCTGGTTTTCCCATCCAAGAGGGAACGCTCAAAAACAGTATCGCCTTTGTGGGACATCCCATTATTGCATTATTTATCGGTGTTTTTTTGGCATTGTTTGTTCCCAAAAAATGGGATGGGCAACGCTTGACCCAAGAAGGTTGGCTGGGAATGGCTGTCAAAGGTGCTGCCACCATATTGTTGATTACTGCAGCGGGGGGTGCTTTTGGCAAGGTTATTCAAAGTTCCGGGATACATCACAACATAGAACCTTTGTTGAAAGATTTACCCTTGGGCTTGATACTGCCTTTTCTTTTAGCCGCATTGATCAAAACGGCTCAAGGTTCTTCCACGGTGGCCATCGTTACAGCGGCCTCTTTGGCATTGCCCATGTTGGAGGTTTTGGGGCTGACGGCTGCTTTTGACAAGGCATTGGTGGTGGTGGCCATTGGTGCGGGTTCTGCCGTAGTTTCCCATGCCAACGACAGTTTTTTTTGGGTGGTTACCCAATTCAGTCAAATGTCCATTCCACAGGGGTATCGGCTGCATACCTTAGCCTCCTTAATCCTTGGAATTTCTGCACTAACAACCCTTTATTGCATCAAAGGGGTATTGAGTTTATTTTTTTAAGAGGAGCAGTTAGGGAGCTACTTCAACCAAAGCATCGATTGTTTGAATACGACCATCGGGAAGGTACTCCAATTTTGCTCTTTTGATACTTCTCAAATGCGTAACTCCTTTGGAGAGGGAGCTGTCGTGAAAGTAAAGATACCATGCTCCTTCATATTCCACGATGGAATGATGATTGGTCCATCCCAATACGGGTTTTAAGATGACTCCTTGATAGGTGAACGGTCCCAGGGGTGAATCGCCGATGGCATAGGCAATATTGTGGGTGTCTCCGGTGGAATAAGAAAAATAATATTTTCCGTTGTATTGATGTACCCAAGCTGCTTCAAAAAAACGTCGCTCATTATCTCCAGCTAAAATTGGATTTCCTTCGGCATCCAACAATTGAATGTCTTGCACAGCGGTTTCAAATTGCAGCATATCCTCAGACATTTTTGCCACTTTAGGTGCAATGGCCACTTCGTCGGCTGCGGGGTAGCGGTCTTCAGCCACATAGCTGCCACTTTCCCAGCGTTGCAATTGACCGCCCCAAATGCCACCAAAATACATATAATAACTGCCATCACTGTCTTTGAAAACTGCGGGATCTATACTGACCGCACCTGCTATGGGTGACTCCTCTGCTGTAAAAGGACCCTCGGGAGTGGAGCCAGTGGCCACGCCGATACGGAAAATTTCATCCGCATCTTTGGCAGGAAAATAAAAGTAATAGGTTCCGTTTTTTTCTGCAATGTCGGGAGCCCAAAGTTGTTTTTTGGCCCATGGAATATCGTCCAAATCAAGTGCTTTTCCCATATCCTGCGCAGTTTCATCGGCATTCATTTTCAGTACGTGATAATCGCGCATGGCAAAGTGACTTCCCAAATCGTCCTCAGGCACACCTCCGTCTATGTCGTGTGAAGGGTAGATGTACAAAGCTCCATCAAAAACATGCGCAGAAGGGTCGGCGGTATACATTGATGTAATTAGGGGATCGTATGTTACCTCTTGTTTTTGTTGGGGAGTGCTTTGACAGCCTATCATCAAAGCAAGTAGTAATATAGTTCTTAAAATTTTCATCATTTTGCTGTTAAAATCCAAAGCTAAGAAAACTTGAATAGAACTTAAATGCATTTCGATTTATTTTCTGTTCATTTTTTCAGCCTACTTTTTTTCAGTTTTATCATAGAAAAAAAACGGTTTAAAGCATCCCTTTTCGAAACGACTTTGTATCTTAACTTTTTAATTCAACACGATGAAAAGAAACTTTTCCGACCTCGGTTTATTGCTATTGCGTCTTTCTTTTTCTGCTATGTTACTCACGCACGGTTACGGAAAATTTTTACGCCTCTTTGAACCCGATATCAAGTTCATGGATTTTTTGGGATTAGGGGCCACCGTCTCTTTGTTTTTAGCCGTTCTAGGGGAATTTATCGCCCCGATTTTGATAATGATTGGTTATAAAACGCGTTTGGTTACACTTTTTCCTATCGTCACCATGGCAGTGGCTGCCTTTATCGCCCATGCCGATGATCCTTTTGCAAAAAAAGAAAAGGCACTCTTGTTTCTCTTTGGATTTATTGCTATTGCCCTTTGTGGCGCAGGGAAATATGCTTTAGATCAACGGTTTAAAAAATAACCACTCCTAAACGGTTTTCATAAATTGCATATTGTGCTGTATGCTCTCAAAAGGAGTTGAGGCGTATTCCTCTTGCTCAATAAAAATATGTTCGAGACCTGACTCGTTTTGATGGGCAAGCATTTCGGGTATGTTTAAACCGCCTTTGCCAAATTCAGTGCTGTGTTTTTTCTCCAAATCCATGTCTTTTAAATGCCATAAAGGAAATCGACCGGGATATTTTTTAAAATAATCTAATGGGTTTTTTCCAGCGACGATCACCCAACCCAAATCCAATTCCATGTGCACCCATTGGGCTTCTGTTTCGTCCATCAACACATCATAAAGTACGATTCCGTTTTCGGACTCAAATTCGTATTCGTGGTTGTGGTAGCCAAAGCGAACTCCGGCAGCGCTACACTTTTCTCCTGCTTTGTTGAAAGCTTCGGCCACCCTTTTATAATTGTCTAGGGTTTGACCTGGGGTGGGCAAAGAGGAACAAATCAGATATGCTTGTTGGGCTTCCACGGCTTCCTCCAAAGTACGATCAAAGGCTGCGTCCAAATGGACATGACCGCTCACCAATTGCATTCCCAAATCCGTACAGGCGGATTGCATCTCTTTGGGTCGTAAGCCGTAATAATGTCCTTTTTGACTTTTGGCAGATTCAATTTTTTTGATTCCTAGAGCGGCAATTTCCTCCAAGGTTTTCAAAGGTTGGGATTGCATTTTTTCACGAAAAGTGTACAATTGCAAGCCTAATGCATGTTCCTTGGTTTTGGAAAAGGCGAGTGTTGAGCCTATGGCTAAAGCCGATCCTGCTACAGCAGTGGTCGACAAAAATTTTCTACGAGTGTATTGCATATCATTTAAATTTATTGAGACCATTCGGTAGGCGTTCGATCCCATCGGTGTTTTTTGAGCTGTTCTAAAAGATTTTCAGGGAGCCTTTGTCCATCACTCGTCGCTGTATTGGCAAGCACATTTTTGGCTTTCCGCATTCCAGGAATGATGGTACTCACTGTTTGATTTGCGGTAATAAAACGCAATGCCATTTCAGCCATTGTCATTCCTTCTGGAACCAGAGGACGCAACAAGTCTGCCCGATCGGCACTGGCATTTAGGTTTTCGGGTACAAAATAGGTACCCCTCCAATCGCCTTCTGGAAATTGCGTTGCCCGCGTGATATTTCCTGTCAAAGTTCCTTCGTCAAAAGGAACACGCGCAATCACAGCAATGTCATGCGTTTCACAATAAGGGAAAAGAACATCTTCAGGAGCCTGATCAAAGATGTTGTAAATCACCTGAACGGCATCAATCCTTCCGGTTTTCAGAGCTTGTATTCCATTTTCGGGTTCCCAGCGATTCATACTGATGCCCATGGCGGCAAGCTTCCCTTCTTTTTTTAAATCTTCCACAGCTCTTTGCCATTCCTCCTTTGCTGTCCAGCCATCGTCCCAAGTGTGAAATTGCATCAAATCAATTTGCTCTTGTTTTAAGTTTTTGAGCGTTTTCTCCGTATAGTTCCGGATATGTGCTGCGGGATAGGAGTCTTCAAAACGATATTGCGGTTGAGCGGGCCAACGAAAATTTTTGGGAGGAATTTTACTGGCCGTATAGAGTTTTTTATTAGGATGTCTTTGTAGTAATTTTCCCAAAAGGCGTTCGCTGTGCCCTTCGCCATAACCCCAGGCCGTGTCAAAAAAATTAACCCCATTGGCAACCGCCAAATCCAAAGAGCGTTCCGATTCCACATCGTCCGATTCTTTCCATCCGCCCATGCCCCACATGCCATAGCCCATTTCACTTACTTGCCAATCGGTCCTTCCAAATCTCCTGTATTTCATAATATTTTATTTATGTTTAAAAAATTCATAATCGCTTGATCGCCTTGAAGCATTCCTTCCGGCTGAGGATAGGTTTTATAAATTTCCAAAATTTCTTGATCCAAAAGCTGAATTTCATCCTCTTTGTATTGACCGTTTTCTTGAACCTTATTTTTTGAAAGACCGAGATGTTTGGCCAAAAAATCATAGGCAGCGATGCGTTTTGATGGACCATAATTGTGTTGTTCCTCAGCCAAATGCACATTCTCTATGGGCTTGTTTTTACCAAATACGTTGTACACCGATTGCAGGTAAGGAAATTCTACCTCGGGTGTATTTTTTGTCCAATCCGCGCCATCGGAAATAATCAGTTGGGGACGCGGGGCAAAGGCAGCAGCGATTTCGACATTATTGGTTTGAAAAGCACCGTTTTTATGGACGGGCATGCCGCTTTCACAGGCACAACCGCCAAAAAAATGGGCAGACACTTGCACCACAGGCACACTGACGGACACACGCGGATCAAGGGCAGCGATCATAAAACTTTGAGTACCACCCCCCGAAGCCCCTGTGACGCCAATCCGAAGGGGATCTACATCATCGCGGTTGACCAAATAATCAATAATTGCTTTGCTGTTCCAGGTTTGCAACAGCAAACTGATCGGCATTTTGTGATTCAGCTGGGTGCTCTCTCCATAACCAACCATGTCATAAGCAAAAACAACGGCTCCCATTTTGGCCAATAGGGCACAACGCAGTTGCACATCTTCAGAAAAACGACCTCCTTTCATATGTCCATGAGGACTGAGCACCGCCGGATGTTTTTTTGCTCCGTTGAGCGGAAGATAAAGGTTGCCGGTAACATAAAATCCGGGAAAGGTTTCTAGTGCGATATTTTGTACCTGATAACCATCCATGGAAACGGGCGCGCTGATTAAAAGAGTTTGGGGTCGGTCAAAAGAGGGAATTTTGTCCCATTGAAGTCCTCGCTTCAGGTTGGATTTGATGGCATCCGCCCTTTTTTCCCAACTGTTTTGATCGTTCCACAACTGACTGAATTCTTGCATTTTGACTTTTGCTTCGACCTCCGTCCAATAATGCCCTTGGCACAGTTGCCCCCAAGCTGCTGAGGAAAAACTTCCAAGCAATAAAACAACAATTAGTTTATACCCGTTCATATCATTGTGTTTTAGATTTACTCAATAAAAGATACAACACCCCACAACTTATCCAGGCGGGAAGGGTTAAATAGGATAAGAAAATGTCGAAATAGATTGAAATGCCATAAAAAACACCAAATCCAATCGCCCAAGCAAGCAAAACATTTGAATTAAAACTTCCCTGAAAGGGTTGCTGCAGATAATTTTGTACCCCCCAGGACTTGGAAAAGAAATGTTGAAAGACAATAATGGCTCCCACCGGAGCTAATATAAATCCATACAGCGCTACAAAATCCAACAGTTGCATGGCAAAGGCTGGGAAGATCCCAGCCAAAGTGGCAATACCTCCCGCCAAAAGGGTTACTGAAGCGGTACTCATTTTTGGAAAAATAGCTTGAAAGGCGAGTCCGGCGCGATAAATCGTAGGATTGGCAGTCGTCCACCCGGCCAAAATGACTACAACAATTCCTGCTATTCCAATGGCATTATAGGCCAAAGGTCCGGGAGCAACCGTGGGAGCCAACCCGTTGGCGAGTAGATTTTGTGCTTCTGGAGTTCGGATATAAACAGCATATAGAAGTGCTGCAGCGATCCACGCGACAAAGTGTCCAATGTACATCCCTGCAGCCGTCGTCCAACCTGATTTTGGATGTGCAGCAAAACGAAATACCGTCAAGTCAGACATGCCGATATGCATGGCTGCATTGGCAAACCACGACCACAAACACACATGCCAAAATGTATATTTGATCTGTCCGGGGAAAGGTTCACTTCCGCTTCCCCAAATATCCCAAAAGTCAGAAAAGCTTCCCACGCCCAATTGTTGCAGAGCCACAAAAGCACTGGCAACAAAGCCCAATACAATGACCGGGGACATCCAATTGGCGGCTTTGGCCACCGTATTGAATCCTTTGGCAGCAATGATTGAAATCGCCAGTCCTATCAATACTACGATGATGATCCAAGTGGGACCATTGGGCAAAGTGTCCGTCAATTGCGGCATTTCCATATTGAAGGGAATTCCCACCGCTGTGGCGGAAACCGTAATCATGGCTCCGGCCAAAAAACAAAAGAGGATGCCATTGGCCAAATTATAGCCGATGACCAGCTTTTTGCCACAAATTTTTTCCAAATGATAATAGAGCGTATAACGGTATTGAACGGCTATGGCTGAGGTCAAAAAACGCCAACTCAGTACCGCCAAAAGATTTCCCACAATTAATCCAAAAATCAAATCAAAAGCACTTACTCCAGTTGTTAGGAACAGGGGTCCGATTACAAATTCGGTTCCGGCAGCATGTTCTCCGGCATACATTCCCAAAAAGTGCGTCCATCGTTTTAGTGCTGAGGTTGGGACGGCTTCCCGTTCATACTCAGTTTTTGGTTTTTGGGGGCTAAGGCTTTCCGTGCTCATAAAATATTCGGATTTAATAACTGTTTAAGATACGCTAAAGTTTAGTTTTGAGTGAAAAACTGTCAATACATGAAAATTACGGATGTTGCTGTGCATGATTTTGCAGGGCTTCGTATACCGTTCGATCTACCCAAAAAATAGAACCATGACGAGCTCCCTCCGGAAAAGAAATTTGCTCGGAAATATCTTTCCATTGATTTAAATCGCTGGATTGGACAGCCCCAAACGCATGTTTGCGGTATTTGTCAAAATAGACCGTCCACTGCCCTTCGTGATAGAGCGATGTAGGGCCTTCCGCCCAGTAGTTACCACTGATGGGGGTTGAGGGTTTGGAATAAGGGCCTTCAAACGTATCGGCATAGGCCCATTTGATGTTTTTAGCTGGAGGTTCGGGGGTTTCATCTTTCAGAAAGAGGATGTATTTATCCTGAAAAAATTGAATGGAGGCGTCGATTACATTAAAACCGGGATCCAGCAAAAGTTGCGTTGGAGCAAAATTGGAAAAGTCTTTGGTTTTGGTATAATAGATACGATGATTGTAACCGTTTTCTCCTTTGGGTTGGGTCTCCAAAAATGTTCCCGCTATGGTGGAAGACCAGTAGATATAAAAATTTTCGGTTTGAGGATCATAAGTGATTTCCGGCGCCCATGTATTGCGGGTTTTGGGCTGGTGTTGCATGACTGGAATAAATTTTTGTTCCGACCAATGGATCAAATCTTCGGAATGCGCATACCCAATCCCTTGATCCGTCCAACTGACCGTCCAAACCATATGAAATTTTCCATCCGGACCTTGAATGATGTTGGGATCCCGCATTAATTTGTCTTTACCCACTTGTGGCGTCAACCAGGAAGTGTTTTTTAAACGTTCAAAATGCAACCCATCTTCGCTGGATGCCAAATGCAAACCATCCTCTCCATTCCCCATAAAATAAGAAAACAGCATTATTTTTTTGGATTTTGCCAGTCCCATAGCGACCAACCAATTTTCACAGGCTTCACTCCAGTATTTATGGGTGTCGCGCAGTCCCAAACCAAAGCCATGCCCCCCGTTTCTATAGGCATGCAGTTCGACGGGAACGCCCTGCTTTTTCATGGCTTGCAGATAGGAAATACTATTTTCAATGGGTACGGCTCCATCATCCACGGAATGGATAAGCAATGCCGGAGGGGTTTGGGCGTTGATTTGTTTTTCGTTGGAAAACCAATCGACTTGGGCTGGGCTGGGAGTTGCTCCCAAAAGATTGGTGCGCGAACCTCCATGGGTGAGCCCCTCTTGCATGGAAATCACAGGGTAAATCAAAATCGAAAAATCCGGGCGCGCACTAATCGCTTCCGAAGCCTCATAAACTTTTTGGTCGTAATGCGTGGAAAGACTGGCAGCAAGATGCCCCCCAGCAGAAAAGCCAAGGACACCAATTTTTTGAGGATCAATGTTCCATTTTTCGGCATGTTTACGAATGATACGCAAACCCTGTTGCGCATCTTGCAGAGGGCCGATGCTTTTATCTTCCATGATGCGATCATCAGGCAATCGATTTTTAAGTACAAAAGCACTAATGCCCAAAGTATTTAACCATTTTGCAATCCGATAGCCTTCTTTATTAATGGCTAAAATTTTATATCCACCCCCGGGACAAATCAGTACCGCAGCTCCTGTTGCTTTTTCTGGAGCAGCAACAAAAGCGGTTAAGGTAGGGACACTCACCTGACTGACTCTAAGGGGAGCCCCCAAAACATCAGTGGTGGTGTTCTCTAGAAATTGTGCGTCGATTTTGGCATTGGGTACGCCCTCCAGCCATAAAGGGAGCACTTCTTGCGCCCAAAGACTAACACTCAGCAAGAAACTAAAGAGCCATAGTAGTGTTTTCATTGTTTACGGTATTATGTTATTCAGAGGTTGCAGTTCCGGTGCTTGGATCAAGCCCGACGGGGTGAGCTCCCAGACACTAGCATCCCAAGCTTTATAATCTTTGTTGACCATGTTGATCTCATAGAAAATCGTCCAGTCTTCCCCTCTTTTTTCCTTGGCACGGATACGATTGGCTCCCAAGTTGGTCACGCGCAATTCCAAATCATGCGCTCCGCCTTCCAAAAACGGGAGGTCTAAATACATCGGATTTGCCCAAACGGTTCCATAATATTTCCCATCGATATAAACGGCTGCACTTTCCCGTACATCTCCTAAAGTTAACCGCCACGCTTTTTTGGAATTATTGGGGAGGGTAAAGGTGGTTTTATAGGAAACAGTCCCTGAAAAATCCTCGTATGTTTTGCCCAAATCGGTCCATGACGACAAACGGTCGATGTGAACGGTTTGAGGAAGTGTGGGGCCACCGCTGAGGGGGGTCAATTCCCAACTGCCATTGAGTTTTATAGTGGGGGCACCGGCTTGTCTGTAATTCCATTGTTGCGGATTTAATTCTCCTCCAGTTTGGATCAGCAGCGATTGACCGGAATCCAATTGGAGAAAAATTTCTTTATTTCCTTGTACGGTTCTTTGCGCAGGTACGCCGTATGCGCCTGTTAATGGATCTAACAGAAGAATATGATCTTCATTACTTCTCAAAGGCACCCAATCCTTCACCGCTTCAGCCGTATGATTGACAACAAAATAGACCTTGCTCGAGCCATAATTTCTTCTAATAAATTTTAAATTTTTTTGCGGAAAAGCTTCTGCAATGATGCCTTTTGAGGCTAGGATTTCGTTCCAATCCGTTCGTGCACTCAGCGGGATGTTTTGTTTGGAAAGCAGTGCTTCAAGTTCAGCGGTTTGTTTTTCATATTCAAACCAACCCGGAACGGTTTCCGGTGTTCCTTCAAAGAGGATGTTTGCTCCCTGTGCTTTCAAGGCTAAAAGTTGTTCTAAACTGCCCAAAGGCATATGTGTTGAATTCGGAACAATCAAGGCTTTGTAACGTCCTCCGGGAAGTTGTATTTGTCCGTCTTGCACCGTGGCTTTGAGTAAAAATTGATCGGAAAGATAATCAAAGCTGTGCCCTTGGGCGAGGAGCGTTTGGATGGCCTCATAAAAAGGGGTGTTTTTCAGCCAGGTGTCCAAATCGTGGATGGCCAATTGTTGCATGAGTCTTCCATCGAGGAAATTGCCCCAAACATCGTGGATGGGCCAATACAAAAGGACATCATTGTCGGAACTTCCAGCTTGTAAAAACGATTGGATTCTAGTGATATATCCGAAAAGCTCGGGTACGTCAGCCCAAAAGGTATTGGTGGGATTAAAATTTACTGAGGCATAGAATTTCCATCCCGGCCAAGCAGCAGTATCGGGACTGAAGGTAGAACCGTGCAAAAAAACATGATTTACACCGTTTAAAAATAAATCCTCTACTTCTGGTTTGCATTGAGAAAGTGCTGTTTTAAAATGTTCTCTCAGCCACGTAAAGGATTCCGACGAGACCAAAGGTTTTCCGCTGATATGTGCTGCCGAGGCAGAAAATCGGAGCATGGCGGGATCGGCATCCCCTGGACGAATATTGGCCTCCAACCGTCGTAAACCTTTTACGTCAAAAGGCATGGATCCAAAGGTTTCACATTCGGGAATGTCTGCCGAGGCGTAGAGATCGATCAAATTGCCGGGTGACCCGTGGGCTTGTAAACGGGTTTTCATATTGCGCTCGTGCGCCCAATCATTCCATGGATTTTGAAACTCTTCCAAAAGTAAATCACTGATGGTCGCCCGATAATCGGCTTTGATGCGATTGCCTATGGGATCACTTTCTTGGAGTAAAAGTTGTTGTAAATGGGGTTTCAAATCATAGCCTCTTCGGCTTTCAAACGCATTGAGAAAGTCCGCTGTAAAATTGGTGTTATAAACTTCATAACTGTCGTTAAAAATACTTCTTGGAGAAGCTTGGTTGACTTCAAAGGCAGCAGTGTAGGGAATCAAATATTCCTCCAAGGCTTTGGAGGAAAAATGATCTACGGTCCAACCTGCTCCCCCCGGGGAGGCGCGTTTTACTTTTTGTAGGGTTTTGTCTTCGTAAAGCAAAATCAATTGATAATCCTCTTGTTGAGCTTCCCAACGCAATGTTTGATGCTGTAATTGGGGACTCAAATCGGTATATTTCCCACTTTTACTGAAGGCGACCGCAGCAACATTTCGCAGTGGCTCCGACAAACCTTCTTTGCGATGGGTGATATCTTCATTCAATGGATTCCCCGCTTTGATGTTCGATTGCTTGACAAATAATTTTGTGGCAGCATGCTCAACGCTCACTTGGGGTCCGCCAAAGGGCCAACCGGTGCCGAGCGTAAGATCCACTCCCATGGATAAACTATCCCCCATTTTTAGGGTGAATGCCAACTGCTCCATCCATTGTGGCGAAAGGTGATCGATAAAATCCGCCTCGGCCCCTTTAACGCCATATATGGAAGCGATTTCTACGCCTCCCAAACCGGCTTTTTGAAAAGCCACCATGGATTTTCGGATTTGCGATTTGTTAACGGCATTTCCCATCCACCACCAGCGGGTCCAGGGTTTGTTTACGGCTGTGGGGGTCGGCCAGATTTCTTGAGTGGGTTTCTTTTCACAATGGGAAAAAAAGAGCAGTACAATAGTGAGGGGAAGCAAAAGAAAAAAGGAACTATTTTTCAAAACTTATTTTTTTACATAATAATTAATCAATGCCCCCAAGGAGAGTAAAATCATGAGCAATAGATCCAAGCGCATATTAAAAATTTGCTGTGGAATCCACCCCAATTGGGATACAATAAAAATCACCAAGGCCACTGCCGATAGTCCAATCATAAAACTCCCCTGAGGCTTTTTTGCCAAAATTCCCAATATAATCATGGGGCCCATGATTCCTGTTCCCGAAAAACTTAGCCGTGCCAATAAAACCAATTCATTTGAACTGACTAGAGAAAATAATAAGGCTGCTGCAGCGAATACAAAAATGGCAATACGAATGGGTGTTAGATTGTTTTCCCCTTTGGAACCGATCAGTCCTCGAAATTCATTACCCATGGCAAAAAGCTGAGAATCGGAGGTGGACATGGCCGCAGCAAATAAACCGATAATGGTAACAGCAGCAATGGCAGGGTGTTGTTCTCTCAGCAAAACACTTCCCAAAAAGGAGGAGGTGCTGGCATCGGCGTATTGAAGTGCACCATACAGTCCAATGATAACGGTAGGAATGATGATAAGTATGGCGAAAAAACCTACAGCAACTGCCATCCGACGAAGTGCAGCATAATCTTTCATGATGACCAAACGGGTGGAAAGTTGTGGTTGGGTCACCGGGATCATCGCAATGGCAATACAAGAGGCGATGAGGAATTGGGGACTGAGCAGTCCCTTGGGGCCGGGAGGGGAGAGTAAGTCCGGTTGGGTGTTTGCCGTTTGTTCAAACAGTGCCGACCAACCCCCGACATTATCCAAACAGTTCATAGCCACCAACCAAACTACAATCAACAGCAGCGTTCCTTGCATGAAATCGGCATAAATGATCGCTTTTAGACCGCCCAATTCAGAGTATAACAGCATCACTACAACGATAAACACACTCCACGCCCAAACCGGAATAAAGTCGGGGAAGGCCTCGATCAAGAAAATGGCAACCCCACGAATTTGGATGGCGACATAAGGCACTAAAAATAAAAATACAGCAATAAAATAGAGATAACCT
The DNA here is from genome assembly GCA_018699935.1 of Flavobacteriaceae bacterium. GTDB lineage: Bacteria > Bacteroidota > Bacteroidia > Flavobacteriales > Flavobacteriaceae > MS024-2A. The sequence continues at coordinate 53,138 of JABISF010000079.1, read as the reverse complement.
ACGCCTTTGTTTTGATAACAATTTTGTAGCAGACGCGACATTCCTCCAAACGATTCAGATCCGACACGTTTGCGAAGATAGAACCCAAACCAAAGGATGAAAAAGACCATTACTGCATCCGAAAAGGCAAGAAAAATCCAAGCCCCAACGCCATTATTTCTTGAAAAATCGGGCATTCCCATCAAGGTGAAGGTGCTGAATAGGGTAGCGGCAAAGGTCATAAAACCCAGTATCAAACCAATCTTGGCTCCACCCAACATAAAGTCGGAAGAAGTTTTGATTTCTTTTCTGCTGCGCAATGAAAGAAAAAATAAAACACCCACATAGAGGACGCCGATAAGAAGAAGATACTGTGTCATGGGTCTATAAATTAGCGTTTGGATCGGTTTTTAATTTTAAATGGTAAAAAACCATACCCCCGATGCCCGTAAATACTACCAGCAAAATGGTACTCAATATACTTACCCACAAATGATAGGGCATACTGAATAGGATGGGGTCAATTTTTCCTTTTACCAAGACCCAAGGAGAAAAAGTGAATACAATCAAAAGAAGGACCGCCACGAGGATGCCCTTCCAAATCCTTTTCAACGTTTTTTCAGACCAGTTTTTCATAAGGATAATTTATAATTTTTGAATCGTAAGTCCCCCATCCACTTGCACCACTTGACCGGTGGCATAAGGCAATTGATGACTCGCCATAGCGGCAGCTACTCGTCCTACATCTTCGGGCGTTCCCCATCTTTTTTGGAGGGTAAGTCCATCTTCAAAGAGTTGGTCGTACTTTTCTACAACCCCCGCAGTCATGTCGGTACGAATTACCCCGGGTTGAATTTCATATACAGGAATGTCAAATTCGCCCAATCGAGCGGCCCATAATTTGGTGGCCATGGCAACTCCGGCTTTTGAAATACAGTATTCCCCACGGTTGACCGAAGCTACGGTGGCGGAAACGGAGGATATATTGATGATGCTAAAAAAAGACTGCGGTTGAGCGCCCTTTTGTTCCACCATCCAACGGGCCACTTTTTGGGTTAAAAAATAGGGTCCTTTGAGGTTGGTTTCTATAACGATATCAAAATTGGCAGCTGTGGCTTCTAGGATATCTTCGCGAGCAGGGGGAGCAATTCCAGCATTGTTGATCAACACATGTAACCCCCCAAACTCTTGTTGTGCACAGGCAACTAGAGCTTCATGGGTTTCGGGTGCAGCAATATTTCCTGGGCAATAAACCACTTGACCTCCAAAGCTGCGCAATTCCTCTAAGGTATCTTCTACGGCGGCTTCCGGGCGCATTCCATTAATTATAAGATGAAAATCGTTTTGCGCCAAAGCTTTTGCTACGCCCAACCCGATTCCACGAGTTCCTCCTGTTATGAGTGCAACGGATTTCATTGATTTGGGTTTAGGTCGGGGATGTTAATCCATGTTTTTTTCTCCCAGCTTTCCAGTCCTTTTTCGGCAAGCTGAACGCCCCGAGCACCTGCCAACATATCCCAAGGGAAGGGAGTGTCCAGTACCACGTGCTTGAGGAATAATTCCCATTGTACTTTAAAAGCATTGTCAAAATGCTCTTGTTCGGGCATTTTAGACCAACCCTCCTGAAAATTGATGGGATTGGGAATGTCGGGATTCCAAACGGGTTTGGGAGTGTTTCCATAGGATTGCGTCCAACATTCTCTCAAGCCAGCCACGGCAGAACCCTTGGTGCCATCCACATGCAAAGTGAGTAAATCGTCCCGACGAACACGTGTCGTCCAAGAAGAATTAAATTGGGCTACAATCCCCCCTTCCAACTCAAAGGTGGCATAGGCAGCATCATCGGCCGTGCATTTATAGGGTTTGCCTTGTTCATCAATACGTTCCGAAATATGGGTAGCACCCAAGCAGAAAACACCTTTTACAGGGCCAAAAATATTATCCAAAACATAGCGCCAATGGCAGAGCATGTCAACGATGATCCCTCCATCGTCTTCCTTGCGATAGTTCCAACTGGGTCGTTGTGCAGGAACACTGTGTCCTTCAAAAACCCAATAACCAAAATCCCCCCGAACGGAGAGAATCTCTCCAAAGAAATCGTTTTCCATGAGACGTTTTAATTTTAACATCCCCGGCAACCACAATTTGTCCTGAACCACCCCGTGTTTGATGCCAGCATCTTTACAGATCCGATAGAGCTCTAGTGCGATATCGGTAGAGGTAGCGACCGGTTTTTCGCAATAAATATGTTTGCCCGCAGCCACGGCTTTTTTGATGGCATCGGATCTTCTACCGGTAGTTTGGGCGTCGAAATAGATGGCGTATTTGTCGTCCTTCAGCACACTGTCCAAGTCCGTAGTCCATTCGGTCACTGAAGTGGTGGCGATCAATTGCTTTAATTTATTTTCATTTCTTCCCACCAAAACCACTTCGGGCATAATCACCTCTGAGTCATTGATGGCTACTCCTCCTTGTTTGATGATGGCGTCGATGGATCGAATCAAGTGTTGGTTGGTGCCCATGCGTCCGGTCACACCATTCATTATAATTCCAATAGGATGTACTTTCATTTTTTTGGTTTAAGTATGTTTTAAATATGCAGTTTTTATTTTTTCTAAATATTGATTTTGATCGGAATTCCAGTGGCGTTCTGAAAAGACTTCCACTTCTATAAATCCGTCAAATCCGGAGCCTTCTACCCATCCTCTAATTTGTTTTACATCAATACAGCCCTCGCCCATCAGACCCCGATCGGTGAGCATGTCCACCGTTGGGACATTCCAGTCGCAGACGTGAAAAGCAAAGATATTGCCGTTTTTCCCGCAGCGTTTGATTTCGCTTTCCAAATCCTGATCCCACCACAAATGATAGACATCCAGCGCAACACCCACCCAAGGGGAATTGATATTTTCGGCAATGGTATTGGCTTCGGCCAGCGTGGTTACAGCAGACTTGTCTCCGGCATACATGGGATGCAAAGGTTCTATGGCGAGTTTGACCCCGGCAGTCGCTGCCTCGGAAAGCAGGGCAGTGATTCCCTCTTGGATTTGTTTCCGTGAGGTTTCTAAGGATTGCCCCGGATCGGCACCACATACCAGCACTACTTGGGGTGCCCCAATCGCCGCTGCTTGTGCAATCGCTAATCGATTGTCTTCCAGTGCGTGCTGTCTTTTTTCTGGATCGGTGCTGGGAAAAAAACCCCCGCGCACCAGAGCAACCACCTGCATGTTCCGCGCTGATAAAAGTTGGCGAACGGCCTCCAAATCTTGATCTTCGAGGAGATGCCTCCAGATGGAGATGCCTCGGATGCCTGCCTTGGCATAGGCCTCAATACAGCTTTTTAAATCCCAAGGTTTGTTGGTTTGGGTGTGCACGCAAAGGCGGTCGAGATTGTCTAGGGGAGTAGCCATTTTAGTGTTTGGTTGCAATGCAGTTATCAAATTTGTAATAGGGTTCCGCTTTGATTAATTTTTCAATATAAAGAGCCGATTCTCGCATGTGATAATCTCCCCACATGGAGGATTCTTCGCAAGCAATTTTTTGTCCTTGGGGCACATTGTCCCATCCATTGGGTTGGTGATAGATGCTGTGAAGCAAAATTCCTTGATGGTTTTTATCCTCGCTCAAATAGGGCGTATCCAGTAAGGTTTTCATGACAGTAAGTCCGGCTTGCCGGTATTTTTTTGCTTCGGCATCGCCCTTTGCGGCTAGAAAGTTTCCTAGCCTTAGGAGGCCTTGGGCTCCAATGGCAGCAGCGGAAGCATCCACCGGTTCCCAGTCGTTGTAGGGGTCGGCGGGACGATCCAAATAATCTTCTAGACGGTGCAGATTGGGTGCTCCTGTATCCCAATAAGGAACGCCACAAGTGGGAGTGTGCTCGATGTAAAAATCACAAGTCGCTTTTGCAGCTTTCAGCATCGTATTCATAATTGCCGTTTTACCGCCAAAATTTTCAAAGGCTGCTTCTGGGATACTATCAAAAGCCTCCAACTCTTCCGGAAAACCGACCATCGCCCAAGCCAAGCCGCGTGTCCACGTAGAAAAGCCGGTATAGCCTTGTTGGGAGTTGGGACAACGGAATTGACCATCGTTGATGTTGAAAATACTTTCATGCGCCGTTCTTCCCCAAAGGTCGTAACGATCTCTTCCTTCTCCGTAATAGACACTGTATTTTGCAGTAGCCGTTATGTGTTGGACGGCACGTTCTAAAAGTGATATTTTTTTATCGCCCTCCGAATGAAATTGATGTCCCAATAAATGACTGGCAACCAAGATGCGACAGGAGCGAATGGTGTCTACAAAAAGCGAGTGCGGACCGTTGAATGAATGGATGAATCCCCCTTCAGGGAGCGATGTCCATCGGGAAGCTTGAACAGCTCCGGATATTTTTATGGCCAATTCATAAAAGGATTGTTCCCAAGAATTATGCGGAATTTTTCCTTCATGCATCAGGCGGAGCAAATTGCCATAGGTGCTAAAATTATTAAATCCATGATCGTGGACACCATTATGACTCACATGGGGTGCCATAAAGTCTAAGGTTTGTTGACGTCCCATCTGGAGGAAAAAATCATCTCCCGTAGCGTCGAATTGCAGCACCGCCGATCCAAATTGGAAACCGTGGGTCCATTCGGTCCAACCCCGCGTAGAATATTTTCCGTTTACCGTAAAAACCGGTGCCCCTTGATTGGAATCGTAGTTTTCGGCGATGTCTTTTATTTTTTCACCCGACAATTCCCAAAAGCGTTGCAAAGCAGTTTGGAGATCATTAGGCGTGAGGGTTTCATTAATTTTAATCATGAAATGAAGTGTGTTTTTTAAATTCCGTTAACGTTAACGAATTTAATTATTTTATTTTTATACCCAAGTCAGATTTGGTTTTTTAGTAGATTTTAACCCAATTTGATCCTTGCACCACTCATTTTTAAGTAAATCGATGCAAGAAAAAAGACGAAAAAACAATTTAGAAAAAAAAAGATGATTCGAAACGCTTTTACCATGCAACTGAAAAAAGGAAAGGAACAAGTTTACCAAGAGCGGCACGATGCCCTTTGGCCTGAATTGAAAGCCTTGCTTCATGCCCATGGAATTCTGAATTACAGTATCTTTTTAGATGCCGCCACGGGGAAGCTATTTGCCTTCCAGGAGTTGCTTCCCGACCACACCAGCGATCAACTGAAAAACACCGAAATCATGCAGCGTTGGTGGGCAGCCATGGCAGATTTGATGGAAACCCATCCCAACAACGAGCCCATCGTTGAGCCTTTGAAGGAAGTTTTTACCTTCCCTAAAGACCTATTTTAAGGCGCGTAAATCATAGCTCCCGGCCAGCAGTGTCGCTTTCGGTTCAATGGCGACCCATTTATTTTTTTGTTTGCGCTCCCAGCGATAGTTGTCAGGCAAGGCTAGGCTTGCACTCGAATTTCCGGGAATGTTCAAAGCGAGGGTAATACTGTTGTCATCTTGTTTCCAATCCACGGCGATGTTTCCATAGGGCGATTCCAAAGTACCGTTGATATAATCAAAGGCGGGGTCAAAAAGCGGTTGAATCTTGAAGTGCTTGTAGCCCGGAAATTCTGGATCGACTTGAATCCCCAGGAGTTGACGGTACATCCATTCCCCGATGGCTCCATAGGCATAATGGTTGTAGGAATTCATCGAAGGAGTTTGGGTGCTTCCGTCTTGTTTGATGCCGTCCCAACGTTCCCAAATGGTGGTTGCCCCTTGGGTGATGGGATAGAGCCAAGAGGGGTAGGTTTTTTGCAACAACAATTCCACCGCGACATCATTATACCCATTTTCCGAAAGGACATGACACAAATAGGGGGTTCCCAAAAAGCCAGTGGTGAGGTGTGTTCCATAACTTTTGATGTTTTTTACCAGCCGATCCGCAGCTTGTTGACGAAGGGAAGCGGGAAACATATCAAAGGCCAAGGCTAACACATAGGCGGTTTGTGTATCCGAAATCAGGCGACCGTTGGCAGTAGCAAATTCTTCTAAAAAAACTTTTTTAATTTGTTCCAGCCGTTGATTGTATTCGGCGGCTTCCTCTTGCTTTCCTAACAAAGTGGCGGTGTTTCTTAAAATTTCTGTTGAGCGTGCATAAAAACATTGCGCGATGAGTTCTTTGCTGGTTACAGCCGCACGACCATCGTTGTCATCATTGGGTCGATAGAACAACCAGTCACCAAAATGGAAGTCACCGGCATATTTGCCTGCTTCACTTTTTTGGTACATATAGTTGACCCATTTTTGCATACTGGGATATTGCGCTTCCAAACTGCGCAAATCGCCGTATTGGAGATAATTGTTGTAGGGAATAATGGTTGCTGCATCGGCCCAACCTGCGGATCCACTGGCATTTTCACCCAAAACATTGGGAATGACAAAGGGAACCGAACCGTCTTCGCGTTGATCGAGGCTTAGGTCGATCAACCATTTTTCAAAAAAAGTTTTTACGTTCATGTTGAACGCAGCGGTATTGTAGAAAGCCTGCGCATCTCCGGTCCATCCCAAACGTTCATCCCGTTGGGGACAATCGGTGGGGATGTCCAAAAAGTTTCCTTTTTGACCCCATTGGATATTGTGCTGCAATTGATTGATGAGCGGATCCGAGGAGGAGAAGGTTCCCGAAACCTCCATATCGGAATACAAGGCCACCGCCTCAAATTGATCTAGAGGAATATCCTCCAAACCCTCAATTTTAATGTAGCGAAACCCTTGAAAAGTAAAGTGGGGATGATATACTTTGTCTTTATCTTCGTTGAGGATAAAGGTGTTTAATTGTGCAGCTTCGCGGAGGTTTTCGGTGTAAAATTCACCCGATTTATCCAAAATTTCGGCATGAAAAATTCGGAGCGTATCGCCTTTTTGACCCACATTAGAAAAGCGCACCCAGCCCACTAAATTTTGTCCGAAATCCAGCACCTTGGCACCGGAAGGGGTGGTGATGAAGGCTTTGGGTTTAAATACTTCATGTGCGGTGACTAAACCATTGTCGGTGGCCACCAAACGACTTTTTAGATCGGCAGCTGGAATCGCTTTTTTTGCGTTGGGACTACTACTGCCATAGACACACCAATTTTGCTCCACTAAGGCATTATAAAATTCACCGTCATATAATTCAGAATCAACAATTGCTCCATGGGTATATTCCCAATTTTCATCCGAAAGAATTGATTGGCTGGTGCCATCTTCATATTCAATCATTAATTGCGCAATAAAGGACACATCATCTCCGTATGAATTTTTATTATTGGACCACGCCAAATAGCCTCGATGCCATCCACTGCCTAGAACCACTCCCAAAGCATTTTGACTTTTTAATTGTTGACTCACCTCAAAGGTTTGGTATTGAATCCGTTCGTTATAGGCCGTCCAACCGGGGGTGAGGAAGGCATTCCCTACTTTTTCTCCATTCAAATAGGCTTCGTACATTCCTTGCGCACTGATGTGCAGATAGGCGCGTTTAATTTTTTTTGAGCTGCTAAAGTCTGTTTTGAAGTAAGGACTTTTTCGGCTTTCATTATCCACTTTTGTTTGAGTAATCCACTGCGCTTTCCAGTCTTCGGCTTGAAGTAGACCCACCGACCAATGCGCTGTTTTGCTCACACTCGATTTTTTTGAAAGATTATCCCATACTTCCACTTTCCAAAAATAAGTAGCATTGGCTTGGAGTGCTTTCCCAGCATAGGGGATATAAAGGCTCTGATCCGTGGCTCTTTTGCCCGAGTCCCACACCCATGCATCGCTTGACAAATCTTCGTTGGTTCCAACAATAATGCGGTAATGGGTTTGTGTTAACCCTTCTTTATCCGATTTTATTTTCCATGAAAAAGCGGGTGTTGGAGTTCCGACGCCAAGTGGATTTGTTTTTCCTTCCAAGGTGAGTTGATGCACTTCCGTAGGAATTCCATAGCCAAAACTGAATTGTAGGAATAGGCAAAGAGTAAATAGTAACGTGCGCATGGTTTCAATTTTATTTTAAAAATAAAACTAAACCAAAAAATTTGAAGAAACTAAAAAAACCCTTGCGTTCTCAACGAATCACCCGATTATACGGCTGTGGTTTCCAGTGTTTCAAAGCCTTTTACGCCCTGAACAGTGGTATATTTCATGGTATAGCGTTTTTCAGGATGAATGATTTTATAAGCGGTTTGGACCGCCATGGTCGCTTCGTGAAAACCGCAGAGTATTAATTTGAGCTTGCCGGGATAGGTATTGACATCTCCAACGGCAAAAATTCCGGGAATACATGTCTGATAGTCGAGGGTGTTGTCAACCACTATGGCGTTTTTGTCAATTTCCAATCCCCAATTTCCTATGGGGCCGAGTTTGGGGGAAAGCCCAAAAAGGGGAAGCCAATAATCTACGGGCAGCGTGATGGAGTCCTCTTTGGTTTTGATTTCCAAGGCTTCCAATTTTTCACCCCCTTGCAGTCGGCTTACTTCGGCGTGGGTATGTATTTCGAGCTGTCCTGTTTCTTGCAATTCAAATAGTTTTTGAACGGAATCTTTGTGCGCTCTAAAACTATCGGAACGATGAACGACATGAATTTTTTTGGAGCTGTGAGCTGCAAAATAGAGCGCCCAGTCCAAGGCAGAATCCCCGCCACCAGAAATCACTACCTTTTTGTTGAGGTAAAGCGAGGGGTCTTTGACCATAAAATCGACGCCTTTTTTCTCGAAAAATTCCAGTTCCGCCAATTGGGGTTTGCGCGGCTCAAAACTCCCCAAGCCACCGGCGATTATCACCACCGGAGCGCGGTGAAGTGTCCCTTCGTTGGTGGTTACCAAAAAGCTGCCATCGGCCTCTTTTTCAATGGTTTCGGCACGTTCTCCGAGGGTGTATCCGGGTTTGAAAGGTGCGGCTTGTGCTTCCAAATTATCGATTAAATCACCCGCCAAGACACTTGGAAATCCGGGAATGTCGTAAATGGGTTTTTTGGGATAAATTTCTTTGAGTTGTCCGCCCACTTGAGGGATGGCGTCAATCACGTGGCAATGCAATTGCATCAATCCGGCTTCAAAAATAGTGAAGAGCCCCACAGGACCCGCACCAATGACCAGAATGTCAGTTTGTATCATAGTGTTATTAAGAGAGTAAAGATTTAGTGACCGCGTTCATGGTCTTCACTTTGTACGCAAAATCACCCTTTAAAGTTGTTCTGTAGTCGCGTAGGGTCGTTAATAAATCATCCATTTCATCGGGGAGTAAAGCTTCCAGCCATTGACGCATTCGTTTGGCAAGGGTGGGGGACTTGCCATTGGTTGAAATAGCAATTTTTAAATTCCCTTTGGTCACGATTCCCCCCATATAAAAATCACATAAATCAGGACAATCGGCAACATTGATCAAAACCCCTTTTTGGCGGCAGTCTCGTTGTACTTGTAGGTTTACTTCTGGATCATCTGTGGTGGCAATGATCAAGTGTTTACCCGACAAATCGGAGGGTTCGTAGGGCTTCAGTGCTATGGTGACATTTTTGTCTTGAATAAATTCGCGAGTTTCTTTTCGCAGCCAAGGGGTCACCAAATGCACTCGCGATTCGGGACTGGATTTAAACAAAAAGGTCAATTTTTCCAAGGCAACATTTCCTCCGCCAACAATCAAAATTTGCAGCTCAGAAGTTTTTAAGAAAACGGGATATAAGGGATTTAAATCAGGCATTTCAAAGCGTTTACAGGATTGCGGAAGTGGGTTACAGCGTCGGTCACAGCAGGACCAAAAAAGAGCACTGCCGGGTTTTCAATTACATGAAGGGTCACTTCTTCTTCTATGGTGTCCAGCGTGGCAACCAAACTGCGTTCGGCTTTGGTGGTGCCGTTTTGGACAATGGCAACCGGATAATCGCCTGTTTTGGTCACTTGAAAAAGAGCGACAATTTTTGCCAAATGACGCACCCCCATCAAAACAATGACCGTGGCACTGGATTGCGCTGCCCAATACAAATCTTCGGAAAATTTACCCGCTGCGGTATGTCCTGTTACGACCCAAAAACTTTGGTGTTCTTGGCGTTTGGTTATCGGGATTTGATGTTGCGCAGCAATCCCCGAAAAGGAAGAAATTCCCGGCACAATGAAAGTCGGAATTCCGTTTTCTTTTGCGCTGTTTAATTCTTCACAAGCACGACCAAAAACTAGGGGATCTCCACCTTTAAGACGTACCACATTTTTATCCTGCAGGGCATAGGAAACGATCCATCGATTGATGTCCTCCTGCGAGGTTTGATGTTGCCCGCTGCGTTTTCCAACAAAGATTTTTTCAGCGGTTCTATTATGTTCCAAAAGCAAAGGTGAAATCAATGCGTCGTAAAAAATAACATCTGCTTTTTGCAACGCATTCACTCCTTTTAGGGTGATTAATTCGGGGTCGCCCGGACCGGCACCCACTAATGTGATTTGACCTTTATTGTGCATGTGCAGTGGTGGCTTGTTCCGCCCAATTGAGAACCGTTTGGGTCCAGTGAATGAATTGAAGCACATTGACTGAGGTAGGATCGGCTTCTTTGTATTTTTCTATGGCACGCTGAAAGCTATTTCCAAAAACCTCTTCAAATTCAGGAAAATATTCATCAAAGTGCGCTACTATAGACGCATGACTGTTGGTTTTGGCGGCTTTGGTGGTCAATAGGGCTTTTGCGGTTCGGATTAAAGAATTGTAGGCGTGATAAAAAGCGTCCTTACAAGCACCGTGCTGGTGCGAAGAATGCGACCATTCCAAAGATTCTTTGGCGTCAAACAACAAAGTCTGAATCAAATCGATGGTGACTCCGGCACATTCTCCAATTCCAATCGCTTTTTCATATTTTTCGGAATTGCCCCAATCGATATAGTCATCCGCTTGGAGGTCGTCGACGCTGGAAAAATGCTTTAAATTTTGATAAAAATAAGCTGACGTTTTTCGGTCGTAATACCTCAAAAAATCTTCATGTTCGAGGCGCGTATTTTGAAAATCATCCAGCAACCAACGCAATACCGCCGGCGTTCTTTTGGCGGGAACTTTTAAAACTTTATCGGCAAAACGCCCTTTCCCATCTTTCATTTCTCCACCTCCCAAAAGCACCTGGGTGGCGGGTGCAATTAAATTGTCTTTTTTCAAGGTCATCCCTTGAAATCCAATGTGGGCGATGGTGTGTTGTCCGCAGGCATTCATACAACCACTGATTTTGATGTTGATGTGGTGTTGGAGAATCAGTGCTTGGTATTCGGTTTCAATCACTTCTTGCAGTACTTTGGCTAAGCCCATGCTGCTGGCAATTCCCAAATTACAGGTGTCTGTTCCGGGACAAGCCACTATATCGTTGAGTTTGTGAAAACCGATTCGGTGAAAATTCAATGCTTTCAAGGCGGCGTATAAAGCGGGTAACCCTTCTTTTTTTACATCGCGAAGGAGGATGCTTTGACCAATGGTAAAACGATTGTCATCTCCGGTGAAGGTTTCGATAAGGGTGGCCAGTTGACGCGCGTCTTGACTGCTGAGATCCCCTCTTGGTACGGCTATTCCTACGGCTACAAATCCCTCTTGTTTTTGGGGGAAAGTATTGGTAATCATCCAGTTTTTATAAGCTTCGTCGGTTTGAACTTCAAGACTCGTAGGGAGGTTGTTTGAAAATTGCAGGGTTCGCTTTTTTTCCAAAATAGGCAGGCTACTCGGTAATCCTTTTTGAGCGATTTTCACCTTTTCCAAAAAAAGGTCAATTCCCATTTCTTTGACCAAAAATTTCATTCGGGCTTTGTTGCGACGATTGCGTTCTCCATAATTCTCAAAAACGCGAATTACAGCCTCGCTAAAGGGTAGGAGTTGGTGGGTGGGTAAAAACGAATAAACTTCATGAGCCGCCTCGGGTTGAGCACCAATTCCACCGCCCAAAACTACTCGAAACCCTTTTTTATTATTTTCAATTACTGGAATAAATCCGAGATCGTGGATAAAGGTCATGGTCTCGTCCTGGGCACTGGATGAAAAGGCTACTTTTATTTTACGACCTAAATCTTGACACAACGGATTTCTCAAAAAATATTCAAAAAAAGCATGGGCATAGGGGGTGGGATCAAAAGCTTCTTGTGGGTCAATCCCGGACCAAATGGAAGCGGTGACATTGCGGATTGTATTTCCGCAGGCTTCTCTCAAGGTGATTTTGTCTTTTTCAAGGGCTGCCCACAGCTGCGGAGTATGGTCTAAAGAAACATGGTGCAACTGTATGTCTTGACGGGTGGTGATGTGCAAATTTCCGTTGGAATAGGTGTCCGATACTTTCGCCATACGGCGTAATTGTTTGGCGGTAAAACGTCCCATGGGTAATTTAATACGGATCATTTGCACCCCAGTTTGGCGTTGACCATAGACGCCTCTAGCCAATCGGAGACTTCGGAATTTTTCACTATCGAGGGTATTGTTTTGGAAGGCATGTATTTTTTTCTCCAAATCGATAATGTCTTTTGCCACTATGGGATCCTCTATTTCTGTTCGAAAACTCTTCATCCAAATATGCTATTTTGTTGTGCTAATTTTATTGTTCGTAATAATATTCCTTTTCGGTTTTAATGTATAAATCCAACGCCGGCTGTATTGAACGTTTTTTGATCGATGAGGATAAATGCGCCCAAAGCTTTGTTATGGTGATAGGCCTCCGCAAGGATGGGTTGTGCCAAGGTCAAAGCAGTTTCGCCAATATCATTCAAATGAAGTGCCTGACCGGACAACTGTGCGCCATTGCCCAAATCTACTTTGGAATGGATGGCATCTACTTTTGTCAAAACGGTTTGCACTCCTTGTTGCAACCAATATTTTTTTCCGGCTTCCAATTGTTCGTTTTGCATCCAGCAGACAGTAGCGTTAATCTTTTTTTGGGGGAGCAGTGCTTCGGACTGACGAACGAATACCGACCCTCGAGAAGCGTCAACTTCGTCGGCGAGGAGAAAAGCAGCATTATCGTTTTCAAGTACTTCCTCCAAGGGTTCCCCATAGCGTTCAATCGCTTTAATATGCGTTTTTTGTCCGGAAGGAAAAACAGTGATTTGATCCCCTGGCTTGAACGTCCCACTTTTTATTTTCCCGGCAAATCCTCGGTAGTCGTGGAGATTTTCCAATTGGGGGCGAATCACATATTGCACTTGCATAATTCCCAAAGCATTGGTGTTTACTTCCAAGGGGAGCGTTTCAATTATTTCGATTAAACTCTTGCCGGAATACCAGTCCATGGTTTTGCTTGGCGTAATCAAGTTATCTCCTTTAAGTGCTGAAATGGGGAGATAGTGTGCTTGGTCTTTTGGTTTATTGAGTAAAGGTTCAATCTCCGATTTTATTTGATTAAAAACTTTTTGATCGTAGTCCACCAAATCCATTTTATTGATCGCAAAAATAAGTTGTTGGATTCCCAATAATTGAGTGATATACAAATGACGACGGGTTTGCTCGACCACACCTTTACGGGCGTCCAAAAGAATGATGGCAGCATTGGCGTTGGAGGCTCCGGTCACCATATTTCGTGTATATTCGATATGTCCCGGACTGTCCGCGATGATAAAACGGCGCTTTTGAGTTTTGAAATAGATATGAGAAACATCGATGGTAATCCCTTGTTCCCGTTCTGTGAGCAACCCATCGGTTGCCAAAGAAAAGTCGCGATACGACAAACCTTTGGAATGGCTTTTTTGCTCAATATACTGCAGTTGGTCTTCTTTTAGGGAATTTGTTTCGTACAATAAACGACCAATCAACGTACTTTTCCCATCATCGACACTTCCTGCCGTTGCAATTCTAAATAAATCCATTACTGTAAATTAAAAATAGCCTACTTTCTTACGTTCTTCCATGGCACCCTCGGAGCGTTTGTCGTCCATACGGGCACCGCGCTCTGACAGGGCTGAATCACGAATTTCATCAATAATAATATCCAAGTCGGTGGCTTCTGATAGTACGGCAGCGGTACAACTCATATCGCCTACGGTGCGAAACCGAACCATTTTCACTTCGATTTGGTTGGAAGCAACCGGATGAAAGGCATTGACCGGCATCCATTGCCCTTGACGTTGATATACGGGGCGCGAATGCGCAAAATAGAGTGAGGGGATTTCCAGTTTTTCTTGACGAATATATTCCCAAACGTCTAACTCTGTCCAATTGCTGATGGGGAAAACCCGGACATTTTCACCGGGGTGAATTTTTCCATTCAGCATATCGAACACTTCGGGACGTTGTAATTTTTCATTCCATTGTCCGAAATCGTCACGTACGGAAAAGATGCGTTCTTTGGCCCGTGCTTTTTCTTCATCGCGTCGAGCTCCTCCCATACAAGCGTCCAATTCAAGGGTTTCTATGGTTTCTAATAGGGTGACGGTTTGCAGGCTGTTTCTACTGGCATTTTTGCCTGTTTCTTCCAAAGCAGTTCCCCGGTTGATGCTGTCCTGAACATAACCAATATGCAATTTTACGTCATAACGATCTACCAAGGTGTCTCGTAAGCTGAGCGTTTCTGGAAAGTTATGCCCGGTGTCGATATGCACCAAGGGAAACGGAATTTTGGCAGGAGCAAAGGCTTTATGACAAAGGTGCAACAGCACAATGGAATCTTTTCCTCCCGAAAAAAGAAGGGCAGGTTTGTTGAATTGTCCGGCAACCTCACGAATAATGTAGATGGCCTCGTTTTCGAGTTGTTGTAATGTATTCATGAGCTTATTGGGCAGTAGTGTTTAAGTGAAGACCACATTCTTTTTTGGAGTTTTCCCACCACCACCGTCCGGCACGGATTTCCTCTCCGGGTTGAATGGCACGGGTACAAGGTTCGCAGCCTATGCTGACAAATCCCTCTTTGTGAAGGGCATTTTGAGGAACCTCAAAATTTTCGAGATAGGCGACAACCTCTTCCAGACTCCAATGAATCAAGGGATTAAATTTGATTAATCCAAAAGCATCGTCGTATTGAAAAAGTGACAGTTGTTGGCGGTTACTGCTTTGTCCACTACGCAGCCCGGTGATCCACAAATCAACGTCTTTTAGGGCGCGTTGCAAGGGTTTTATTTTTCTAACCGTACAGCAGGATTTCCGCTGTTCAACACTTTGATAAAAACCGTTGATTCCATTTTTTGCTACATATGCTTCCACTGCGTTGGACTCTGGAAAATAGGTGTCGATATAGGTATTGTATTTTTTTTCTGTGGCCTCTTGCACTTGATGGGTGGCATTGAATAGGCGTCCGGTGTCGAGGGTGAAAATATTCACAGGCAGTGCATTTCTCAAAATGAAATCGGTGATGACCTGATCCTCCTGCCCAAAGGAAGTGGAAAAAGACATGGATTGAAAAGATTCGTTTTGGAGTGCTGCAAAGCTCTCTGCTAAATTTTTGTGTTCAAATTTTTCGTTGAGTTCGGTAATATATGCTTTCATGAATTGTGTTTTCTGCCCCAGTGAAGTGTGTTCCAAGCGCGTTCGTGAAAAAAGTAAAGAATCATTTTTGTACCCCATTCGATAAATCCAATGGATAGGGCTTGGGATAAGGTGCCCGTTATGAGATAAGCAATCAACATGGTGTCCATGGTTCCAACAATGCGCCAACTGATGGCCTTGAGGACACTTCTTGAAACACTGTCTGTCAGCTTCTTTTTGTCTTTTGCAACGGTAAATTGTATTTTTTTCTTTGGGATAAAAATGTCTAATAACATACTTTTTTGTTTTTAGCTGGGGCAAATCTAAAGCACTTATTCCAATTAAACAAATAAACCCTATATAGTTTATAGGAATTAAATAAATTTAATTTTTAATACCTTTGAAAAAAACAAATCAATGATCTCTAAAAAATGTAAATATGCAATCAAGGCTTTGCTTTATTTGTCGGATCATGAGCGGGACGGAAAGCCCATATTTTCCTCAGAAATTGCAGAACAAGAACGCATTCCCAAAAAATTTTTAGAGACCATTTTACGCGAACTTCGCAACTTTCAGATTTTACAAAGCAGCCGTGGGAAAACCGGGGGCTACCGTCTTTTAAAACGTCCGGAAGAAATTCATCTTTCAGAATTGATGCGTTTGATGGACGGCCCGATTGCCTTGTTGCCCTGCGTTTCTTAAAATTATTATGCTTCTTGCGACGAATGCGACGAAGCTTCTTGCTCCATCAAAGGCGTTTTTGAACAAGTGCGCGACCGGACTCTTGAAATTTTAAATTCCTCCACCATTGCCAGTATGCGCAATAAACTTTGAACTTAGAGACGACTGATATAGCTTCCCAAACTATCTTTAAACTGAAAACCTTCCACGGTTCTGTATTTGTTTAATTTTTTGTGTGCCTCCAAGCCCCATAGCAAAAATTCTATCATAAAATAGCGATCTTCTGGTTGGAGTTTTGGAAGTTGTTGGCTAAAAATTGAATCCACCCCTGGAATTTCGTCGAGTTTGTTTTGGTATTCTTCATCCGTGGTTTGATCTCCAACAAAGAGTTCATTGTCTTTAAAAAACCAAGCTAAAAGGGTGTCGTAAGGACCTTCTTCATCCGGCTTTTCTAGTTTTTTAATTTTCGGGAAATAGGAGGGAAATAAAGTTTTAATAGCCTGAGAAAGAAGATGGTAGGAAATTTGTTCCGCCCCTTCTTGCTCTCCTTCATAGACCAATTCGATTTTCCCGTTGATGGCAGGAATCACGCCAAGAAAATCGGCAAGGCGCAGGCTGGTGTGTGTTTCTTTGTTGATCAACATCCGACGTTCGGCGGTACTGATTAAGTTTTGGAAGGCCGTAATACTCATTCGGGCACTCACCCCACTTTTGGCATCTACGAATTCACTTTTGCGGGCTTCAAACCCAATTTGTTCTAAAATATCTTTTGCCAATTCGGGAACTTGAATTTTGGCCAAACGTTCGGAATCAATATGCGATTCCTGAGCGGTGATGGCTTTGGCCAAGTCGCGGTTGTGTGGGTAATGGGTTAAAATTTGTGATCCGATACGGTCTTTTAACGGGGTTACGATACTCCCTCGATTGGTGTAGTCTTCCGGATTGGCGGTAAATACAAATTGGATTTCCAATGGCAACCGCAATTTAAATCCTCGAATTTGAATTTCTTTTTCCTGTAAAATTGAAAATAGTGCAACCTGAATCCGTGCCTGTAGGTCGGGCAGTTCGTTCAAAACAAAAATACAACGATGCGCCCGCGGAATCATCCCAAAATGAATCACGCGCTCGTCGGCATAGGAAAGTTTCATACTGGCCGCTTTGATGGGGTCCACATCTCCAATCAAATCGGCAACAGTTACATCCGGAGTGGCCAGTTTTTCAAAAAAGCGTTCCTCTCGATGCAACCAGTCCACAGGAGTTTCATCTCCTTTTTCGGCGATCAATTCTTGGGCAAATCTAGAGATGGGCTGCAGGGGATCGTCATTAATTTCACTTCCTTCAACTACAGGTATCCATTCGTCCAACAGTTGCACCATCAAACGCGCCAAACGGGTTTTGGCTTGTCCGCGGAGCCCTAATAAATTGATGTTATGACCCGATAGGATGGCGCGTTCCAAATCTGGAATCACGGTGTGTTCATATCCTACAATTCCTTGAAAGGTGGAAAGACCGTTTTGAAGTTTTACTTTCAGGTTGTCCCCCAATTCTTGTTGAATATTTTTGGGGAGATAGCCTGAGGCTTTCAGTGCTTTAAGGGTAGTTATCGTTGGTTTTTTTGTCATAATGTTTGTATCAGATTCAATATCAATAGGGGGTGTTTCGGGATCAATTTCCCAGTCTTTTTTTACGGTTTACTTCGTAATCTTCAAAAATCATTTCGCCCAAATTATCCAAGCCTGTAAAAAACGCTTTTCCTTTATTGGCTGCAGTAAAGGTTTGAATAAAACGTTGCAGATAGGCATCTTTGGCAATCATAAAAGTGGTGATGGGGATGTGTAGTCGCTGGGCTTGTCGGGCTTTGGTATAGCATTTTTCAACGATGAATTCATCCAAACCCACACTGTTTTTGTAGTAGCTGCCGTCGGGCATTTTTAAACAACTGGGTTTGCCATCCGTAATCATAAAGATTTGTTTGTTCGTATTTTTTTTTCGGCGGAGCATGTCCATGGCCAATTCCAAACCCGCAACGGTGTTGGTGTGATAGGGTCCCACTTGCAAATAAGGAAGTTCTTTAAGGGGGATGGTTCGAGCGTCATTTCCAAAGACCAAGATGTCCAAAGTGTCTTTGGGATATCGCGTCGTAATCAATTCTGCCAAAGCCATGGCCACTTTTTTTGCCGGGGTGATGCGATCTTCACCATATAGGATCATGCTGTGACTGATGTCTATCATCAACACCGTACTCATTTGCGCATTGTGATGGGTGTCTTGAACCACCAAATCTTCTTGGCGGAGGCTGAATTGATCCATGCCCGAGTGGATTTGAGCGTTTTTTAAACTTTCGGTCAAAGCAATACTTTCAATGGGATCGCCATATTGATAGGCTTTTAATTCACCCGTTTGGTCTGCCCCCTGACCCACATGCTGGGTTTTGTGATTTCCTTGCCCCGATTTTTTTAGTTTTCCAAAAATTTGTTTGAGCGCATATTCTCTCAACAATTTTTCGGTTTTTGCGGTGATGCCCATTCCTTCGCCACTTCCATCGGGTTTTATTTCTTGTTTTATAAATCCTTTTTGAAGCAAATCTTCAATAAAATCGTCGATGGTATAATCGGGTTCGGAGAGTTTGTATTCCTTGTCCAATTCGCGCAACCATTCAATGGCTTCGTCAAAATCGCCCGAGGTGTGCGTGATGAGTTCTTTGAAAATTTCAAAGAGTCGTTCAAAAGGCGTCTGCTTTTTCTTTTGGTGTTTGGAGAATAAGAGTCCCGACCTTGTGTTTTTAGGCAGCATGCAGCTTTTCTTTAAATATCGTTTTTCCAAAGATAACGGAAATCCTAATAAATTGGGGAGGTGAAAAGGGTAATAATTTTTACGGCCGAAGCGCTTTGATATAGGCAGAAATCAATTCAATTCCTTCCGAATGTGCCAAAGATCGACCAATTTCAGGCATTTGAATGGAAGGGTCTGTACTTTGCATACGATAGAGCAAAATGGAGTGTTCCGGATCGCCGGGAACAATGCTGTATTGTAATTCGCCGGAACCTTTTCCTGCGGCCACCGGGGGTTTAAAAATACCGCGACTTCTAGAATTGATTTCCTCAAAATTGAGATGTAAACCCGAATTTTTGGCACTTCCTTTAGGTTGATGGCAGTGAGCGCAATTGGCATCCAAATACGCTTTTGCACGGTCGTTTAATGAACCGCTGGAGGGATCGTTCCAAACGGGCATTTTAGCCCATGATGCGTGTTCGGGCATGTTTTTAAGAAGCATCGCTTGTTCAAAAAAGACCAATTGATTTTTATCGGCAGCCAACATAGGGTTGCTGCGATTGAGTTGGGCAACCGTCAGTCCTAAGGGAACAATCCGATTTTCGGAGATATGACAATTTTTACATTGATTCCAATTGGGCACCGTATAGTGGAGGGTCTTGGCAGCACCGTTTTCAGGTTTCCAGACCACTTCGGTTTCTGCTCCGATATAATTGAGTTGCGCATCCGTTTGGGTGTCATTCCAAACATAATTTAAAGGTTTCCATTCCCCTTTTTCTTTCACCAACAACCGAGTTTCGATAATTCGTTCTTTTCCATCGGCCATTGGATAAAAAAAGTTTTTGATCAATACACTTCCCTCTTCAAAAAGCAACGTTTTTTGATCTTCTGCATATTGCATACTACTTCCTTCGGGGAGGAATACAAATCTTTTTTTGGAGGCATAATCTGAAAACAGAGGCGTATTGACGTCATAAGCATAGACGTTTTTTTCGGGAATTAATTGCGCCAAAGGCGTTTTGAAAAAACCGTAGTCGGACAGTTGTTGTTTCTCATTTGTTTTGTTTTGAATGAGGGGCTGAGCGGGGTTGACTCGCTTGGCAACAGGAGCTTTTTCTGTGGTGTTGGAAGGACCACAGCAAAGCATCAATAATAGAACAAAAACACACCCTAAAATCCGCATCATCTTCAAAGGTACTAATTCAATTGACAATCAAAAGGGCTGAGGTCGTTGGAGAATTTTTCAAAATCGTTGTCGGCATCCAAAAAAGCAAAATTGATGCTCCCATTATCCGTGACGCATATTTGAAAATCGGGGCTTTGAACGGGAGTGTTGTCAGGAAGGATTCCATCGTAAACCACGTCGGGAATGCGCGTATTATTTTTAAAGAGCATCAATTTACCATAATCGTTGCTGAGGGTTGGAAACCGAAACTTGTTTTCAAACGTATTGCTGCGAATGGCCACGGCTTTGGGGTAGGCGTTATAGGCAATATCTTTTTCATAATCTCCTTGAATACTGCGTAATCCTCGGGCTTCTGCAGCTTGGTTTTGAGTGCTGCTTTCTGGATCTTCATCGGCTGCAAAAAGGGCATAACTCACCACAGAAAGGTTGGCGGTTTTATGGTCGCGGACGGTATTGTCGTGAAAATCCACATCTTCGGTCGCCATAATCACCACACCGGTCCCCTTGGGAACAGCACTCACAATGGAACCTTTAACGCCAAAGTTGCGCACATTGTTGTTGTAGATGGTGTTGTGATGCGCGTTTACATGCGCTCCATAAACGGTCAGTTGTGGCAAATTGAAAATCAAGAGTCCGCTGGTGTTTTCATAGGCTTCGTTACCATAAATCTCAACCTGCGTACTGTTTTCACTTTCAATACCGGCCACATTGAAAAAAGCTTTGTTGTTGCGAATCACCACATTTTGAGATTGCCCCACATATATTCCGGCATCGGAAGCTCCAATAGCCTCACAATTTTCAATCAACAAATTGGTACATAGTACAGGGTATAAACCATACGCACCATTTTTGCTGGAAACTTTTCCGGTCCATGCCGATCTGATTTTTCGGAGGATGATGGAATCCGAATCGCTGATTTTCAAATTGTCACCCACCGCATCTTCGATACTTAAATCTTCTATGATTAGGTTGCTGCATTGGGTAATTTTAATTCCCTCGGCTCCTTTGGTTTGTCCTTTAAAAGAAAGGATGGTTTTGTCCATTCCCATGCCCCGTATGGTGAGGTGTTTTTTGGCATCCAAACTCAACGCCTGAGAAAACAAAAAATGCCCTTCCGGAAGCTGAATGACGCTGCTGTCTTTGGCTAAAATAAAGGACTCCAATATTTCTGCCTCCATATCAATATAATCTCGAGTGACATTGTATTCCGGCATGGACGTGGGATAAAAAATGAGGACACACAGGAGTAAAAGTATACCCCCAATTAAGTAAAGAAATTTTTTCATGGACTTCGGCATTATCTGCATTTGATGTTACTAATGTACTAAAAATCAAAAACTAATCGACCGGTGAGCGTTCTTCCAATTTTTGGAAATCCAGGAAGGGCTCTAAATTCATTATTCAATAAATTGGTGGCATTAATTTCAAATTTAATAGCGGTATTAATTTGATATCCAAGATTTAAATCCAACAAAGATTTGGCGTCAATTTTTCCTGGATAATTGGCGTTGTTTGAGGTGTAGGCTTGATCCCATTGGTAGTTGACGGCACCGCTAAATTTTGATACCGGTTGATATTGCAAGCCGAAACGAATTTTGTTTTGCGGAAAATTTAAGTCGCCGGGCATCCCTTCTGGAAGATTAAACCAGGTATAATTGGCACTGGCAATGAGTTCATTGGTTACTAAAAATTTTCCATGGATTTCTGTACCCCAATTCGTTGTAATTCGATTTTGATCTCGAGTGATATAGCCAAAGATCAGTTTCGCCGCCGATCCACTGGGGCTTTGGTCAATGGGAATCACTCCATGAAAAGGAAGGCCGGCTTTCTTAAGCTCTTCTAAAAAAACATCTCCCGCCTGTTGATATGCCTCATTAAGCATGGGGCCAATGGCACCTGCCAATACTGTCGCTGTGGCTTGATCCAAGCCCAAACCTTGCAGTCCAGCAATCAGCTGGGGAACACTTTTGTCTTGCACTGCATTCCCCAATTCAGGACCGAGGCTCGCAATGCTCACAACGGGATTGATTTGTTGAAAGCCAGCACCCGCAGAATTTCTCAAATAATAGACATTCACTCCAGCGGTAAAGCGATCCCCAAAGCGACCATTGTATCCCACTTCGTAAGACGTGAGCTTTGAAATTAAATTACCCTTTCCGCCTTTGGGCAGCAGGGGTTTGCCTTCCACATCCTTACTTACCACCGGAGCAAAACCCTCGGGGACAGAATTTTTAATCACATTCTCGAGGAGGGGGAGTAAGGGGCCGATTTGAGGATCTTGGGCATAAGCTTGCAATTGCGCCAACACTCCTTCGGTGACGGCACCAAAGGCAGCGGCAAGGGGGAATCCGGCATTATACGGGGTGTTTGGTAAGCCGGGAATCAACCAATCAATACTGAGGTTGGAGGGATAGGTGTATGGATTTTTGGTGCCCAACACCCATACGTCCAAAATCCCGCGGGTGGTTTGCGTGGGAAGGTCAAAATAGATGTCGGAAGCTGGAATGGGGTTGGCCGCGCGGTTGTAGGTAAGTCTAAAATTGTGATCAGGATCAGGTTTGTAAACAAAAGCCGCCCGCGGGGAAAATGTTTTTTCATCGGTAAAGTTATACCCGTCATAGCGCCCGGCGAGGAAGAGGTCTAGCTTGGGGTCAAGTTTAAATTTCCCTTGGGCATAGCCTCCCAAAATGTTGTAGTCATCATCATTTTCATGGCGTCCATACACATGATTTTGCGTATCTGCAATGGCGGTACGATAGTCCATCCCTACGGTCCATTCAGAGTTTAGGAATTTTTCAAAATCAAAATTGTACTGAAGTTGGGCTTCGTAGTGACTTCTTTTGAAGGGGACGATGATCCCGGTGCGATTCAAATAAGTAGGGTGTTGATCATTTCCTCCATCGTTAACAATATAATAGGTTTGAGCAAACCAACCTTTGTAGTTGAATCGTGTTTGCGCCCAATATTCATTGCTGTGGGCTTGTCCTTCCCCCAGGTCGTTATAAAAGATGGCATCTCCGGCATTCCAACCTCCGGCAGTAACGATTTCCATACCATTTTTAGGACGAAAATAAAGCGACGCATTGGCCGCACTGGCCCAATATTTTTCTTTTTGAGTTTGGGGGACATCAAAAAGTTTGGTTCCATCAAGATCGGTGTTGACATAGCCTTCGGCACCAATTTGTGAACGATTGATGGAGGTTTTAAATTGACTCAAAATACTTTGATCAACGGGGTCATTGGGGTCTAAAGCAAAATCTCTTCCGCTGCCAGAGCGCGCATTGATTTTATAACCAAAGGTTTCATTTTTGTTGTGTCCAGCATGACGAAGGGCAACCTTGAAGGTATTGCGTTCTCCGTAAATAAACTCGGTGGTAGTTCCGGGATGACGGAAAGGATCTTTGGAAATAAAGTGAATGACCCCCGTGGTGACGTCGGGACCATAGAGGGCAGAGCCGGGACCCAAAACAACTTCTACCCGTTCTAGGTCGATGGTATTCAACGGCGAGTTTTGAGAATCAAAATATTCCAAACCAGGAGAAATTAGCGAACGATAGTCCAATAGCGGGAAAACATTGGTGGCAAAAACACCACTACTCCCTCTCAGGGCGATATTGATCCGTTGTCCGGTTTGTTGTTGCAATTCTACACCAGGAATGTTGATTAAGCCTCTGAGCGGGGAAACACTCCCGCCGGATTGGTTCATCTGTGCTGCTGTGAGCACAGTTACGGCTGCAGGCGCCTCTTGCAATTTTTCTGCGCGTCGGGAGGCTGATACGATTATCTCATCAAACTGACCTCCGGGGCTCAGTGCTATTTTCACCGCATCCGAACTGGTGATGCGATAAGTCCGAGTTTCAAAACCAATAAATGAAACTTCAATTTCTACAGGATATGTTGCTGAAGAATTCAGGCGAAAAGCACCATCATCATCGGTTGTTGTCCCTTGGGTGCTTCCTTTTATAAGAATATTCGCACCCAACAGCGGATTTCCATTCGTATCCGTTACAGATCCTTGAATGTTGTTTTGACCAAAACTGATTTGAGCAATGAAAAGAGCGGTGAAAAACGTCAGCGCAAAGTAGATTTTTTTCATGGAGTTAAGATTTAGAATAATTAAATTAGAAAAAATAGCGTTGGCTCGCAAATTTTTTGTAGATTATGCTTATATTTGCACAGAATTATCGAACTAAATAGATAAGAGGAGACTATAACGTCCCTCTTTTTTTTGATATGAATTTTCGTAGTGAAGTTGAGTCCTTATTGTCGATTGCCTTGGAAGAGCGATCCGATTTGTTTTTGATCGATCTCAAAATTGGAGCCGACAACAGCATTCGCATCACCTTAGACGGGGATGAGGGAGTGACCCTAAAAGACTGTATGTTTGTCAGTCGCGCGATTGAACACAATCTAGATCGCGAGGAACACGATTTTTCTTTGGAGGTGGGCTCCATTGGCGTGGGAACAGCCTTAAGTTTGCCTCGACAATATATAAAAAATAGGGGTCGAAAATTAGAAGTAGAAGGGATCGATCACACCCATTATGAAGGGGCGGTGACCGCCGCCGACAACGATGGATTTTCCATCACCTGGAAACAAAGAGAAAACAAGCCCGTGGGCAAAGGAAAAATAACAGTAATTAAAAATAAAACCTTTTCGTATTCTGAAATCATACGAGCGAAAGTGGTACTCTAATTGAAAAAATAAACGTATGGAAAATTTAGCATTAATCGATTCTTTTTCAGAGTTTAAGGACGACAAACTGATAGATCGTGTGACCCTTATGGTAATCCTTGAGGATGTTTTTAGAAACACGCTTAAGCGCAAATTCGGTTCCGATGACAATTTTGATATCATCATTAATCCGGACAAGGGCGATTTAGAAATTTGGAGAAACCGTATTGTTGTTGAGGACGGTGAAGTGGAAGACCCCAACCAAGAAATTGAATTGTCGATGGCTCGAAAAATTGAGCCTGATTTTGAAGTGGGCGAGGATGTTTCCGAAGAAGTTAAATTGGTAGACTTGGGGCGTCGTTCGATTCAGTATTTGCGTCAAAACTTGGTCGCCAAAATATTTGAACACGACAGTACCAATATTTTCAAACAATTTAAGGATCGCGAAGGAGAAATCTATTCTGCCGAAGTGCACCATATTCGAAATCGCGAAATCATCCTGCTGGATGACGATGGAAACGAGATTATTTTGCCTAAAGACCGACAAATTCCCAGTGACTTTTTTAGAAAAGGCGATAATGTCCGAGGGATCATTGAATCCGTTGAGCTGAGAGGAAACAAACCGAGAATTATTTTGTCTCGCACCTCACCCATCTTTTTAGAAAAATTATTTGAACAAGAAATTCCAGAAGTATTTGACGGTTTAATCACCATTAAGAAAGCGGTGCGTATTCCCGGAGAAAAAGCCAAAGTAGCGGTAGATTCATACGACGATCGTATCGATCCTGTGGGTGCTTGTGTGGGTATGAAAGGCTCACGGATTCACGGGATTGTTCGTGAATTGGGCAATGAAAACATA
The DNA here is from genome assembly GCA_018699935.1 of Flavobacteriaceae bacterium. Classification (GTDB taxonomy): domain Bacteria; phylum Bacteroidota; class Bacteroidia; order Flavobacteriales; family Flavobacteriaceae; genus MS024-2A. The sequence goes on along the minus strand of JABISF010000079.1, from coordinate 27,621 downwards.
GACGTCATCAACTACACCAATAATTTACAATTGTTTATTTCTCGTGCATTGAGCCCTGCAAAGGTCAATTCTCTGAAAATCAATGAAGAAACCAAACGCGTGGAGGTCTTTTTAAACCCAGAAGAAGTTTCAAAAGCCATTGGTAAAGGTGGAACCAACATTCGTTTGGCCGGGAAATTGACCGGTTACGAAATCGATGTCTATCGCGAAGGCGTGGAAGAAGATGTGGAATTGAAAGAGTTTGGCGATGAAATCGAAGACTGGGTCATCGGCGAGTTCCAAAAGGTAGGATTAGATACTGCCAAAAGTATATTAGAACTCGATATTGCCGACCTTGTAAAGCGTACTGACTTGGAAGAAGAGACCGTAAAAGTGGTCGTTCGTATCCTAAAAGAAGAATTTGAAGAATAGAGCTCAAAAATTAATTCCTATTTTTGAAGCATAGATTAAATTATATATGGCCAACCAACCTAGCATTCGATTGAACAAAGTCTTACGGGAATTAAATATTTCCCTAGATCGTGCAGTTGAATATCTCGCACAAGAAGGTGTCGAAATTGAAGCACGACCTACAACTAAAATCACAGATGAGGTTTACAATGTCTTGTTGGAAGAATTTGAAACAGATAAATCCAAAAAAGTAGCTTCTCACGAAGTCAGTGAGGAAAAACGTAAGGAGAAAGAGTCCCTTCGATTGATTCAAGAAAAGAAGGAACAAGAGCGTCTGGATCAAATCGCCAAACGCGAGGAGATGAAATCCAATCGGGTGGCTTTGGAAAAACCCAAAATGTTTGGGAAAATTGATTTGGACAAGCCCAGTGTTGCGCCTCCAAAAGCAAAAGAGGAAGCTCCCAAAGAGGAAGTTCCACCCGTTGTTGCCCCTGCTCCAGTGGTGGAGGAAGTTGTTGAAGAACAGCCTCAAGAAGCTCCTGTGGCAATTGCTCCAGAAGTAGCAGCTCCCGTAGAAACCAAAACAGAAGCACCAACAAAGGAAGCCGAACAGCCAGCTGCGGAAGAGCCGGCGGTTTCTGAAACGCATGTGACTCAGTATCAAAAACTAACGGGTCCTAAAAAAACAGGACAAACCATCAATTTGGATGCGATGAAGCAAAAAGAGCAAACCGTTGAGGATGCTCGTAAACGAAAACGCAAAAGAATCAGTAAAGATACAGGAGCAAGACCCGGAGCTCCGGGAGGCAATGCTGCTCCAAACAATCGTAAAAACACCGGACGTCAAAGACCTAAGGTCGATGCTCCTAAGAAGGAAGACCCAACCGACGAAGAAGTACAAAAACAAATTCGTGAGACCCTAGAAAAACTTCAAGGGAAATCCAATAAATCCAAAGGAGCAAAATACCGCAAGGACAAACGCGTTCAGCACCGTCAGAAAACGGAAGAAGAAATGGCGCAATTGGAAGCGGAGAGTAAAGTTCTAAAAGTGACTGAATTTATTACGGTGGGCGAAGTAGCTACGATGATGGAAATTTCATCTACAGAAATCATTTCCACCTGTATGAGTTTGGGAATCATGGTGACCATGAATCAACGATTGGATGCTGAAACCTTAACCATAGTTGCCGATGAGTTTGGATTCGAAGTGGATTTTGTGAAAAGTGATTTGGAACAAACCTTCGATGATGAAGTTCAAGAGAACGAAGCCGACTTGATGCCAAGAGCTCCCATCGTAACGGTTATGGGACATGTGGACCACGGAAAAACGTCACTACTGGATTTTATACGTTCAGAAAACGTTATTGCCGGTGAGTCGGGAGGTATCACTCAACATATTGGAGCCTATTCTGTGAGTTTGGACAATGGACAAAAAATCACCTTTTTGGACACTCCTGGTCACGAGGCTTTTACCGCCATGCGGGCAAGAGGTGCACAGGTGACCGATATTGCTATAATTGTTATTGCCGCAGATGACAACATCATGCCGCAAACCAAAGAGGCCATCAGCCATGCGCAAGCAGCCGGTGTGCCCATCGTCTTTGCGATCAACAAAGTGGATAAAGAAACCTCAAATCCAGAAAAAATCAAAGAAGCCCTTGCCGGAATGAATTTGATGGTGGAAGATTGGGGTGGAAAAGTGCAATCACAAGATATTTCTGCACTGAAAGGTACCGGTGTGAAAGAGTTGCTAGAGAAAGTGCTGCTCGAGGCAGAACTCCTTGAACTTAAGGCCAATCCAAAAAGAAATCCAAAAGGAACCGTTGTAGAAGCCTATCTGGATAAAGGTCGTGGATATGTATCTACACTGTTGGTGCAAACCGGTACCCTGAAAATTGGAGATTATATCCTCGCTGGAAAACAAAGTGGAAAAGTAAAGGCCATGTTTAATGAGCGTGGTAAACCCTTGAACGAAGCACCTCCTTCTACGCCTGTGTCCATCCTCGGTTTGGATGGCGCCACGCAAGCGGGAGACAATTTTATAGTGTTGGAAGACGAACGCGAAGCCAAACAAATTGCTGCCAAAAGAACGCAATTGCTCCGTGAGCAAAATGTTCGAACCCAACGACATATCACCTTGGATGAAATTGGGCGTCGAATTGCTTTGGGAGATTTCCAAGAATTAAACCTTATTCTTAAAGGAGATGTGGATGGATCGGTGGAAGCATTGACGGACTCTTTCCAAAAATTATCTACCGAAGAAATTCAGGTCAACATTATTCACAAAGGAGTAGGAGCCATCACAGAATCCGATGTGCTTTTGGCTTCGGCATCTGATGCCATCGTGATTGGGTTTAATGTACGCCCCATGGGGAATGCCCGTATGGTTGCTGAAAAAGAAGAAATTGATATCCGTTCCTATTCCATTATCTACGACGCTATTAATGACGTCAAAGACGCCATGGAAGGAATGCTTTCTCCAGTAATGAAGGAAGAAATCACAGGAACCGCTGAAATTCGGGAGACCTTTAAAATATCTAAAATCGGAACGATTGCGGGTTGTATGGTAACCACCGGAAAAATCTTTAGAAACTCCGGTATTCGAATCATCCGCGAAGGGGTGGTTCAGTATACAGGAACATTGGCCTCTTTAAAACGCTTTAAAGACGACGTTAAAGAAGTTGCCAAAGGATATGATTGTGGTTTACAAATCAAAAACTACAACGATATTAAAGAAGGTGATGTAGTGGAATGCTTCCAAGAAGTGGCGGTCAAAAAAACATTATAAATAGTTTTTTTATTTTCGAGCCAGCAAAAAGGCTCCCGGGAAAACACCTTTGAGTGTATCTAGGGTTTTTAGACCGAGTATCTTATTTCTAAATCGACCTGCCTGTACTTTGTAATTGGGTGTTTCAAAGCTTAAAGCAACATCCATATTGGGGAAGTTTTCCTTGCAAATGCTCAAGGTCTGTTCTGCCGTTGTAAAATCTCCGTAAAACAATTGTACGGTGAAATATTCACTTTCATACCGCTGCGCGTCCAATTGACTTTTTACTTTCATAACGCTGTCAATTTTTGGATCTTGACGAATGACGATGGCAGCCTCTTGCGCCAAACAATTCATGGTAAAGCCTAGAAATGCAATCAAAAAAAGTGCGTTGATAGAGATTTTTTTCATAGTGCAAAAAAACAATTTTTTGAATTATTAAAATCAAAAATTAACAATTTTAAAATATTATTTAGAACGAATATAAATTACAAAATTGTAAATATTTGAGTTTTCCAAACCGAGTGGATGGCGTATTTTTGTCAGGATTTTAGAATTACAATTTTGCAAAAATTTTTATATTCATCACACGGTATGGTAACGCTTAAAAAAGCTGCTACTCCCTTTATCCTTTTCCTATTATTCATTGCATTCTCGTTCCCCACAGCGGTTTCTGCTCAAGAAGACGAAGCTGTCCAGGCCGGAAAGAAGTTGTTCAATGCGAATTGTGCGGCTTGTCACAAGATCAATAAGCGTGCAGTAGGACCCGCATTAAAAGGAGTTTCTGCAAAATATGACAAGGAGTGGTTGTATCAATGGATTAGCAATAGTACAGCAATGGTGAAGTCGGGAGACGCACAGGCAGTTGCTATTTATGAGGAGTACAACGGTTCTGTAATGACGTCTTTTCCTCAATTGTCTAACGCTGACATTGATAATATCATTGCCTATACGGATTACACTCCACCAGCTGCAGCAGCTACGGCGGCAGCAGGAGGTGCAGCTGCGGCTCCCGCAGGAAACAGTGTTTCCAATAATTTGATACTGGCGGCATTGGCGTTGGTGTTTGGCATTTTGGTGGTTATGTTAATCCTCGTGCAACGCACACTCTTGCGTATTGCTGCGGCTAGTGGGGTAGACATTCAACCCGAAGAAAAAGTAAAACGTACCCCCATTTGGATCGCTTTTGTACAAAATCAATTTTTGGTCTTTGTGACCGTAGTGTTGCTCCTTTTGGGGAGTGCCTATTATATCTATGGATTCTTTATGCAAGTGGGAATTGATCAAGGCTATATGCCGGTTCAACCCATCCACTATTCCCACAAAATTCACGCAGGTGCCAATCAAATTGAATGTAAGTATTGTCACTCTTCGGCAAGAGTTTCCAAGCATTCCGGAATTCCTTCTTTAAATGTTTGTATGAACTGTCATAGAAATATTGCAGAATACAACGGAGAGGAAGATGTGGCCAATGGTTACACCAAAGATTTTTATACCCAAGAGATCAAAAAGCTCTATGCAGCTGTGGGTTGGGATGAAGAAAATCAACAATACACAGGGGAAACACAACCCGTCAAATGGGTGCGTATTCACAACTTGCCCGATTTCGTCTATTTCAATCATGCGCAACACGTGCAGGTGGGAGAAATCGAATGTCAAAAATGTCACGGACCGGTTGAAGAAATGGAAGTGATGTATCAATATTCTCCTTTGACCATGGGCTGGTGTATCAACTGTCACCGAGAAACCAATGTCAAGGTGGAAAACAATGCCTATTATGCCAAAATTCACGAGGCACTTTCCAAAAAATACGGCGTAGAAAAATTAACAGTTGCCCAAATGGGTGGACTGGAATGTGGTAAATGTCACTATTAAAAAAAGCGATTAAGAGAAGCTCATGGCATCAAACAAAACATACTGGAAGAACATTGATCAAATAGATCCGAATAATGTGGAAGTTAAAAAATTGGAGGACAATGAATTTGCTTCCAAGCTTCCTGTGGACTTCCTCAGTGATGAAAAAACCTTAGAAGAGAGTAGTACTTCTAGAAGGGACTTTTTGAAATACGTTGGATTTAGTACTGCTGCAGCAACCCTAGCGGCCTGTGAAGGTCCCGTGATTAAATCGGTGCCTTATGTGGTACAACCCGAGCAAATTCGTCCGGGTGTTGCCAACTATTACGCAACGGCGATTGGAGATGGTTTTGACTTTGGAAGTGTTTTAATCAAAACACGTGAAGGAAGACCTGTCAAAGTAGAAAACAATCCTGACGCTCCTGCATTGGGAGGCGCCAATGCACGCGTTCATGCTTCTTTACTTTCTTTGTACGATACCAAACGCATCCAAGGACCAAGAGCCAATGGTCAAGACGTAACCTGGTCGGATTTTCACCTTCAAGTTGGGGCGAAATTAAAAGCCTTAGCTGCTACCGGAAAACCCGTAGCTTTGGTTACTCAGACGTTTGCAAGTCCCACCACCTCAAAAATTATTGAAGGATTTATTGCACAATATCCCAATGTGCGACACGTATATTTTGACTCTGTTGCTGCCTACGATGCGGTCGATGCTTTTGAAGCGACTTATGGACAACGCGCCTTGGCCGATTACGATTTCAGCAAAGCAAAAGTCATTGTTGCTGTGGGTGCTGATTTCCTAGGCGATTGGCAAGGGGGAGGTTATGATTCTGGCTATTCAGCCACTCGTGTACCTCACAAACATCACGGAAAAGCCACCATGTCCAAACACTATCAGTTTGAGGCTAACATGACTTTGAGTGGTGCCGCTGCGGATGTGCGCGTTCCTGCCACTCCAGCGGCTCAAAAAAATATTTTAGCGCATTTGTATGCGGCACTCACCGGTAATGCCGTGAGTGGGAATCTTTCCGATAATCACCAACAACATCTTGAAGCAGCTGTTGCGGCATTGAAAGCAGCAGGCAGTGGAGGAGTAGTAGTTTCAGGGATACAGGATAAAGGTGCCCAACAATTGGTTTTGGCCATCAATCATCACTTGGGAAGCCAAGTCATGGATGTTGCTCAACCCCGCTTGATTCGTCAAGAGAGAGGATCAGAATTTGGGGAGATTATCGATGCTGTTGCAGCGGGAACTTTAGGCGGATTGATCACTGTAGGCTTGAACCCTGTATTTCAAATTCCTGAAGGAGCAGCCTTTGCCGAGGGAATCAAAAAATTAGACCTTACTGTGGCATTCGCTTTGAAAGAAGACGAGACGGCATTAGCCAGTCAATACATTGCGGCCGTGCCCCATTATTTGGAAGCTTGGGGTGACTTTGAATTTAAACAAGGACACTTCGCTTTGGCGCAGCCCACCATTCGACCCTTATTTGACACCTTGCAATTTCAAGATGCATTGTTGATGTGGTCCGGCAGTAACGCCAACTATTACGAAGCGATAAAATCGCATTGGACAGAAAACATCTTGGGAGGAAACTCTTGGAATGCGGTTCTTCACGATGGATACTTCAGCACGAACAGTGTTGCATCAACTGCGTATATAGAAAATGATTTGAGTGCCGCAACCACAGCTTTGGCACAGGCTTCGGCTTCTGGTTTAGAATTAACCCTATATACCAAAACCGGTATGGGAGACGGAACTCAAGCCAACAACCCTTGGTTACAAGAATTCCCTGATCCTATCACTCGAGTGGCTTGGGACAACTATCTTACCGTTTCTGCTGCCGATGCTAAGGCTTTGGGCTTGAAAAACGTAAATGTTGCCAACGGTGCTCTAAATGGTAGCTATGCCAATGTTACGGTGGGCGAACATACATTAAAAGTTCCCGTCGTCATTCAACCGGGTCAAGCACCTGGATCTGTTGGTTTGGCTTTGGGTTATGGAAAAACTTTAGGTCTGCAAGAAGAAATGCAAGTTGGTGTTAATGCCTATTTATTCTACCAAGAAGGACGTGATGTGCAGCCTGTAACGGTTGCCTTGGCGGATGGCTTCCACGAATTTGCTTGTGTACAGTTGCACAACACCCTTATGGGACGAGGGGATATTGTGAAGGAAACCACCTTAGAAGTATTCAACACAAAAGACAAAAAATATTGGAATGCTATTCCACAGGTTTCTAAGAACCACATGGAAGTAGATGTCACCTCTCCCGAAGTGGATATGTGGCAAGAATTTGATCGCTCTATTGGGCATCATTTCAATCTTTCCATCGATTTGAATGCCTGTACCGGTTGTGGCGCCTGTGTGATTGCTTGCCATTCCGAAAACAATGTACCTGTAGTAGGAAAAGCAGAAGTACGCAAGTCTAGAGATATGCACTGGTTACGCATCGATCGCTATTATTCTTCAGAATCGACCTTTGAAGCCGATGTAGCCACCAAAGACGGTATATCAGGTATTGGAGATTCTCTTTCTACTTTTGGACAAATGGAGCAAGCCTCCGAAAATCCTCAAGTGACTTTCCAGCCGGTCATGTGTCAGCATTGTAACCACGCTCCCTGTGAGACGGTATGTCCCGTAGCGGCAACTTCCCACGGAAGACAAGGACAAAATCACATGGCATACAACAGATGTGTTGGAACCCGTTATTGTGCCAATAACTGTCCCTATAAAGTACGTCGTTTCAACTGGTTCTTGTACAACAAAAATGATGAGTTTGATTATCATATGAACAACGATCTAGGTCGTATGGTTTTAAATCCAGATGTAGTTGTTCGTTCTCGTGGTGTCATGGAGAAATGTTCTATGTGTATCCAAAAAACTCAAAAAACCATTTTGGATGCCAAGTTAAAAGGAGCAACCATCACCGATGGAGCTTTCCAAACCGCTTGTTCTGCAGCATGTAGCAACGGAGCGATGACCTTTGGCGACATTAATGACAAAGACAGCAAAGTTGCTGCTTTAAAAGAGAATGATCGGATGTATCACCTTTTGGAAAGCGTTGGAACAAAACCCAATGTGATGTATCAAACCAAAGTGAGAAACGTTTAAAATAATTATATAATAAAGTAGCGTATGGCCTCGCATTACGAAGCACCTATCAGAAAACCCTTAGTAACCGGAGATAAATCCTATCACGATGTTACTGTTGATGTTGCCGCTCCTGTTGAAGGAAATGCCAACAAGCAATGGTGGATTGTATTCAGCATCGCTTTGACAGCTTTGCTTTGGGGTATAGGTTGTATTATTTACACGATTTCTACCGGGATTGGAACCTGGGGACTTAACAAAACCGTGGGTTGGGCGTGGGATATTACCAACTTCGTTTGGTGGGTTGGAATTGGACATGCCGGAACATTGATTTCTGCGGTTCTTCTTCTTTTCCGTCAAAAATGGAGAATGGCCATCAACCGCTCTGCGGAAGCCATGACCATTTTCTCGGTAATCCAAGCTGGATTGTTCCCCATTATTCACATGGGACGTCCTTGGTTGGCGTATTGGGTACTTCCCATTCCCAATGCATTTGGCTCCCTATGGGTAAATTTTAATTCACCACTTTTATGGGACGTTTTTGCGATCTCTACCTACCTCTCCGTTTCCTTAGTTTTCTGGTGGACTGGCTTACTCCCCGATTTTGCGATGATTCGCGATCGTGCGGTTTTACCTTTTCAGAAAAAAATATACAGTTTATTGAGCTTTGGATGGAGTGGACGTGCCAAAGATTGGCAGCGTTTTGAAGAAGTTTCATTGGTTTTGGCCGGTTTGGCCACTCCTTTGGTACTTTCTGTACACACCATTGTATCGTTTGACTTTGCCACTTCCGTAATTCCCGGTTGGCACACTACAATTTTCCCCCCCTATTTTGTCGCAGGAGCGATCTTCTCTGGTTTTGCCATGGTAAACACCTTGTTGATTATCATGCGAAAGGTATCCCGCTTGGAAAACTATATTACGGTACAACATATTGAATTGATGAACATTGTCATCATGATTACCGGTTCTATTGTCGGGGTGGCCTACATTACCGAGTTGTTTATCGCTTGGTATTCAGGAGTGGAATACGAACAATACGCATTCTTAAACCGAGCTACTGGTCCTTACTGGTGGGCGTATTGGTCAATGATGACCTGTAATGTGTTTTCGCCACAATTTATGTGGTTTAAAAAATTACGAACCAGCATCATGTTCTCCTTTATTATTTCCATAGTGGTAAACATTGGAATGTGGTTTGAACGATTTGTAATTATTGTAACCTCCTTACACCGAGATTATTTACCTTCTTCTTGGACGATGTTCTCTCCTAGTTTTGTCGATATTGGGATTTTCATCGGAACTATTGGATTCTTCTTTGTGTTGTTCCTATTATACGCAAGAACCTTCCCGGTTATTGCCCAAGCAGAAGTAAAAACAATTTTGAAAGCATCAGGAGAAAAGTATAAAAAATTAAGAGACGCCAAATGAGTGATCAAGTAGTCCACGCACTTTACGACGATGACGACGTGCTTTTGAGCGCAGTCAAAACAATTCGTGCCGAAAAGCATGAAATTGATGAAGTCTATACCCCTTTTCCTGTCCACGGACTGGACAAGGCTCTGGGTCTTGCCGATACCCGAATCGCCATTATGGCTTTTATCTACGGTTGTATTGGTTTGGCGGTTGCCATCACCATGATGAATTTCATCATGATCGAAGATTGGCCGCAAAACATTGGAGGAAAGCCCAGTTTTTCTTATTTGGAAAACATGCCCGCTTTTGTTCCAATCATGTTTGAAATGACTGTATTTTTTGCAGCCCACCTAATGGTGATTACCTTTTATATGCGCAGTAAACTATGGCCGTTTAAGAAAGCCGAAAATCCAAATCCCTTAACTACGGATGATAAATTTTTAGTAGCCATTACGGTTCATGACAATGAAAAAGCGTTGACCAGTCTTTTAAAAAAATCGGGAGCGATTGATATAACCGTTGTTGAAAAGTCAGAATAAATGAAAAAAGTTACCTTTTTATTGGGAATGTTATTGGTACTCGCCATGCAGTCATGCTTTAATCCTTCGGCACCCAACTATCAATATTTCCCTAATATGTATGAGCCTATAGGCTATGAAACTTATGCGGATTCCGATGCTTTTGCCAATGGTATAGAAGCTCAAATTCCTGCTGTAGGAAGTATTGCTCGAGGATGGCAACCATATGATTATCCCGACACTAATGAAGGCTATGAAGCGGCCAAAGCCAATGCGGTATCCCCTATAGCGGAAACAGCAGCGCATAAAGCTAACGGAAAAGTATTGTACGATATCTACTGTACCGTTTGTCATGGCGCTAAAGGCGATGGTCAAGGGATTTTAATGACACGTGAAAAATTCTTGGGAGTTCCCAGCTATGCAGATAGAGAAATTACTCCCGGAAGCATTTATCATGTTTTGATGTACGGTAAAAATGCAATGGGCTCTCATGCCGGACAAGTGAATGCCGAAGAACGTTGGCAAATTGCACAACACGTCATGGCGTTGAGAAGTAATCTAGTTAAATAATATTAAGGAAATCGAATGATGTATACCTTTCCAAATAAACTCAGAATTTTCGCAATCACCCTTATGGTGGTAGGTTTCCTAGGGCTTACTTACGGTTTTTTAACCGCCCCCCACTCTGTTGAAGAAGCAAAAGCCATGGTGGCGGATGCTCATGGCGACGGTCATGGTAACGAACACAGTGCTGCACCGGCAGAAGCTCATGCGACCACCGATGCGCATGCCACTGAAGATCATGCAGCAGCCTCACAGGAAAGCGCCCACGACGATGCCAGCCACGATGAGCACTTGTATCATCAGCTTAGCAACAAACCTTGGGCAGCCTTGTATGTAGCAGCATTTTTCTTTTTTATGATCTCCCTTGGAGTTTTGGCTTTTTACGCCATTCAGCGAGCAGCCCAAGCCGGTTGGTCGCCCGTACTCTACCGGGTCATGGAAGGTATTACGGCCTATCTACTTCCTGGTGGATTGATTGTTATTGTTATTTTGGCTCTGTCAGGATTTCATTTTAACCACCTCTTTATTTGGATGGATCCCGAAGTTGTGGCGCACGATCCTTTGATTGCCGGAAAAACAGGCTTTTTAAACCTCCCTTTTTTCATGATACGCGCGTTCATTTTCCTCACAGGTTGGAGCTTGTACCGTTATTTTTCAAGAAAATTCTCCCTGGCTCAAGACGAGGCTACTGACATCTCGAATCACAAAAAAAACTTTCGAATTTCGGCTGCGTTTTTAGTATTTTATATTGTTACGGAATCAATCATGTCTTGGGATTGGGTGATGTCTATCGACCCCCATTGGTTCAGCACGCTTTTTGGATGGTATGTATTTGCCAGCATGTTCGTTACCGGAATTACCGTTATTGCGTTGGTCACCATTTACCTCAAATCCAAAGGTTATTTGGAATTTGTCAACGACAGCCATATTCATGATTTGGGTAAGTTTATGTTTGGGATCAGCATTTTTTGGACCTATTTGTGGTTCTCACAGTTTATGTTGATTTGGTATTCCAACATACCGGAAGAAGTAACTTATTTTATCACGCGAATTGAAGATTACAACCTTCCCTTCTTTGGGATGCTTGTGATGAATTTTATTTTCCCAATATTAGTTTTGATGAACAGTGATTACAAACGCATCAACTATTTTATAGTGATGGCCGGTATTGTTATCGTTTTGGGACATTATATGGATGTGTTTAACATGATTATGCCCTCAGCCGTTGGAGACCAATGGTTTATCGGTGTGGCTGAAATTGGAGGCTTTTTATTCTTCCTTGGGTTGTTCTTATTCATTGTATTTACGGAACTAACCAAAGCACCGTTATTGGCAAAAGGAGATCCTTATATGGGTGAAAGTGAACGTTTTCATTATTAATAATATATAACAGAAGCAATAGATGACGACCTTATTGATATTTACGGTTTTAGTTTTAGTGGCCATTGCAATTTGGCAGATTTCAAAGATTTTTGAACTTTCTCAGGCTAAGACTCCCAATACCCAAGTGGCTACCGACAAGGATAACAACTTGAATGGAAAACTGATGTTTGCCTTTTTGATTTTTATTTATGGCATTACCATTTTTTCCTTTTGGGCATATAGCGATGTATTGCTTCCGGACGCAGCTTCAGAGCACGGTGGTGATTATGACAATTTGATGTGGATATCCTTTGCTATTATCTTTTTTGTACAAACCATTACCCAAGCGTTATTACATTATTTCTCCTATAAATACCGTGGCGAAAAAGGGAAAAAAGCACTTTTCTATGCCGATAACGACAAGCTGGAGATGCTGTGGACTGTAATTCCTGTCATCGTGCTTGCGGGATTAATTCTCTATGGTTTATACACTTGGACGGACATCATGACCGTTGAGGAAAATGAAGATGCCCTCGTAGTTGAGCTATACGCACAGCAGTTCAATTGGAAAGCCAGATATGCCGGAGAAGATGGTGTTTTGGGAGATGCCAATGTCCGTTTTTTACAAGATTTTGAAGGAAAAAATTTAGTAGGTATCGATGCGACTGATCCAAATGGTTTGGATGATGTGGTCGTTCAGGAGCTGCATTTGCCTGTAGGGCGAGAAGTCATTTTTAAAATGCGTTCGCAAGATGTATTGCACTCGGCCTATATGCCCCATTTTAGAGCACAAATGAATTGTGTGCCCGGAATGATTACGGAATTTGCCTTTACGCCTAATTTGACAACAGCGCAAATGCGTCAAACTCCGGATATGATTGCAAAGGTCAAGAAGATTAATGCTATTCGAGTAGAAAATAGTAAAGCACTTGTTGCCAATGGCGAAGAAGCACTCGAACCTTATTCTTTTGATTATTTATTACTTTGCAATAAAATATGTGGTGCATCGCATTACAATATGCAGATGAAGATTATTGTAGAAGAACCCGAAGCATTTGAAAAATGGATGGCAGAACAACAAACCTTTGTTGAGGTTATTCAATAACTAATAATTATTAAATTTAAGATATGTCAACAGCAGTAGCGCACGAACACGAGGAGGATCACGGACATCATCACAAAGAAACCTTTGTAACGAAATACATTTTTAGTCAGGATCATAAAATGATCTCTAAACAGTATTTAATTACAGGTCTTTTCATGGGAATTATCGGAATTGCGATGTCGCTTTTATTCCGTTTACAACTGGCTTGGCCGGAGCAACCTTTTGGGATTTTCGAAGTCCTTCTGGGAAAATGGGCACCCAACGGTGTCATGGATCCCAATGTTTATTTGGCATTGGTAACCATTCACGGTACCATTATGGTCTTTTTTGTACTCACCGCCGGATTGAGTGGAACCTTTAGTAACCTCTTGATTCCATTGCAGATTGGTGCTCGTGATATGGCTTCTGGACTATTGAACATGATCTCTTTTTGGTTGTTTTTCCTTTCCAGTGTCATCATGGTGATTTCTCTTTTTGTAGAGGCAGGACCCGCAGCGGCAGGTTGGACCATCTATCCCCCTTTGAGTGCATTACCGCAAGCACAACCCGGTTCTGGAACCGGAATGACCTTGTGGTTGGTTTCTATGGCTATTTTCATTGCTTCTTCACTTTTGGGATCATTGAATTATATCGTTACGGTCATCAACCTCAGAACCAAAGGGATGAGTATGACTCGTTTGCCATTAACCATTTGGGCGTTTTTTGTAACGGCTATTATTGGGGTGGTTTCTTTCCCCGTGCTATTATCCGCAGCCTTGTTGTTGATCATGGATCGTAGTTTTGGTACTTCTTTCTTCTTGTCCGATATTTTCATTCAAGGTGAAGTATTGCACTACCAAGGTGGATCTCCCGTACTCTACGAACACTTGTTTTGGTTCCTCGGGCACCCAGAGGTGTACATCGTACTTTTACCGGCTTTAGGAATTACTTCTGAAGTTATTGCAACCCATGCGCGGAAACCCATTTTTGGATATCGAGCCATGGTTGCCTCAATTCTGGCGATTGCATTTTTGTCCACCATTGTATGGGGACACCATATGTTTATCTCTGGAATGAATCCTTTCTTAGGTTCTGTATTTACTTTTACCACCCTTTTGATTGCGATTCCTTCGGCAGTAAAAGCTTTTAACTACATCACCACCCTGTGGAAAGGGAATTTGCAACTCAACCCTGCCATGTTGTTTTCCATCGGTTTGGTTTCTACATTCATTACAGGAGGATTGACCGGAATTATTTTAGGAGACAGTACGTTGGACATCAACGTTCACGACACCTATTTTGTTGTGGCACACTTCCACTTGGTTATGGGTATTTCTGCCCTATATGGCCTCTTTGCAGGAGTTTATCACTGGTTCCCCAAAATGTTTGGACGTATGTTGAATAAAAACTTAGGCTATGTTCACTTTTGGGTGACCGCCGTATGTGCCTATGGGGTTTTCTTCCCGATGCACTTTATTGGAATGGCCGGTTTACCCCGTCGTTACTATACCAACACGGCTTTCCCTTACTTTGACGATTTAGCGGACATCAATGTGTTGATTACGATTTTCGCACTTATTGCTGGAGCGGCGCAATTGGTTTTCCTTTACAACTTTATCCACAGTATGTTCTACGGTAAGAAAACCGAACAAAATCCATGGAGATCAAACACTTTGGAGTGGACAGCTCCCATCAAGCACATTCACGGAAACTGGGAAGGAGCAATTCCTCATGTACACCGTTGGGCCTATGACTATTCCAAACTAGGTCATGATGAAGATTTTATTCCACAGCATATTCCCCTAAAAGAAGGAGAAGAGGAGCTGCAGCATTAAAACAGTTTTATTTATAAACGAAAAAGCCTTATTCACTTTTTGAGAATAAGGTTTTTTTTATGGGCATACGTTATCCTAATTTTTTGGAGCCATTTATTTGATTTAAAAATATTTAATGCTGATGCATTTCTGTTTGAACATTCATCATTTCGGGTTTGGGAGACCAAAACGGTATTCCGAAAACGTTCGGATGATAAGATTGTTGCTATGGGACAAAAAAACATGCATCAAAGAGTAGCAGAGATAATCATGGAACTCCCAATGCATTTTGAAACTCTTTCCTCTGGATTTATTGACGTGAAATTAAGAAGAGAAGATTTGGCCAATCTAGTGGGCGTAGCCACGGAATCTTTAATCCGTGCCTTTTCCTATTTTCAAGAAAAAAATTGGATTCAATTAAAAGGAAAACAACTGCGCATTGAGGCTCCCAATAAATTGAAACAATTTTCCGACGGACATATTCTTAAGTAAGCATTTTTTGTTTAGAATGAAGTATCTTTGAAAGGATGAATGAGCATTTAGATCCTGAAAAAGAGCGTTTTTCTCCCGAAGAACAAGACATCGATCGCGCCTTGCGACCGCTGAATTTTGACGATTTTGCCGGGCAGGATGCAATCTTAGAAAATTTAAAGGTTTTTGTAGCAGCGGCCAAGCAACGTGATGAAGCATTGGATCACACCCTTTTTCACGGTCCTCCCGGTTTGGGAAAAACCACCCTTGCGCATATTTTGGCCAACGAACTTCAGGTAGGAATAAAACTCACTTCGGGACCCGTTTTGGACAAACCCGGAGATTTGGCGGGTTTGTTGACCAATTTACAAGCCAGAGACATATTGTTTATTGATGAAATTCATCGTTTAAGCCCCATCGTAGAGGAATATCTCTATTCTGCCATGGAGGATTATAAAATAGATATCATGATTGAATCGGGGCCCAACGCACGATCGGTTCAAATCAACCTAGAGCCCTTTACCTTGGTGGGGGCAACCACACGTTCCGGATTGCTCACGGCACCCATGCGGGCCCGTTTTGGTATCAGCAATCGGCTAGAATATTATTCAACGGAACTTTTGGCAACTATAGTTGAGCGGAGTTCGGAAATTCTCAACGTTCCCATCGATTTGGATGCCGCCATTGAGATTGCGGGAAGAAGTCGTGGGACGCCACGTATTTCCAATGCCCTTTTACGCAGAGTAAGAGATTTTGCGCAGATTAAAGGCAATGGTTCCATCGACATGAAAATTACTCAATATGCGCTAAAAGCCCTACAGGTAGATGCCCATGGATTGGATGAAATGGACAACAAAATTCTAACAACCCTCATTGATAAATTTAAAGGCGGTCCCGTGGGGATAACCACCCTCGCTACTGCCGTTTCCGAAAACGCCGAAACCATAGAAGAGGTCTATGAACCTTTTTTAATTCAGCAGGGATTTATCATGCGAACGCCCAGAGGAAGAGAAGTTACTGCCCGAGCGTATCAACATTTAGGGAGGATTAAAAATAATCAAGAGGGCTTATTTTAACCCTTTGATACGAAACCACCTAAGGTGTTAAAATCCAGCGAATACAGTTCAAAAATCAAAGCACAAGCAAAAACCTTGGGCTTTATGTCCTGTGGGATTTCTAAAGCCGATTTTTTAGAGGCTGAAGCACCGCGTTTGGAACAATGGCTCAATCAAAATCACCACGGGAAAATGGGCTATATGGCCAATCATTTTGACAAACGATTGGATCCTAGAGTTTTGGTGCCCGGTGCCAAAAGCGTCGTTTCGCTCTTGTTGAATTACCATACGGATAAAGTACAGACGGATCAAACCGCTCCTAAAATTTCAACCTATGCTTATGGGCAGGACTATCATTTGGTTATTAAGGACAAACTCAAACAGTTGATGACCTTTATTCACCAAGAGATTGGGGAAGTAGGGGGGCGTGTTTTTGTGGATTCGGCACCGGTGATGGACAAGGCTTGGGCAGCCAAAAGTGGTTTGGGTTGGATGGGAAAAAACACCAATCTGATCTCCAAAAAAGCAGGCTCTTTTTTCTTTATTGCCGAACTCATCATTGATTTGGAATTGGAATACGACCTCCCGGTAGCCGATCATTGTGGCAGTTGTACGGCTTGCATTGACGCCTGCCCTACAGAAGCTCTTATAGCACCCTACCAAATAGATGGAAGCAAATGTATTTCCTATTTAACCATAGAATTAAAAGAGGCGATTCCGGAAGAATTTCAAACAAAGATGGAGCAATGGGTCTTTGGTTGTGACGTCTGTCAAAGCGTCTGTCCTTGGAATCGTTTTGCCACCCCACACACAGAGCCCAAGTTGGATCCCCATCCCGATCTGCTCGATTTAACCCAAAAGGATTGGGAAGAAATGACCGAGGAGGTGTTCGGAAAATTATTTCAAAAAAGTGCTGTAAAACGCGCCAAATACGAAGGACTCCAACGCAACATCAGTTTTTTATCCGCAAAGAAGAGTCCCGAATAATCAATTGAGAAGGGATGATTGCCGATTCATAAATTGGGGGTTCTTCATTTTCATTACTTTTTTCTAGAGCTTTAAAAAATAATTCAACAACTTTCAGCCCCATCAGATAGCCGTTTTGTTCCACACTGCTTAGGGTGGGAGTAACTAGGGGTGCAATGGCCCAATTGCTAAATCCAATCACGGCGATATCTTTGGGGATCCGCCGTCCTTGTTCTTTAAAATAACTGATGGCTCCCACGGCAGCAAGGTCTGTAATGGTAAATAAGCCATCAATTTCAGGTGCCGATTTCAATAGGATTTCAGCATTCATTTTACCGTTTTCTATACTGTTTTCTGCACAGATAAAGGTCCACTCTTTGTGAAAGGGAAGCCCGTAATGTTCCAACGCCCTTTTGTAACCCAAAAAGCGATCAATTGACATTTGAGGGATTAAATCGCCTCTGAAATGCGCAATATTTTTACAGCCCTGTTGGATCAAATGTTCCGTTGCCATAAATGCTGCTTGTTGATCGTCAATGGCTACACGAATGGAATTCACCACCTTGGCAATTCGATCGAATAAAACCAACGGAACGTTTGCTGCTTTGATGGCCTCCAGGTGTTCATAACGATAGGTGTTTTTGGCAATGGAAAGAAAAATCCCGTCAACCTTTCGTTGGAGCAAGTCATGAATTTGTTCCACTTCCTTTTCAAAAGATTCATTGGAGCATAAAACCAAAACGTTGTAGTCTTGTGTCTCGGCAGCGGTGATGATTCCTTTTAAAATTTTATTAAAAAAATCATGATTGATATCGGGTAAAATTACCCCGACCAATTTCGTTTTTTGAGTTCTTAAATAGGAGGCTTGAAAGTTGGGTTTAAAATTGACCTGCGCCACATATTCCAACACACGGGCTTTGGTTTTTGGACTCACATCGGAATAGTTTTTTAGAGCTTTGGAAACCGTTGCAATTATTGATTGTGATGCACTTAGCAATTATATAAAACTCATCATGGATGGTTTCAAATGTTTAGAGAATTTGATTTGAACGAAAAAAACTTAAAATATCCACTCGTTGAAGTTTTTTATGATAGCCCTTTTTCTGGAGGAGATGATAAAAAATGGAAATCTCAAACGTATTTTAATGTAAAAAATTAATCTTTTAGAAAATCACGCCCCTTTTTTATTTCCCAATTCCCAATAAGATCCTCAAAAAACCCTTCCCGATAATTTAATTTAAATTTTTAAGTCGGTTCATTGGAATTAATACTACCTTCACTAATTGAAACTATATCAATTTCATACTCCTTTAAAACATAAGCGTACACTGACTTTATCTTCAACTTTTTTAATGCGGCTCAAAAATTCAACCTTGTTAGGGGTATTTATAGTAATGTTTGGCTCGTGTATCGATCCGGTGGCACCAGAGTTTGATTATATCGAAGATTTGGTAATTATTGACGGGATTGCCTCCACCATTCCAGGGAATACTTTTGTATCGATACGAACCAGCTATTTGGATTATGGGGTGTACAAATCACGCTTTGTTTCGGGCAGTAGGGTAGCATTGATCAATGAGGCAAGTGGAACCCGCTTGTCACTAGAGGAATCGGAAAGTCAGTATGTCGCTCCTTTTGATTTTGTTATTCAAGAAGCTTCCGAATGGTATATAGAGGCAACCCTTCCCGGGGGAAAAACCTTTAAATCTACACCCGAGAAAGCGCCCATTTCTGTCAGTATTCAATCCATTGATTACACCTATAAAAAAGAATTGGAATACGACGAAATCAAAAATGTGTACATACCCGGACACGAGGTGCGGATAGACTTTCAAGATCCCCAAGAAATCGAAAATTATTATTACTATCAATACAGGACCTTTGAACCTGAGGCCTATTGTGCCATTTGTTTTGATGGGGTTTTGCGCTTTGGAGAATGTGTTTCGGTGGCCAACAATCGCCGAGCTTTAGATTATTACACCTACAGCTGCTCCGTGCCCTGTTGGAAGATTCGCTATAATGAAGGCATCTCTATTTTTGATGATACCTTCACCAATGGCAAGGATGTTAAAAATCTTGTAGTGGCCAATGTTCCTTTATATGGAAAGTCCAAAGTTTTGGTCGAAGTGCTGCAGTTGAACATTACGGAAAGTGCTCATAAATATTACAAAACCGTCAAAGATGTTGTGAATAACAACAGCAGTTTAAATGCACCTTTACCCTCGGCTTTGATTGGAAACCTATACAATGCCGATGATTCAGAAGAGGCTGTGTTGGGTCGTTTTACGGTCGCTTCGGGCAGTACGCGGTCGGTTTCAATTGCTAGAGATCAAATTTTTGAGAACATCATTCGAACTACAAATTTATTGCAGCCTGAATTGTATGGCGCACCGCTTCCGGCACCGCTCACCTACGACGCTCCCTGTGAGGAAAGCAGATACAGAACCGCTGTACAACCCTTAAACTGGGAAAATGAATAAAACAAAAATACGGTCTCGTCTAGCGTTCACTGTCTTCATCCTTTTTGTAAGTATGTCCTATATACAGGCACAAGATCAAGTATTGACCATCATCGTGACGGACACAGAAACCCAATTGCCGTTACAAGACGTCAATATTTTAATAAATCCCTGCGCCTGCGGAGGGATAACGAATATGAATGGGGTTTTTAGTAAAAAATTAAAACCCGACACCTATCAAATCAGCATACAGTACTTGGGTTATGGGAATCAAGCACAAGAAGTTGTTTTGACTAAGAACACGGAGCTGAATATTTCTCTAAGTCCGGCGGAGGAAACGCTGTCAGAAATTATTGTTTTAGCAAGAAGGCGTAACAAAAATGTAGAAACCCCTCAAATGGGAGTTTTGGAAGTCTCCGCTCGGGACTTAATAAAATTGCCCACTCCGTTGGGAGAATTTGATGTTTTGCGAAGTATGACGATGATGGCCGGAGTGAACAGTTCGGGTGATGTGAGTAACGGGATATCGATCCGAGGGGGTTCTTTAGATCAAAATTTGATGTTGTTTGAATCTGCCCCGGTTTTTAACCCCACCCATCTTTTCGGATTAATTTCAGTTTTTACCCCCGATGTGATTTCGGGAGTAAATGTATATCAAGCCAATATTCCCGCGCGTTATGGAGGTCGAATTGCTTCGGTGGTGGATGTAAAAGTAAAATCACCCCTTACCGATAAAACTACGGTTGAAGGAGGTATTGGGTTGATTTCCAGTCGCTTGACGCTCACCACTCCTTTGATAAAAGACAAACTCTTTTTATTGACCGGAGGTCGTGCTGGCTTCACCGATTTTCTTTTTCCCCTTTTAATTCCTCGACTAAAAAACACTAAGGCAAATTTTATAGACAGTACAACCAAATTGATGTTTTTGCCCAATGCCAATAATCAAGTCTCTTATACGTATTTTAATACCAACGATTTTTATCAATTGGATTTAATCACCAATATTGAAAACATCAATGCGGCTGCCAATCAATATGACTTTGTAACCTCCAATCATACGTTCAGATGGTTGCATACCTTCGAAAACACCACCAGTTTAACGGCCAAAGTAATTTCTAGTAGCTATCGACCCAAAAATCTTTTTCCCGAAGCAGACAGTGACAATGTCATTACTTTTGATTCGCGGATTCAAAACTGGAGCAACCAATTGGAATTTGCCGATCAACGCTCCGAAAAATTGGATTTTTATGTCGGTGCGCAATGGAATGCAAACACCATCAATCCCGGAAGTTTAGACCCGGGAGTAGGCAACAGTATCAACCCGGTCAGCTTGGGGATCGAAAAAAGTCTTGAAATTTCTGCCTTCACCAACCTGAATTGGAATCCTTTTGAAAGCCTTTCTGTTTCTGCGGGTTTGCGGCAAACCTTTTATCAGTTACAAGGGCCCTATCAACAAGCAACATACGACACCAATGGAAACCGCACGGATGTCGTTGATTTTGCCGATGGAGCCGAAGTGGTGTCATATAATAATTTGGAACCTCGCTTGGGTGCTCGCTATCTGTTGGGCGAAAACAGCTCGCTCAAGATGAGTTACGCGCGTTTGCACCAATATGTACAAAACATCTACAATACGGCTACGCCTTTGCCCACTTCCCGCTGGAAAATGTCGGATCGCTATATCCTGCCTCAGAAAAATGATACTTATGGATTGGGGTATTATATAGATTTTGACAACGACAATTATGAATTTGGTGTGGAGGGCTACTACCGAGACACGGAAAATAATTTGACTTATAAACCCGGAGCCAATTTCTTTTTAGCAGATTTTCTAGAACGTGAAATAACCCAAGCAGATGGGAAAACCTACGGTGTAGAAGTGAGTGCCCGAAAATCGTTAGGAAAAATCAATGGCTTCTTCAATTATACCTATTCCAGAAGTTTGCTTAAAACCAATGAAGCGGAACTTCAAAATCGAATCAACAACAACAATTGGTTTACTTCCGATTTTGATCGACCCCACACGGTCAATGCAAATATCAACTTTGAGGGGGATGCCTACAATTCTTTTAATTTTACCTTTACTGCCCAAACGGGAAGACCCTATTCTATTGCGAATGGAATTTTTGAGCAAGACAATCAGACCATACCTATTTTCTTGGAACGCAACAATTCCCGACTTCCCACCTATCATCGCTTAGATTTTTCATGGAAGATTGCCTACAGTAAAGACCCAAGCAAACGCTTCAAAAGCGATTGGGTGTTTACCTTATATAATGTATACAGTAGAAAAAATCCGTATAACATCTATTTTACCCAACGCGAAGGGAGTCTGAATGGAGATGTTTTTGGAGGCAGTCCTTTAGGTGCATATGAGATTAATGTGCTTAAAGGAACTTTGGTTTCCTTGACCTACAATTTTAAATTCCAGTAGTACAAACTATTGCCTACAAAATATTTCAAAGCTTTTGTTTAATTTTTTTAATAAAATGACAAATTCTTTTTCTCTATGGAAAGGATGTTTTGGAATGGCTTAAAAGTTTTACCGATTCAGTCTTTTCGGGTTTTAACGCAGCTAAAAGGGAGTTGTTTTTTTAAGAACTTTTTCATGTACATAAATTAAATTCTTTTAACAAATTTCATATGTTAAGAAAATATTAATATTTTTGCCCTTCAAGTAGTTCTTCATGGAATGAACTATTTATTATTAACTTTAATTATAAACAAACAAAAAATGAAAAAAACTTTTTCTAAGTTAATGTTTAGCATTATTTTTTTGCTTCTTGCAACGGCGGGTTTTGCTCAGAGTGTAAGTGGACTTGTCACTAGTGAAGACGGACCACTACCTGGGGCAGCAGTTGTTGTAAAGGGAACGAGTCAAGGAACAAGTACAGATTTTGATGGTAATTTCACCATCAATGCCAATGTAGGTGATGTCCTTGAAATTTCGTTTGTAGGGTTTTCATCTCAGGAAGTAACCATTTCAAGTGCAGATCAAAACATCACTGTTTCTTTGGAGGCTAGTAATGAACTTGATGAAGTAATTGTAACAGGTTATGGTACTCAGAACGAAAAAGAGATTACTTCTGCAGTTGTCAAAATCACCGCAGAAGAATTTAACAAAGGACCCATCAATGATGCTGCGCAATTACTGCAAGGTAAAGTAGCTGGTCTTAGTGTTTATAACAAAGGAGGTAATCCAAACTCAGCCGGAACGATTCGTTTAAGAGGACTTTCTACTGTAGGTGCCAACGTTTCTCCTTTAGTGGTTGTGGATGGTGTTATTGGTGCTTCGTTAGACAACGTTGACCCCAATGATATTGATTCCATCAACGTATTGAAAGATGGTTCTGCCGCTGCGATCTACGGTTCACGAGGATCGAGTGGGGTAATCATTGTTACTACCAAATCCGGTCAATCTGGAAAAATGACATTGAACTACAACGGTCAATTGGCCAGTTCAAGCATTTTAAACCGTATTGATGTGATGACTGCTGATGAATTTAAAGCTGCAGGTGGTTCTGACTTGGGTGGTGACACCGACTGGACAGATGCTGTAACAAGAAATGCATTATCTCAAATTCACAACATTTCTGCCTCTGGAGGTTTTGGAAATACCACTTATCGTATTTCAGCCAACAGCAGAACAAAAGAAGGGATTGTCAACAATACCGGATTTGAGCAATTTAACTCAAGAGCCAACATCACAACGAAAGCACTCAACGATAAATTGAAAATCAGTTTCAATGCGTCTTTCACACAAAGACAATCTCAGTTTGGGAATCCTTTGGTCATGAAGTATGCTACTTTATTTAACCCAACCGCTCCTATTTACACTGCCGGATCTGAATTTTTCCCCGGTAATTCTGGAGATGTTATTGGAGGTTACTTTGAAACCTTTGGTCTTTTTGATAGTTTCAACCCTGTATCCATCGCAGAGCAACACATTTGGGATGGTGAGCGTATCGAGTTAAACTACAACATGGCATTGGATTATTCATTAACCGATGATTTAAGTGTCTATTTTAGAGCAGCGAATCAAACGTCTAAAAACGACAACAGAAAATATGTTCCTGTTACTGCGCTTTTGGATGGTAACGCATTAAGTCCAACTCGAAGAGGATCTGCTTCTTTCGAGAATACACGTTACTCATTCAAGTTGTATGAAATCTACGGAACCTATAACAAAAGTTTTACAGGATTTAACCTAAACCTTACGGGTGGTTACTCTTTTCAACAAGATAACTTCAAAAACAGAAACTTTGGTTTAGGAGATTTTCCAAGTGATGTACTAGATTTTAGCGACAATATCGATGCATCTCAGGATTTACAAAATGCTGGATTTATCACGGCCAACAGTTACAAAGGTCCTGATAACAAAATCATCGCCTTCTTTGGTCGTTTGAATATGGTGATTGACGATGCGATTTATGTAAACGCTTCTGTTCGTCAAGAAGGTTCCACCAAACTAGGAGACGGAAACAAATGGGGATTCTTCCCAGCCTTTGGTGTGGGTGCTGACATCAACAAATATGCTGGTACAGACTTTGACACCTTCAAAATCCGTTTAGGATACGGAGAAACAGGGTCTTTACCCGGTCCTACAGGACTTTCTCAAGTAATCTACAACTTTGGATATGATTCAGGAGGTACAGGAAACACTTCTCAAGCACGTGCTGCTAACCCCGATTTGAAATGGGAGTCAAAAGCAGAAACCAACTTAGGAGTTGAGTTTGCACAAGGCAAATTCAATGCGACGCTTGATTTGTACACCCGTGACATCTCTGACTTTATTTTAGAAACCAGAGTAGATATTGCTACTTATGGTTTTGACAGACGATTTGAAAACTCAGGAAAGATCAATACCCAAGGGATTGAATTGAACCTAGGCTATGAAGTAAACGACAACTACCAAACCAGTATCAACCTTTCTTCATACAAAACCATCTTGGAAGAGTATGTATTAGAAAATGGAGATATTCGTGCCAACCTCGGTGCTCCTGGACAGAACAGTACCAACATGGTGCTTGTACGTCCTGGCGAAGTGATTGGACAAATTTGGGCGCCTCGTTTTCAATCGGCGGGAGCAGACGGATCACCCGTTTTTGCTGACATCAACGGCGACGGACAAGTGGTTGCTGCACAAGACAAGTGGAACGATGCGGATGCAGATTTCGAAGCTGCTGGAAACGGTGTTCCTACTTTGGAAATGGGATGGTCAAACAACCTAAGCTTTGGCAACTGGTCAGTAAACGCTTTCTTTAGAGGTGCTTTCGGACACAGTTTGGTAAACACTTTCAGAGCGTTTTACGAGCCAAGAATTGCGAGTCAGTCGTCTTACAACTTTGTAAATACGAGTTTAGCAATTCCAGAATTGACAGCAGCTCAGTTTAGTTCATTGTATGTAGAGAAAGCCGACTTCTTTAAGTTGGATAACCTTACGGTAGCCTACAACTTTAACATTGCAGAAGGTTCATTTATTACAGGAGCGCAGCTTTCTGCCAACGTTCAGAATGCTTTTGTAATTACAAACTATACGGGTACGGATCCCGAACCTGCTTTAGTAGATCCAGGATCCTACAGCGGCGGGAATTTTGTTCCCGGACAAGGGGATGTTTTGGCTCCTGGTATCGACAGAAGAATCAACTATTTTTCTTCTAGAACAGTTACTTTAGGATTAAACATAAACTTTTAATAATGATGAAATCAACAAATACTATGAAGAATATTAAAAGATCATTTTTTGCTATTCTATCGACTTGTGCAGTCGTTATTTCCTGTACAGATTTAGAAGAGGAATTAGTAGGAGATTTTACAGGTGACTTGACTGTTCCCGGGGTATCCGTGGACTTGAGTCAAACGGATGGTTCCAACCAAGCCGTGCAGGATCAAATTGGTGCTGCCTTTGAAAAACTAAGAGGAGGAACAGCAGGACACAATGATTATTGGTCCGTTCAAACCGTTTCTTCCGATGAGATGCAAGTAGGACAAAAAGGAGGAGACTGGTATGATGGAGGGATCTGGTTAGAGATGCACCGTCACACCTATACTGCTGCGAGTGGTCCATTGACAAACACTTGGAATACTGCTTATAATTCCATTACAGAGGTGAACAACACCCTAGCAAAATCAGGCATAACAGCTAATGAGACAGCTCAGTTGCGAGTGTTGCGTGCATTTTTCTATTGGAGATTGATCGATCTTTTCGGAAACGTTAAGATTGTAACTTCTCCTGGACAAGATGCACCACAGGCTTCTCGTCAAGAGGTGTTTAACTTTATAGAAAGCGAAGTATTGGCGGCACTTGGAGTGTCAGCAGTTTCTGCTTCTATGGATTTAACCAACAGTGATTTGACAACCAGTCCAAAGAAATACCGTATCAATCAATATGCAGCTGTGGCTTTATTGTCTAGACTGTATTTGAATGCTGAGGTATACACAGGAACAGCACGTTGGCAAGAATCAGCGGATGCTGCCTCATGGGTGATCGACAACGGTCCTTATGTTTTGACAGATGAATCAGTAAAAGTGAAGAACTTGGCCAAGCGTCCTGGTGTGGCAACAGATCCGGACGAATTGTTAGGCTATCCTGCGATGTTTGCACCCAACAACCAAGACAACCCAGAGACAATCTTCACTGTGCCTTTTGACGGTGAAACAGGAGGTGGGATGAACTTCCACATGATGGGACTTCACCAGCCTTCACAGTTTTCATTCAACTTTGACTCACAGCCATGGAATGGGTATCAAACCCTTCAAGCGTTTTATGAGTCTTATGAAGATGGAGATATTCGTAAGAAATCAAACTTCCTAGTAGGACAGCAGTATTCTTATGCAGGAACACCATTGAGTGACTGGGCAGCGGATGATTTCAACGCAGATGGTACAAAGAACTTATTGTTGAGCTATTCGCCAGAGATCAACGAATTGGCACCGAACTCAATTCGTCAGAGTGGAGCGCGTATGTACAAATTCAGTCATGCACAGTTTGAGAGAAATGAGAAGAGTAATGACTTCCCAATTTTCCGATTGACAGAGATGTATATGAACCGTGCAGAAGCAACCGCTCGTGCAGCAGGGGATTGGTCCTTGGCATTGAATGATGTGAACGTGATTCGTACGCGTGCCAAAGTATCGGCTTACAGCTCGATTGATGCTGCTGAGTTTTTGGCAGAGCGTGGACGTGAGTTCTATCAAGAGTCAAAAAGACGTACGGATTTGATTCGTTTTGGAAAATTTGGAGAATCTTGGTTTGAAAAAGGAGCTTCAGAATCTTTCAGAACTTTAATGCCGATTCCTACCGAAGCAATTACATCGAGTAGTGGATCATTAAAACAGAATCCTGGGTACTAATTTGTAACCCAACTAATATCTCTAAAAGGGCAACTATTCGTTGCCCTTTTTTTTTAACTTTACAGCGATGAAAACAGCTGTTTTAAGTTTACTTTCTTCTTTGCTATTTCTGAGCTGTTCCCCTAAGAAACAAACACGATTTGTCTTACTCGAGCAAACCGCGCTGCGTTTTGATAATTCCCTAAGTTATACCCCCGATTTCAACCCATATACCTATCGCAATTTTTACAACGGTGCCGGAGTAGCCTTGGGAGACATCAACAATGATGGCTTGATAGATGTTTATTTTACAGGCAATTTGGTGGATAACAAATTGTTTTTAAACAAGGGAAATTGGGAATTTGAAGACATTACAGAAAAAGCCGGTGTAGCCTGTAAAAATGTTTGGTCCACGGGAGCTACCTTTGCCGATGTAAACGGCGATGGTTTACTCGATCTCTATGTTTGTAAATCGGGC